>CAYODK010000177.1:0-12263 GCA_964402695.1 uncultured Verrucomicrobiota bacterium
CGGCGTAGCGCTGGGGCAGGAGCTGGGCGTAGGTCTTGATCGCGGTGAGCGGGTTGCGGATCTCGTGCGACATCGCGGCGGCCAGATCGTTCCAGAACGCCGCGCGCTCCAGTTCCTCCGCGCGGCGGGCGAGACGCTCGCTCTCGGTGCGGTCGTCGAGGACCGCGACCGCGCCAAGGCACGCGCCCCCGTGCACCAGCCGGCGGCCGAGGACCGCGATGGACGACCCCGTGGCCGGGTCGGCCCATTCCTGGCGGCCGGTCGCATCCTCCTCCGCGAGCGCCCTCCGCAGGAGGTCCGCCAGCCGGCTTCCCGCGGCCTCGACGGGCCGGCCGACGAGCGCGGCCGCATCGGTCCCCAGGATGCGCGCCGCCTCCGCGTTGCAGAGGCGGACGACCCCGTCCTCGGCGACCGCCAGGATGCCGGAGGGGATGGAGTGCAGCAGGGTCTCGGCCAGGGTGCGCTGGCGGGCGGCCTCCTCGTACAGGTAGGCGTTCTCGATGATCGTCGAGACATGGCCGGCGAGGACGGAGAGCTCCTCGAGGTCGGCGTAGGTGAACGGGGCGCCGGTCGCCCGGCGCCCGACGAAGAGCCATCCGTAGAGGCGCCCGCGCGCGAAGAACGGGGCGATCGCCTCGGCGCCCATCAGGTCGAGCGCGCGGCTCAGCATGAGGCGGTCCTCGGGCCGCGCGATGTGGGCGAGCAGCGGCAGCGACACCAGGTGCGAATGGCGCTCCATCCAGCGCACGAGAGGGTCGTCCGCCTCGAACTCGGTCGCCTGCGTGGCCTCGAGACAACCGGCCCCCGCGCGGAGCCGGTAGCGGCCGGCGGCCGCATCGCGCGCGAAGATCCCGACGCGCGACAGCAGCATCGCCGCCGAGATGCCCTCGACGGTGCGCACGAACAGCGAGCCGACGTCCTCGATGTTCCGCATCGCGAGCGTCAGGTGCCACAGGGGCGTCGCCCCGCCGACGCCGTAGGATGCGCGGTCGCCGCGCAGCGGCGGAAGGGGCGACGGCGCCTCCGGCGGCGCCGCCTGCAGGCGGGCGACCTCGCGCCTCAGCCGCAGGCTCTCGAGACCGCGGTCGACGAGCGACTGCAGGCGCCACAGGTCGGGGTCGAGGTCCTCGGCCCCGAACGCGCCCGACCGCATCGCCAGCCGGAGCGGGTCGGACCGGCGGTCCCCGAGGGCGATGAAGACCGTCTGGGGCCAGCGGCGGATGAACTCGAGGACCTGCTGGCCGCCGGCGCCGTCCCGCATGTCGGCGATGACGAGCGCGGGGTCGTGCTGGGCGAGAAGGCGGTCGAGATCGTCCACCGACGCGGCCGGCTGGACGCGCGCCACCATGACCAGCGATCCGCGGATGCGCTCCGTGATCTGCGGGTCGCGCGTGTAGAGCAGCGCCGTGGGAAGGAGGCTCACAGGGCGCCCCCCTCTGCGGCCAGCGGGAACGCGATGTGGAACGACGTGCCCTCGCCCACGCGGCTCTCCACGTCGAACGAACCGCGGTGCTCCTGGATGATGCCGTAGGCGATGGCGAGGCCGAGTCCGGACCCCTCGGACTTCGTCGTGAAGAAGGGGTCGAACACGTGGGCCAGATCCTCGGGCCGGATCCCGTGACCGGTGTCGCGGACGGTCACCCGGAGACGGCGGACGCGCACCGGGGCCCCCCAGAGGTCCCGGTCGCCGGTCTCCACCTGTGCGACGCTCGTCTCCACCCGCAGCCGCCCTCCGGACGACATGGCGTCCACGGCGTTAAAATACAGGTTGATGAACACCTGCTCAAGCAGGCTGGCATCCCCTTCGATCAGGTCCGCCGGCGCGTCGAACACGGTCTCCAGCGTGATCCCCTTCGACCGGAGGCGGGGCTCGACGAGCCGGAGCGTGTGGACGAGCACGGGGTGGAGATGCGTGGGCTGCAGCGACGCCTTGGCGGGGCGGGCGAAGTTGAGGAGGTGGTTGACGACCGTGTCGATGCGGCTGACCTCGCTCTCGATCAGGGGGCAGAACGTCGAGCGCACCTCGGGGTCGTCGAACGCGCGCGGCAGCACCTGGACGAACGTCTTGATCGAGACGAGCGGGTTCTTGATCTCGTGCGCCATGCCGGCGGCCAGCGTGCCGACGCTCGCCAGCCGGTCGGCCCGGCGCATGCGGTCCTCCATCCTGCGCAGCATCGTCACGTCGTTGAGCACCACCAGGGCGCCCAGCCGGCGTCCCTCGAGGCCGGTGATCAAGGAACTACTCAACCGCAGGTGCGTGACCTCGCCGTCCGACAGGACCAGGTCGGCATCGTGCACCCCCCGTCCGGCTGTGAGCGTCTGATCCAGCGGCTCCGCCAGCCCCGGGGGCAGCGCCTCGATCCCCCGCCCCGCCAGGTCCGCGGCCGGCGCCTTCAGGATGCGCGACGCCTCGCGGTTGAGCAGCGTGATCCGCCGCTCCGCGTCGCAGGCGATGACGCCGCTCGAGAGGTTCTCGAGCAGGATTTCGCGGTGGATCTTCTCGTCTTGAAGCGCCGTGAAGAGCAGGGCGTTGTCCAGCGCGACGGCGAACTGGTCGCACATCAAGCGCAGCGTGTCCTGCTCGGTCTGGTCATAGATGCCCCCCGATCTCTTGTCGCCCAGGCCGACCAGCCCGCGCAACACCCGCTTGGTGTGGAGCCCCACAACCACGGGAAGGGACATGTCGCGCATGCGCTGGAGCGCGGCGGTCAGGGCCGGAGTTGAAAGCTGTCGCTCGATCACATGATCGACGAGCGGATGCCCCTCCGCGGTCAAGGCCACCACGAGGGGGTCCCCGGAGTCGAGGCGGTCCGTCGTCTCGCGGTCGCCGGTCAGCCGCGCGTGCCGCACGAACCCGCCGTCCTCCCGGATCCAGATCGCGACCGACTCAGCGTCCGTGAATTCCTGCAGAAGGGAGGCGAACCGCGGCAGGAGATCGTCGAACGTCGTGATGCCCTCCAGCAGGCGGGACGTGCGTTGGAGGGCGGTCGAGGCGCCGTAGGCGAGCGGGCTCCGGATCATGTGGCCCGCGATGCGCTCGATCCTCCCCTGGAGCGGCACCATCGCCAGCACCACCAGCACGGCCGACACCGTGGCGAGCGCCAGCGGGGCCTCGATCCCGTAGGAGGACAGGGCCCAGAGGCCGGCTTGATGGAGCGCGAGGAAAAGGACGACCACAACCACGACGAACAGGGCAAACGAGATCGTCCGCCGCAACACCGTCGTCACGTCGAGGATCCGGTGGCGCGCGATGCCGTACGCGACGATCAGGTCCAGCAACACGATGCCCAGCGGTCCGAATTGGCTCGACCGGTTGCTCCCGCTCAGGAGCGGCACCAGCAGCGACGCCACGGCGCCCACCGCGAAGCTGGCGCCGAAGCCGAGCAGCATGTACTGCAATTCCGACCGCTCCACGCCACGCGATCGAACGAACTCGTTCCGGAAACCGATGCCGGCCACGGTACACGCGGTGATGAAGTAGACGATGTAGACGGGGAAGCCGGGGCCGTACATGGCCTCCGGGATGATGGGGCCCGCGGCCTCCGGAAGGGCCAGCCGGACGCCTCGGAGGAAAACGGGCGAGGCGCACAGAGCCGCCACGCCGGCGCCCACCGCCAGGTAGATCCCGGTCGAGCGGTACAGCGACAGGAGGGTCTGCGTCCGCCGGGTGATCGACAGCCTCATGAGTGTGAAACTCGCCGGGAAGAACGCGGTAACGATCGAGGCAACGCGGATCCAGAGCGCCGCGGCGTCGGGCGATAGGGACAGCACGACCATCTGCACGCTGGCGGCCCACGCCGACAGATGGATGGAGAGGATCAGGAACTGGCGATTGGGCAGCCGGCCGGGATTCGTGAAGAAGACCAGCCCCCCGACGATGACACTAATCACGCAGCTGAACGCCAGCGCGTAGGACACGAGGCTCACAGCCCCTCCCAACGGCGCACCACCAGCGTGCTGTTGCTGCCCCCGAACCCGTGGTTGTTGATCAGGACCACGCGGGGGTGCGCTCGCCGGGGCGCCCCGGCCACGCAATCCAGATCACACCGCGGATCGGGCACCCGGTAGTTCGCGATCGGAGGCACGAGGCCCTCGGACAGGCTCAGCGCACTCGCCACCAACTGGCAGCCTCCGGTCGCGGCCAGGGGGTTCCCGATCGCCCCCTTGATCGAACTCAGGGCGATCTTGTATGCATGCCTGCCCAGCGACCGCTTCACCATGTCGACCTCGACCGCATCCAGCAACGGATCGCTGGGGCCATGGCCGCAGACGCAGTCCACGTCGGAGGGAAGCATCCCCGCATTCATCAAGGCGAGACGCATGCTCCATTCCAGACCGCCGCCGGGGAGCTTCGGATCGGAATCCGTGGCCGCGCCGTAACTGACGATCTCGGCGAGAATCCGCGCGCCCCGCGCCAGGGCGTGTGCATGATTCTCAAGCACGACGACCGAGGCGCCCTCGGCGATGATGCCACCATCCCGCCGGAGATCGTAGGGACGGCTGGCCTCGTCCGGATGCTCGTTGTTGCAGGACACATCGCCGCCCGCGCAGAACGTGGCCACCGTCAGCATGGTGATGGGCGCGTCGGCGCCGCCGGCCAGGGCCACATCGGCGTGGCCGTCCTGAATCTGGTCCATGGCATGGCCGATCGCATCGAGCCCGGCCGGACAGCCGGTGGAAAACGTGATGGCGTTCGCGTTCAGTCCCAGGGCTCGCACAATGGCGCCCGCCGCCGCCTGCGGAAGCGAGGAGATCGCGGTCAACGGGCTTGCCGAGCGCCCTCCGCGCTGAGAGATCCTCAGGACCTGCTTCTCGATGATCCCGGTGTCGCTCGTGCTGACCCCGAGATACACCGGGATCCGCTCGCCGTTGGGAAGATCTCCGTTCACAAGCCGCGCGGACCTCAGCGCCTCCCCCGCCGCCACGGCCGCCAGTTGCGAGGTCCGTCCCCAGCGGGAAGGTTTGAATGCCGAATCGATGTACGCGCAGGGATCGAAGGACGGCACCTCGCCGGCGATGCGGCACGGAAGATCGCCGGCATCGAAGAGAGAAATCGCGCGAACTCCGCTTCGACCCGCCAGCAGGGCGCTCCAGAACGAATCCACGCCGATGCCGGTGGCTGCGAGTACCCCGACCCCGGTGATCACCACCCTGTTCTGTCGTGTCATTCGCCCCGCCTGGGGAATCCCCTCACGATTCCGCTGCAAATTGTCTTTACAGCCCCCCGAGCGCTGCCTTTAGTCTTCCCGAAGCGGCCTGTATCGGCCGCCCCGCGGCCGCTGTCGGACGCGGCACACGTTGTGGTATATAAGACGCGATACGGCCCCGGAGACAAGCCTAATGGTGTTTGGATGTTCGGGTGACGGAACCTGTGTGGGAACCAGTGAAAGGGAAACCGGCATGAATAGGATCGCCCGCTCCGCAGACCTGTGCGTCACCGCCGTCCTGGCGATGGCCCTGTGTGCATCCTCCGCCCTGGCCGACGGGTTCCGCAACCCTCCGCCGGGTGCGGCCGGCCTTGGGCGCGGAAATGCATTCGCGGCCCAGGCGGACGACGCCTCGGCCGTCAGCTACAACCCCGCCAATCTGGCGTTCCTCGCGGCCCCGGAGATCGAGGTCGCGCTCACCCTGGCAAGCATGGAAACCGAACTGAGGGCCGCCGCCGGCTTCGCAGCCGCGTCGGACGACGCCTGGCAGGTCCTGCCCAACATCTACTATGCGCTTCCGCTCTCCGACAACGTGGTCGGCGGCCTCGGCCTGACGACGCCGTTCGGCCAGTCGGTCGAGTGGGCCCAGGACAGCGGCGTCGCCATGGTCTCGCCGTACTTCGCCCAGATGTCGCTGGTCAACTTCAACCCCTCGGCCGGGTGGCGGATCAACGACCGCGTCGCCGTGGGCGCGGGACTGGACGTCTTCGCGTCGACGCTGGAGTTCCGCCAGGTCGTGCCCTGGAGCGCCCTGCCCGGCTTCCCTCCGGGCCTGCCCGCGGGCGAGGCGCGCGTCGAGACCTCCGGCCTCGGCGTCGGCGCCAACGTCGGCCTGACGGTCAAGCTGGCCGACGCCCACCGGCTCGCGCTGACCTACCGGAGCCCCGTCACGGTCAAGTACGAGGGCGATTTCAACCTGCGCGGCGCCCCCTCCGCCCCGGGCCTCGGCAACAGCGACTTCGAGACCGAGATGGAGTTCCCCGGCATCGCCACGATCGGCTATGGCGTCGAACTGACCGACACCCTCCGCGTCGAGGCCGATGTCGAGTGGCTCGGCTGGTCCGCCATGGAATCGCTCCCGATCGATGCCGGCGCCAACCAGCCGCTGGCCGATCCCTCCGGCACGGGCGCCATCCCGTACGACTGGGACGACACGTGGACCTTCAATTTCGGCGTCGACTGGGCCTGCGCCGCCGACTGGGTTCTCCGCGCCGGCTACAGCTACGTCCCGACCCCCGTCCCGAACCGGACGTTTTCGCCCCTGCTGCCGGACGAGGACCGCCACGTCATCGCCGTCGGCGCGGGCTACCACAAGGGCAACCACGCGGTGGACCTCGTCTGGACCCTGAGCCTCGTGGATGACCGCACCGTCACCGGCAATCAGAATCCGGCCTTCAACGGCGTCTACGACCTCGACCCTCAACTCGTCGCCGTCAGCTACCGCTACCGGTTCAACTGATCCATGAACGCCCCCCGCCGCCGGGTGCTGGTCATCGACGACGAGAAAGGACCGCGGGAAAGCCTGCGGATCCTGCTCAAGAACGACTACGAGGTCGTCCTGGCCGACTCGGTTGCCGCCGGCCTCGCCGCCCTGAAGGCGACGCCTCCGGACGTGATCATCAGCGATATCAAGATGCCCGGAACGAACGGCATCGAAGGTCTCCGCCTCATCCGGGACATCGACCGGGAGACCTCGGTCGTCATGCTGACCGGCTACGGGGACCTGACCACGGCCCGGGAGGCGATCCGGCTCGGCGCGAACGACTACCTCTGCAAGCCGTTCGATGTGGACGACATGCTGAGACTCGTGCGGGAGAACATCAAGCGCACCGACGAGCGCCGCCGCAAGTCCGGGGCGCTGGGCGAACTCGAGCGGCTGAACCACGAACTGCAGGAGCAACTCGCCAACACGCGCCGGATGGCGGTGCTGGGGTTGACCTCGTCGCAGATGGTGCATGACATCAGCAACCCGCTGACGATCGTCATCGGCTACCTCGACCTCCTGCAGATGGCGCTGGAGCAGACCGGGCCCGGGTCCATGCCCGCGGAGGCGCGCCAGTACCTCGCCTCCATCGAGGGCAACCTCCGTCACTGCACGGAGGTGCTGCAGACATGGCGCTCCCTCGGGAACAAGGCGGCGCTGCGGCTCGCCACCGTGCGCGTCGCCGACATCGTCGGCGACATCGTGCGCGATCTCGGCGGCGCCGTGACGGGGTCGCGCGTCAGCCTCGACGTCACGCCGGAGGGCGCATCCGCAACGATCGCGGCCGACCGCACCCACCTGCGGCGCGCGCTGCAGAACGTCATCCACAACGCCCTGCAGGCCGTCCACGAATCCACCGGCCGGGTGGCGATCCGCTGCGGCCGGGAGGGCGGAATGGCCCGAATCGACGTCGTGGACAACGGGTGCGGCATCCCCCCGGAGAACCTCAAGCGCGTCTTCGAACCCTTCTTCACGACGAAGAAGGAGGGCAAGGGCACCGGCCTGGGCCTCTTCATCACCAAGCAGGTCGTCGAGGACCACGACGGCAGGATCGAGATCACCAGCCGCGCCGGCGACGGCACGCGCGTCTCCATGTTCTTCCCGGCGGTGTCATGACCCCGGCCGCCCCAGCCGCCGTCGCCGCGTGGCGCGCGGCCCTCGGCGACGGGGCGGTGCGCACCGACGAGGCCTCCCTGTCGGCCGCGCGGCGCAACGTCAGCGCCCTTGACCGGCGGATCCCGTGCCTTCTCCATCCGCGCTCCGTGGCCGAGGTCCAGGCCATCGTCCGCATCGCCCGCGCCCACCGCGCCCCGGTGCACCCCGTAAGCCGCGGGTGCAACTGGGGCATGGGGTCCCGGCTCCCGCCCCGGGACGACACCGCCATCGTCGATCTCTCCCCGCTCGACCGCATCCGCGAGGTCAGCACCGCCGGGCGCTATGCCGTCGTCGAGGCGGGGGTCACGCAGGGCCAGCTCCACCGGCGCCTGGTGGACGACCGCCTGCCCCTCATCTTCAACGTCACCGGCTCCGCCGCCGGCACCAGCCTCGTCGGCAACGCGCTGGACCGCGGCGTGGGCTACTTCGACTCCCGGGCCACGCTGCTGTCGGGGCTCGAGGTCGTGCTCGGCACCGGCGAACTGATCCGCACCGGCTTCGGCCACTTCGCGGGCGCGCGGACCACCCACCTCTACCGCCATGGTGTCGGCCCCTGGCTCGACGGCCTCTTTGCCCAGGGCAACTTCGGCATCGTCACCGCCGCGGGCGTGGAACTGCTTCCGAAACCCGAGCGCGAAACCGCCGTCATCGCCCGCATCGACCGCGAGGAATCCCTGCCGGCCCTGATCGACGCCTTCGCCTCCCTGCGCCGCCGCGGGGTCATCGGGGGCGTCGCCCATATCGGCAACCGCGCGCGAAGCTGGATGACCCTGGCCCCCCTGCTGATGGAACAGCTGGTCGCCCTCGGCCTGTGCGAGGCTCCGGCCGCCCGCGCCGCCGCGGAGACCGTGCTGAGGGACGAGGGCTTCGGCCCGTGGAGCGCCGTCGCGGGCATCGCCGGGCCGGCCCGCGTGCAGGCCTTCGCCCGCGCGGAGATCCGCCGCGCGCTGCGCGGCATCGCCGGAGTGATCTTCCTGGGCCCGGGCCTGCGACGGACCGCGGAACGCGTCCTCGCGGCGCTGCGCGGCATCCCCGCCTGCGCCCGCAAGCTCGCCCTTCTTCGCGCGGTCACGCCGGTTCAGGAACTGGCGCTGGGCATCCCCACCGACGACACGCTGCCCGCCGTCTCCTGGCCGGTGCCGGGCGAGACGCCTTCGCGCCTCGATCCCGACGCGGGCAACGCCGGCCTTCTCTACTGCCTGCCGATCTACCCGGCCGACGGCGCATTCGTCCGAACCGCGCTCGATGCCGTTCTCGCGATCTTCGCCCGTCACGGCTTCGAGGCCGCCATCACGGTGAACCTCCTCGACGACCGGTCGATGGAGGGTGTCATCAGCCTGGCCTTCCGCCGCGACGACCCCGTCCGCGCGGCGGCCGCGCAGGCCTGCATCCGGGAGGCGGAGGAGGACATGCTGGAGCGGGGGTGCCCGCCCTATCGCGTCGGGCTCGGCTCGATGGACCTGGTCGTCCGCCCCGACGATCCCTTCTGGCAGACCGTCCGATCCCTCAAGTCCGTCCTCGATCCCGACTGCATCCTGTCCCCCGGCCGCTACAACCTCGCGTAGCCGCCGGCGGACGGGACGCGCCGCGGAGAGCATCCGCGGGGCCCGGGGCGGCGGGTCCCCGCCGTCACGAGCCGCCGAGGGCGGCCAGAACGTTGGGGACGGTGTCGCCGGGGCTGACGCCGACCCAGGCCGCGGCCACCTTCCCGGCCTCGTCGATCAGGAAGGCGGAGCGCACGATCCCCATGTACTTCTTCCCGTACATGGATTTCTCGCCCCATGCGCCGTAGGCCTCGGCCACCGCATGGTCCTCGTCGGACAGGAGCGGGAACCCCAGCGAGTACTTCGTGTCGAACTTCGCCTGCGCCGACGGCTTGTCCGGGCTGATCCCGACCGCTGCGACTCCGTGCTTCTTCAGCGCCCCCAGCGCGTCCCGCACGGCGCACGACTGCGTCGTGCACCCCGGCGTGTCGGCCTTGGGATAGAAGTAGACGAGGACCTTGGACCCCTGGAGGGAGGCCAGCGACACAACGTCGCCCTTCTGGTCCTTCAGCTTGAACGCGGGCGCCTTCGATCCGGTCTTCAGGTCGGCCATGGCGGCATCTCCGTTGTTTCGGTTTTGTCCAACCTACGCCGCCCCGCGAGGAGTGCAAGCCCGCGCGTCATCGCGCCGGCCGGATCTCCGCCTTCGATGGATCGAACCACAGCACCCCCTCCCCGACGCGGGTCGCATAGCGGCCGTCGAGACGGCCGTCCGGGAGACCGGGCAGCAGGGCGGCCACGACCCGCGCCAGGTCCTGCGGGCGCGCGGACATCCCGGGCAGGAAGACGACGCGGCCGCGACCGACGGCGCGCGTCGCGTCGGCGACGGCGGCCGGATCGACGCCGCGGACGAGCGACGCCTCGCCCGGCGCGGCATCGCCGGCGTCGGCGCGGCTCCATTCGACGCGCCGCACGTCGACGCCGAGATCGCGCGCGTCGGTCGTGCCCGACACGGCCGACGGCTTCCACGACTCGCACTGGAGTTCGAGCATGGCGATACCCCCGACAGCCGCGGGCGCGGGCGCCTCGAAGACGTCGTTGACGGCACCGGACCGGACAATCCGACCGACCTCGCGTCGATCGACGAGGACCGCAATGCCGTGGGCCCCCAGTGCCGTGGAGGGGACATGTGCGACCAGACGCAGCCTGTGCGCGATGCCCGCCGTCGAAGGCAGCCGGATGCGGGGACGGGCTCCGGACCAGCGGCAGGTGGCCTCGCCCCGCATCTCGGGCCCGTGCCAGTCGCCATCGAGCCAGGGCTCGTCGCCCGGGGATCCGATCGCGAGCGTCCATCGCGCCGGGGCCGGACCGGAAAGGCGGTCTGCGACAACCCGCGGGGTCGCCTTCAGGCTCGGCAGCATCCGGCCGCGCCAGTCCCGGAGATCGTGCAGGCGCCCGGCAACGCCGGCCGAATCCGCCTGCGTCGCCACGACCAGCGTGCCCGCCGCGTTCACCCATGCCTCGATGGCGGCGGCCGCGGCGGGATCGAGCACCGGGGCCTCGGCCAGGAGAAGCAGGGAGGCGCCCTTCAGGTGGCCGTCGGCGACGGTGCGCCGGGTGACGAAGTCCGGGTCGGCGACATCCCGCACGGCGCGGGCGATCGCCCGCAACCGATCGTTGGCGGCCGGCTCCAGCGCCCACGTCTCGCGCGGCAGGTAGATCGCCATGTCGGGCTTCGGAGTCCGCGGCGACAGCATCGGCGCCCATTGCACGAAGAGATCCAGCGCTTCCGGATCGCCGCCCAGGACGTTGCTCGTGTAGCAGTGGAGCTGTCGCGCGCCGGAGGCGGTCGCGTTGTAGACGCGCGCGACGTTGCCGGTCGCATCGACCCCGGAGGCCGGCTCGAAGCCGCAGTATGTCCCGTAGGCGCGCGTCGCCGTGGCGACCTCGCGCGTCAGCGTGAAGTTGTTCGCGTAGTCGCTGCCTTCGTTCGTGATCCGGATCCCGGCGTTGAACGGGGCGATGGCGGCGGCCTGGGCGGTGAAGTCCGCCCCGAGCACCGGATCACCGTCGCCGCCGGTGCACAGGTAGATGGGCGTCGTCGGGAAGTGCTTCCGGACGGTGCGCACCCAGAAGACACTCCAGTCGGTCATCGCCTGCTGGTACCACTCGACGAAGTCGGAGCGTGCGCGGTCGTTCGGCGCCTGGTCCGGGCGGAATGGCGCGACGGCGTCGAACGCCGCGTGCGCGGTTCCCCAGGCGGGATTGAGCGCGGCGATCCCGGCGTACCGCGCTCGCATCGCGTCGCGAAACGCGGCGGCGGCGAGCGGATCGCCGGCCCACCATCCGGCATGGTTGTGGTAGTCGCCCGTGAGGCGGGCCGTCCAGCCGCCCTCGGGACCCGCGGGATAGATGCTCTCGCCGTAGATGCCCGTCACGCCGAGCAGCAGCGACTCGATGACACCGCGATCGCGATAGCGACCGGCAAAGGCCGCGATGAAGCGCTCGATCTGCGGTCGAAGGGCCGGATTGAAGAGGCTCTGCACGCGGCTGTCCCTCCCGTGCTCGAGGCAGCGGTAGAACCGCGAGTCGGGCCCATCCTGGAACCACCGCGGCGTCGCGTAGGCCGGTCCGGCGATCAGGAACGGAACCCACTTGAGCCCGGCCGTTTCGAGGATGGCGGCCTGGGCGTCCCATTTCGACCAATCCCACCGGCCGGGCTCCGGCTCGACGCCGGCCCAGTCGACGTAGCTCTCGACGCTGGAGACCGACAGCATGCGGAAGACCGATGCGTCGTCGGAACTCGCATCGTTCCCGAACGTGAGTTCCATGCCCGAAGGCCGCCTCACGGCAAGCCCATCGGGGACCGGGGAGGCATCGGCCTCCGCCGGCTTCGCGGCGGTCAGTTCGATGCGGCGAACCGCGAGATCCCGG
>CAYODK010000178.1:0-12181 GCA_964402695.1 uncultured Verrucomicrobiota bacterium
CACAGCGCACCCGCCGCCCGGCACTCCGCCACCACGCCGGCGATGTCGTCGTGGACGCGGGCGTCCTCCCCCGCCTTGATCCCCCCGACGAACAGCACCATGTCGATCTCTCGCGCGCCCTCCCCCAGGGCCCGGCGGGCCTCGTCCGCCTTCGCGGCCGGCGCGCTGGCGCCGAGAGGGAAGCCGACCACCGTGCAGACCGCGATCCCGGCCTTCGAGAGACGCCGGGCGGCGTCGGACACATAGACGGGATTCACGCACACGCTGGCGAACCGGTACAGGGCCGCCTCGTCGCACAGCCGGGCGATCTCGGTCGGCGTGGTCTGCGGCTTCAGCAGGGTGTGATCGATGAGCGCCGCCATCTCGGCAGCGGTCCTCGGCATCGCGGCGCGGATCGGTTCGGCTGTCATTGCGATCTCCTGCGATCAGTTAACGCCATTCCCCCGCCCCGCGCAACGTCCGCCTTCGCTCGATCCCATGCCCGCCAACTTGAAACTTGTAACTTGGAACTTGGAACTCCCCGTCTACCCGTGCCGGATCGGACGGAACCGGATCCGCTGCGGACGGTCCGCGGCGTCGCCGAGCCGCCGGCGGCGGTCCTCCTTGTAATCGGCGTAGGTGCCCTCGAACCACACGACCTTGCTATCGCCCTCGAACGCAAGGATGTGCGTTGCAACACGGTCGAGGAACCACCGGTCGTGGCTGATCACCACGGCGCAGCCGCCGAAGGAGAGCAGGGCCTCCTCGAGCGACCGCAGCGTGTTGACGTCGAGGTCGTTGGTCGGCTCGTCGAGCAGCAGCAGGTTGCCGCCGCTCTTGAGAAGCTTGGCGAGGTGCACGCGGTTCCTCTCGCCGCCGGAGAGCAGGCCGACCTTCTTCTGCTGGTCGCCGCCGCGCAGGTTGAACCGCGAGCAGTAGGCTCGCCCGTTCATCGTCTTCGCGCCGAGTTCGATGAGCTCGCGGCCGTTGCAGATCTCCTCGTAGACGGTCGCGTCGGCATGGAGCGAGTCGCGCATCTGGTCGACGCTGGAGACGACGACGGTCGAGCCGACCTTCAGCGTCCCGTCCAGCGGCTGCGCCTGGCCAAGGATCATCTTGAAGAGCGTGGTCTTGCCCGCGCCGTTGGCGCCGATCACGCCGACGATGCCGCCGCGGGGCAGGTCGAAGGTCACGTCCTCCATCAGCAGCGTGTCGCCGTACCCGAAGGCGAGGCCCTCCGCGCGCACGACCACGTCGCCGAGACGCGGCCCGGGCGGGATCTGGATCTGGATCTCCTCCTCGCGCGTGTCGACCGACTGCGCCGCGAGCTCCTCGTACCGCTTCAGGCGCGCGAGATTGCGCGAGTGCCGGGCGCCGGCGCTCATCCGGACCCACTCCAGCTCGCGTTCGATCAGCTTCCGGCGCGAGGCCTGCTGCTTCGCCTCGGCGTCCAGCATCGCGCGCCGCTGCTCGAGCCAGGCGCCGTAGTTGCCCTTGTAGGGATACGCGCGGCCGTGGTCGAGTTCAAGGATCCACTCGGTGACATTGCTGAGGAAGTAGCGGTCGTGCGTGACGACGATCAGCGTGCCCTTGAACCGCTTGAGGTAGGCCTCGATCCACTCGACCGAGTCGGCGTCGAGATGGTTCGTGGGCTCGTCGAGCAGCAGCACGTCGGGATTCGAGATCAGCAGGCGGCACAACGCGACGCGGCGGCGCTCGCCGCCGGAGAGCTGGGCGACGGGCTGGTCGGCCGGCGGGAGGCGCAGGGCCTCCATCGCGACCTCGACCTGGTGGTCCAGCTCCCAGAGGTCATTCGCGTCGATCGTGTCCTGCAGCCGGCCGAGCTCGTCGTTGAGCGACGCCTCCTCCTCCGGCGAGGGACCCTCCCCGAGCTTCGTACACACCTCGTCGTAGCGGTCGAGGATCGCGCGCGAGGCGGACACGCCCTCCTCCACGATCTCGCCCACCTTCTTCGACAGGTCGAGCCGGGGCTCCTGCTCCAGGAAGCCGATCCGCACGCGCGGAGCGACGTAGACCTCGCCCATGTAGTCCTTGTCAATCCCGGCCATGACGCGCAGCAGCGACGACTTGCCCGCGCCGTTCGCGCCGATCACGCCGATCTTCGCGCCGAAGAAGAACCCGAGGTGCACGTCCTCGAGGATCACGTTCTTCCCCGCGTGCTTCGTCAGCCCGGCCAGATGGAACACGTATTCGCCCGCCATCGATGTCTCCGTGAATGCCGCGCCACGATCCCCGGCGCGCCGGAACCGGCCCGTCCGCCGTCTACTTCGCCCGGGCGCCGGACGGGAGATCACCGTCGATCGTCACCAGGCGCATTGAATCGCCGGCGGAGGCCGCCAGCAGCATGCCGCGCGACTCGACACCGCGGATTTTCGCCGGCGCCAGGTTGGCGACCACGACCACCGTCCTCCCGACCAGCGCCTCGGGCGCGTAGTGCTTCGCGATGCCGGCGACGATCTGCCGGGTCTCCCCGCCGACGTCCACCTGCAGCCGCAGAAGCTTGTCGGCCCCCTGGACCTTCTCGGCCTCGAGGATTCGCGCCGTGCGCAACTCGACCTTCATGAAGTCGTCGTAGGCGATCGTCGCGACGCCCGGCACGACGGCGGCCGCGGCCGGAACCGCGGCCGGCTGCGGTTGCGCGACGGAAGCGGACGCGGCCGGCGCGGCCGGCTGGATCCGCGGGAACAGCGAGCCTGTCACGCCGACCGTCGAGCCCGGCGGCGTGACGCCCCACGCCCGGATCTCGGCCATCGCCGGCTCGGCCGAGGCCAGGCCGATCGCCTTCCGCACCTCCGCCATGCGTCCCGGCATCACCGGGTGCAGCAGCGCCGCCGCGACGCGGAGCGCCTCGACCGCCGTGTAAAGCGTCGTGTGAAGCGGGGCCTTGTCCTCCTGCTTCGCCTGCGTCCACGGAGCGCGCGACTCCAGGTAACGGTTCGTCGCCCGCACGGCCGCAATGACCTCGCCGACCCCGCGGTCGAGCTGGTAGGCCGCCAGCGACGACTCCATCTTCGCCGCGGCCTTCTGCAGCGCCGCCCACAGGTCGCGCTCCTCGCCGTGCGCCGGCGTGCCGACGGGTTCCGGAACTTTCCCGCCGCAGTACTGGCCGATCATCTTCACGACGCGGCTGAGCAGGTTTCCAAGGTCGTTCGCCAGGTCGCTGTTGTAGCGGCGGATGAAGGCCTCCTCCGAGAAACTCGCGTCCTGGCCGAGCGTCATCTCGGCGATCAGGAAGTAGCGGAAGGCGTCGAGCCCGTACCTGTCGATCATGTCCATCGGGTTGACGACGTTGCCGAGCGACTTGCTCATCTTCGTGTCGCCCATCAGCCACCAGCCGTGCGCGAAGACC
Organism: uncultured Verrucomicrobiota bacterium; assembly: GCA_964402695.1. Lineage (GTDB taxonomy): Bacteria > Verrucomicrobiota > Kiritimatiellia > PWTM01 > PWTM01 > VGWF01. The sequence continues at coordinate 3,350 of CAYODK010000178.1, forward strand.
GTGCGCGGCATCGGCAGGCCCATGGCCTTCAGCATCGTCGGCCAGTACACCGTGTGCGTCGTCAGGATGTCCTTGCCGATCAGTTGCACGGAGGCCGGCCACCACTTGGCAAACGCCGCCTCGTCGCGGCGGTAGCCGACGGCGCTGATGTAGTTGACGAGCGCGTCGAACCAGACGTAGCAGACGTAGTCGCGGTCGAACGGCAGGTCGATCCCCCACGCGAGCCGGCTCTTCGGCCGCGAGATGCACAGGTCCGCCAGCTTCTTCGTCCGCAGGAAGCCCAGCGTCTCGTTCCGACGCGTCTCGGGCTGGATGAACTCCGGGTGCGACTCGATGTACTCGACCAGCCACTCCTGGTAGGCGCCCATCTTGAAGAAGTAGTTCGCCTCGCGGATCCGGACGATCCCGGGGAGGTCCGCCGGCGTCTTGCCCTCGGGCAGGTTCAGGTCCTTCTCGGTGACGAACGTCTCGCTGCCGACATCGTACCAGCCGTCGTACTCGGCGCGGTAGATCTCGCCGCGGTCGTAGAGGTCCTGCAGGATGCCCTGCACGACCTCCTTGTGGCGCGGCTCGGTCGTCCGGATGAAATCATCGTTCGTGATCTCCAGCCGCTTCCAAAGCTCCTGGAACCGCACGACGGTCCGGTCCGCCTGCTCCTGCGGCGTCATGCCGGCCTTCTGCGCGGCCTGCTGCACCTTCTGGCCGTGCTCGTCGGTGCCCGTCAGGAACCAGGTCGGCGTCCCGAGCAGCCGGTGCGACCGCGCCAGGACGTCCGCCAGAATCGTCGTGTACGCGTGCCCGATGTGCGGGCGGTCGTTGACGTAGTAGATCGGGGTGGTGACGTAGAACTTGTTCATGGGAGAGGTTTCAGGTGTCAGGTTTCAGGTGTCAGGAGGAGGAGTTTCAGGTTCCAAGTTTCAAGTTTCAAGTTGCGGGTCAGGCCGAACGGACGGTGACCGGCATCCGGAGCGCGGGTTCCGCACCTCCCTGAAACCTGACACCTGACACCTGAAACCCTCATCCGCGCGTCTCCAGGCTTTCCCAGAGTTCCGCAAGCCCCGCGTGCAGCGTCGCGCGCGGCTCGTAGCCGAGGACCTCGCGGGCGCGGGAGATGTCGGCGACGGAATCGCGGATGTCGCCGGCACGGGCCTCGGCGAACTCCGGGGCCCCGGAACGGCCGGCGATCGCCTGGAGGGTCGCGAGCAGGTCGAGCAGCGAAGTCTGCCGCCCCGTGCCGACGTTGAAGACGCCGGCCGCGGCCGCGGGCGTGCGCATGGCCAGCAGGTTCGCCTGCACGACATCCCCGACGAAGACGAAATCGCGCGTCTGGCCGCCGTCGCCGAAGATCCTCGGCGTCCCGCCCGCCGCGAGGACCGACGAGAACTTCGAAATGACGCCCGAGTACATCGACGTCGGATCCTGCCGCGGCCCGTAGACGTTGAAGTAACGCAGCGCCACCGTCTCCAGGCCGTAGAGGCGGTGGAAGACACGGGCCATGTACTCGCCGCCGATCTTGCCGATCGCGTAGGGCGATTCCGGCTCGGGGCGCATGTCCTCGCGCTTGGGCAGGTCCGGGTTGTTGCCGTAGACCGCCGCGGAACTGGCCATCACGACGCGGCGGACGCCGCGCGCCCGCGCGGCCTCGAGCACGTTGAGCGTGCCGGTGAGGTTGATGTCGTGGTTGTCGCGCGGGCGGTTGACCGAGTCGAACACGGAGACGAGCGCCGCCTCGTGGAAGACATGCGACATGCCCTCCATCGCCGCCGCCACCTGCGCGGGGTCGCGCACATCGCCGACGATGACCTCCACACGGCCCCGGATATGGGCAAGATTCCGCGTGTAGCCCGACGACAGGTCGTCGAGCACCCGCACGATGTGCCCCTCCCCCGCCAGCGCCTCGACCAGGTGCGAGCCGATGAAACCGCACCCGCCGGTCACCAGGTATGTCTCCCGATCCGCCACAAGCATCTCCCGCCGCCCCGGTCGCCCGTCCGCGGCCAAGCGTTCACTCTAGCGGAAACCGCGACCCGCGGAAAGGCCGGTCAGAGAGCAGGGAGCGGAGAGCCGAGGGCGGGGATGCGGCGGTTGAAACACCGAGGGCCGAAGTCCGAGAGCCGACGAAGCCCCCAAGGATGTCTGTTCGTGGTTCGATGTTGGGCGCTGGAACTTGGTTGTTGGATGTTAAAACCCGCCGTGGGGCAGACACTCCTGTCTGCCCCGGCTGCGCGCGTCGATGAACGACCCCGGCGGCTCTGAAGTACGCATGATTGCGGCCGCGACGGAGCGCGGCCCTCCAGATCAGATCCCAAGGGGAGACGACAGGACGGACCTGGAGGGCGCCGCTCCGCCGTGCCCTGCGAAGCGTCTTCGCGAAGCAGGGTCGGCGCCGTGCGGAGAACCCGTGGCGCAGGGTTCGTCACTGATCCTGGGGGCCTACGGGGCCGCCTTCGTGGTCGCCCCGCGGGCGCCGGACACCCCGAACACCCGCCGGATGGCCTCGAGGTGGGCCGTACCTTCCTTCTCTTCAGGAAGCAGGTAACCGCCCTCGGTCCACTCGTTCCACGCGTAGACGAGGACCGCGAAGGGGCCGCGCGGATCGCGCCGGGTGAAGTCCAGCGACTCGCGCAGGAGCGTCTCGAAGCGCTCCGGCGTGCTGCCGGTGACGACCGGGACGTAGGGATACTCCGGACGCCCCGTCTTCGGCGACATCGGGAACGGCCACGGGACCGTGGACAGGCACCGCGGGGTGACGTCCCACCCGCGCGTCACGACCGGCAGGTTCACGAGCGGCGTGTCGAGCATCCGCGCCCAGTGCTCGCGGTGCGCCTGCATGATGTCCTCGTAGGCCTCGGTCCCGTCCGCCTTCGCCTTGCCCGCGCTGTTGATGTTGTACCGGCTCGTGCTGTGGAACCCGGCCTCCTTGAGCGCCGGCACCATCGCCGCGCTCGCCGTCATCGCGTTCCAGTGCATGCCCGGGAGCCCCGCGGCGCGCAGGCGCGCATCCATCGACGCCAGGACTTCCCGCGTCTTCGCCGGCCCGCCGAGCTGCTCCACGAACTTCGCCGCCTCGAAGATGCTGAAGAAGAGGCGTCCGCCTGCGCGCCAGTAATTCGGCTCACGGAAGTAGTGTTCAATGCCGTAGTCGACCACGCGCGCCATGTCCTGCGGCGTGTGGCGCGACGGCAGCCAGACCGTCCGCGGCTCGCCGAACGCGGGGCAGAACTGGTCGCGGCGGTCGTGGTTCGCCCACATCAGCGCGAACTTCATCCGCGCACGGTTTGTCGCCTGGAGGAAGCCACGCTCCAGCGCCTCCTCCATGTTCTTCACGCCGCTGTACCAGTACCAGTCGTAAAGGAAGACATCGATGCCGTGGTCCGCCGCCAGGTCGATCTCGCGCGCAACCCACGCCGGATCGCTCTCGTCGAAACAGCCCCACGACGGTTTGAGCGGCTGGTGATGCCCGGGGAAGCGCGGCACCGCCGCCTTCATCCCCTCCCATTCCGTCCACCCCTCGCCCTTCCACGAGCTGCCGTGGTCGTAGCTGTGCCAGTGCGGATAGTAGACCGCGACAACCTCCGGCCGCGCCGCCGACGACGCGGGCGTTCCGCCGTCCGGCGCGCCCGAAGCAGAACAGGCCGCAAGAACCCCCGCCCCCAACGCCATGGACATCGCTCGAGAACCTGACCGGCCTGCGCTGGATACCGTGTTCATGTCCCGACCGTGGCACGCGGCACGACAACGCGTCAAGCGCCGGAAGCGGAGGTCAGAGGACGGCGCACGTACACCGAACTCCAAACATCGAACATCCGGACTCAACATCCAACAGCCAACACCCAACCTTCAACATCCAAGCCCGACGATCATCAAACACCGAAGTCCGCCCTCTTTCAGGTTTCCTTCCTCATCCTCCCTGTCTCGGCGCCCTGGAGGGGCGAGCTACCGCGAGCCCGAACGCTGCGTCACCGCGCCCTCCCCCGCGGCCTCGCAGTCGCTTTGTTGGTCGTTGGATGTTGGAGATTGGCTGTTGGATGTTGAATTCGGATGTCTCCGCGGTCGCCGTCCACCCTGCGCCAGATGCGCCGGTGGATGGTGTTGTAGCCGTAGGCGAGCAAAGGGGGGCTCGGTTTCAGGTTCATGTTGCGTGGGCAAGCTGGGGACACCTGCAATCCCCAGCCTTCTCGATTTGATCTATGTCGTCCTCAACCTGCTTCTTGCCGGCCTTCTCGATTCCCTCGGCCCTTTCCACAGGTCTCCGCTCCGACACCAACGCACATCGCCCTCCCTACACCCACTCCCTCGACCGCGCCTGGTCGATGGCCTCGGTATAGCGGTCCATCGAGGCCTCGCCGCCGTCGAGAGAGACGAACATCCGGACGAAATCGGCCAGTTCCGGCGGGGCGGGCTTGAGGCCGAACTCCTTGGAGACGTCGTCGATCACGGCGTCGAGCCCGTGCTCCTGCGCGACCTCGATGAAGGCGCGCAGGTGGCCGATGCGGCGCTTGCGGGCGCCAAAGACCCAGTTCGAGACGCCGAGGATCGCGTGGACGCCCTTCATGGCCGGATCCCCGCGGATCGCGCGGATCGCGTGGAACGAGTTTCGCGTGTGGGAGGGCTTCAGGTTGCCCTCGCCGTCGAGGAAGCCATCGGTCCCGATGCCGAGCGTGACGGTGTCGAAGAAGAGGTCGCCGGGCCGGAATCCGGCGGCCGTGCACCGCGCGAACATCGTCCGCGCCGCGCCGACCATCTCCGCCTCGGACGACAGCGGGCCGGTCGGCCCGACGAGCAGGCACACCGCCGAAAAGACCCGGCCGCGCCGCCGCGCCAGAAGTCCGTCGTAGCGCTCCGTCTCCGAGAAGGTGATCGAGTTGACCAGGGGCGGACGAAGGTCCGGCCCGGCGCCGAGCCACTCGTCGAGCCCGGCCTCCAAGACCGCGGGGTCGGAGCTGTCGACGCAGGGCGGCACGCCGGCGCCGTGTTCCAGGACAAGACGCACCATCCTGCGCATGAAGCCCGGGGCGTCGGGGTGGCCGAGGGCGTCGATGTTGAGGTCGATATAGTCCGCCCCCTGCGCCGCCTGGGTCGCGATGAGATCCTCGATCGCGAGCCGCCCGCGGTTGGGCGTCGCGAAGCCGTCGTCGCCCAGATCGCGGATCGCCCGCATCGCGGAGCCCGCCAGCGGCACCGAGGCATGGATCAGTTCAGCGACGTGGATCATCCCGCTCCCCTCCAGCGGCCGCGGCCGCGCGTTGTGGTCGCGCCCGAAGAACCGGTTCAGCACCGACGAGGTCTCGCGGAGCTCGGCCCGCCGCGGCGGAAAGACCGCCCGGCGGAACTCCTCGACCGCGTCGCGCCGCAGCAGGCGCGCGTAGATCCGCTCGCCGACGCAGACGCGGTTCGGATTGTTCCCGCACCGCCCCTCCGGGTCCGCGTCGCCGCACGGCACGTTGGCCAGGCCCTTCTCGCATCCGCCCATTGTACAGACGTATTCGTTCTCGGGAAGGAAGCAGTCGCCGCAGTGCTCGCAGCGGTAGACCGCCTCCTTGCCGGCGTCCTCCAGCGCGCGGAAGAGGCGGTAGAGCGCGCCCTCGCGGTCGGCCGAGCGGTTGAAGGGCGCGAGGATCGCGCGAGCGACGCCGTGCAGCGCGCCGTCCTCCTCGAACACCGCCGCGTGCACGGCGTGCGACACCGACGCCGTGCCCGGCGCCGCCGGCCCCGACGACTCCGGCGCCGGGAACGAGAGGTCGTCGCGGAACGCGCGCCAGTCGGCGATCGACAGCGCCTCCTGCACGATCGCCGCGATCTCGTCGGCCGACTGGAAATCACCCGGCCGGCCGAGGTCGACGCCCGCGTAGCCAAGTTGGCGGAACATCGCGATCTGCCGCGCGGCGCGCGAGCGCACGCCGGCCGGACCGCCGGACGCGATCCGGTCGATCAGCGCGTCGGTGATGACGCAGCCGGGGAGCGTCCGCATCACCCGCGCCGCGGACTCGTCGAGCACCAGCGCGTTGCCGAGGACCGGGACCCGCTCCTCCCGCAGACTCCCGATCAGGCGCTCCGAGCGCTCCGCGTCCCAGCCCGACTGGCACACGAGGAACGCGGCGCCGGCATGGACCTTCTTCGAGGCCTTGATCATCTGCATCGCGAGCGAGCCCGGCGTGTACTTGAAGGGCGAGACCGCCGCGCCCGCCGCCAGCTGCGGCGCCGCGGCAAGATCGGCATCGGAGCGCGCCGCGCGCAGGGCGGACGCGTTGACCTCGCGCACGAGCTGCAGGATGCCGACCGAGTCGCGATCGAACACGCCGCGGGCCGACGGCTGGTCGCCGGTCAGCGCGAGGATCGTCCGCACCCCGCCGTCGGCCAGCCCGCGCAGCAGCGACGCGATCGCGTCGCCGTTCATGTCCTTTCCGGTGACATGCGGCAGCAGTTCGATCTCCCCCGGCCAGCCGGCGGCGCGAAGCGACGCCACCGCCGTCTGGAGGTCGTACGAGGTCTTGCCGCCCGGGTTCTGCGTGATCGACACGGCGGGGAAGACAACCCCGGACCCCTCGAAGCGACGTGCGAGGTCCGGCAGGGCACGGGCGATGGAGGCGATCCGTTTCAGGTCCGACGCCGCGTGCGGCGTGAACTCGACGACGACGTTGAACCGGCCCGACCGGAGCGAGGGCAGCAGCGCCATGGCCGGTCAGTGCCCGCCCCGCGAGACGACCGACAGGCGCCCCAACCCCGCCGACGCACATTGGTTCAACGCGGCCACCAGGCGCTCGTGGGGAGCCGAGGGACTGCAGTCGAGAACCACCGTCTGGTCGCGGTCCAGCTCGCCCAGCCGCCCGAGATGCGCGCGCAGCCCATCCGCGTCCACCGGCATCCCGTTCAGCGCGAAGCCGTCCGCATCGACCGCGACGCGCAGCACGGGGGCGGTCGGCCCCGGCGCGCCGGACGGACGCAGGAACTCGAGATGCGACAGGACGTCCACGGGCTTGAACGTCACCAGGAAGAAAACCATCAGCAGGAAGACGATGTCGATCATGGGCGTCATCGGCAACTCAGCTGACGCCTGACTGCGGTCACGCCTGGCTTTCATGGGCACCTCCCGGGCTGTCCCCATCGTGCGTCCGACGCTTCGAGCCTACACCCCGCCCCGGGACCGCGCAAGCGCTTGATGCCGGTCGGGTGCTCCCCTATGGTGCTGACGTGATCCGTTCCCGTTCCACCGGCCCGAAGGCCGCCATGCATCTCGCATGCGTCACGGCGTTTGTCGCGCTTTTCGCCGGGATCGCGCCTGCGGCACGCGCGGCCACCGTCGGCTGGTGGCGGTTCGAGGGGACGGGGGCGGCCTTCACGGCCGACTCGGGGCCGAACGCGCTGGCCCTGACCAATGCGGGCGCAGTGCCCGTCGCGCAGCCGGGGTTTGACAACCCGATCCCCCAGACGGGCCAGTCGAACGAGACGGCGGCGGCAATGGACGGCGCCGACCGGTTCACGGCGGACGCCGGGGCCGCGGCGGCGGCGGGGCGGTTCACGGTGGAGGCCTATGTCCGGCTCGACGCCCTGCCCTCCGCGACTCAGTTCCTCGCGGGGATCTTCCGCAGCAACAACGCCAACCGCCGGTGGGCGCTGGTCGTCGTGGCGGGCGGCGGACTGAGCCTCTACCTGAGTTCGAACGGTGTCGCCAACGAGACCGTGGCCTCGGGTCTGGCGCTCGCCACGAACCGAAACTACTACGTCGCGGCGGCGGTCGACGTCGCGGAGACCGGCTCCGGCGGCATCACGTTCACCCTGCGCGACCTCACGGCCACCGGCACACCGTTCAGCATCGCGCGGCGCACGCACACGACGACGAACCTCTTCGCCGCAGCCGCCCCGTTCTCGATCGGAGCGACCCCGAACGCAACGAGCCCGCTCTTCGGGACGATCGATGAAGTGCGGATCTCCGACGACATCCTCGACGCCGGGGCCCTGCTCGCCAGCGAACCCGGCAACCCGCCGTTGCCCGGGCCGGAGCCGCTGCCGGAGGCCGACGGCTACCGAGGCATCTGGTACATGAACCAGCCGACCGGCGACGCCTACGTCTACAAGTACAGCGGCGGGATGGCGACCTACCCGCAGCAACTGGCCCCGATGGCGGTCTACAGTCCCTCGGCGCACAGGACCTTCTTCGTCTACGGCGGCACCGATGCCTCGAACAGCACGCTGCATCACATGGTGTCCTGGTACGACCACGCCACGCGCCGCGTCGGGCGGCCGCGCCGCCTGCTCGACAAGGCGACGACCGACGCGCACGACAATCCGGTCATGGGCCTCGACGACGACGGCCGCGTCTGGATCTTCTCCAACACGCACGGCGAGACGCGCCGGTCCTACCTCCACCGCGCCGTGCAGCCGCTCGACGTCGCGACCTTCGAGGAGGTGCCCCTTCCCTCCGCGGTCTTCCCGCAGTCCCGGTTCAGCTACGGCCAGCCGCGCTGGGTTCCGGGCCGCGGCTTCCTCTTCCTGCACACGCGCTACACCGGCGGAACCGACCGCGACCTCTTCACCACCACAAGCGGCGACGGCACGACCTGGACGACGCGCCGGGCGCTCAGCCAGATGCTGTCCGGCCAGTACCAGGTCAGCGGGCGGCAGGGGACGAATGTCGGCACGGCGTTCAATGTCCACCCGACCTCCGGCGGCCTCAATGCCCGCACGGACCTCTTCTATCTCCAGACCGCCGACATGGGCGCCACGTGGACGACCGCCGCGGGCGTCCCGGTCGACACGCCGCTGTCGAACGTCGCGAACCCGGCCCTGGTGCGCATGCTGGGTGCCCGGAATGGCCGGGTGGGGGTCGCCTAC
>CAYODK010000179.1:0-12180 GCA_964402695.1 uncultured Verrucomicrobiota bacterium
CGAGATCCGCCGCCGCCGGCTCAACGAGGAGTACAAGTGGTCGAACCTCTGCACCCTCAAGCGGGTGCGGGACGCGCTGGCGGCCTTCCGGATCGAGATGGACTGGCCGGGCAAGGACCGGGTGGTCTACCTGACGCGCCCCGTGGACATCGCGGACCTGCCGTCCGCTCCAGGGCCTCAGTTCGCGCAGACGCGGGGGCGGGAGCGTCGTGAGTGAGCGCCGACAGTTCGTCCGTCTGCTGATGGCGATCGTGGCCGTGCTGGCCGCGTTCGGCGGGCTCGCCTTCCGCGTCGGCCACCTGCACCTCGACGACAACCGCGCGGTGCGCGAGACCGTGGCCCGGGCGCGCCGCGTCGAGCAGCAGATCCTGGTCGGCCGCGGCCGCATCCTGGACCGCCGCGGGGCCATTCTCGCGATGGACCTGACGGTCTACCGGCTCAACGCGGATCCGCAGATGATCCTCCGCGACGGCCTCGTCGAGGCCTACGCCGCCCTCTTCTCGCGCAAGCTCGGCCTCGACCGCACCCTCGTCGAGACCCGGCTCCGGCAGCCGGACCGCCGGCAGGTGTACCTGGCGCACGAGCTGTCCGAGGACGACCGCCAGCGCGTTCTCGAACTCAAGCTCAAGCACGTCTGGCTGGAGCCCGTCTCGGCGCGGCACTACCCCCAGCACAACCTGGGCAGCCACGTGGTCGGCTTCTCGAACACCGAGGGCGTCGGCAGCGCGGGCGTCGAACTGGCGCTCGACGAGGTCCTGCGCGGCGTGCCGGGCGTCCGCGTGAGCCAGCAGGACGGGCGCCGGCGGGAGATGCTCGACCGCCGCACCCTCGAGATCCCGCCGCAGGCCGGCGCGGACGTGCACCTGACGCTCGACGTGAACCTGCAGGCCATGGCCGAGTCCGCGCTCGACCAGGCCGTGCAGCAGCACCGGCCCCTTGCCGCGTGGGCCGTGGTCCAGGACGTCCGCACCGGCGAGATCCTCGCGATGGCGTCCCGGCCCGATTTCGACCTCAACGCCTACGGACGGACCCCGGCCGAGCGGATGCGGAACTGCCCGACCGGCTACATCTACGAACCGGGCTCCACGTTCAAGATCGGCGTCATCGCCGCGGCGCTCAACGAGGGCCTCGTGCGGCCGGAGATGGTCTTCGACTGCGAGAACGGCCTGTGGATGTACCGCGGCCGGCCGCTGAGGGACTTCCATCCCTACGGACGCCTCACGGTCGCGGACGTGCTGAAGAAGTCCAGCAACATCGGCGCCGCGAAGATCGCCCTGATGCTGGGCGATGCCCGGCTGGAACGCTACCTGCGCGACTTCGGCGTCGGCCGCGCGTCGGGGATCGAGCTGCCGGGCGAGCAGGCCGGGATCTTCCGGTCCCGGTCGCAGTGGGACGCGCTGGCGCCCACCCGCATCGCGATGGGGCACAGCGTCGGCGTCACCACCCTGCAGATGCTCGGCGTGCTGTCCGCCATCGCGAACCACGGCTTCCTGATGAAGCCCGCCGTCGTGCGCCGCGTCGTCGATGCCAAGGGGCGCGTTCTGCAGGAGTTCACCCCCGTCGTCGCCGCCCGCCCCATCCGCGAGGACACGGCGAGGCTGATGTGTGCGCTGCTGGCGCACGTGACGGAGGAGGGCGGCACGGGCCGGCGCGCCGCGGTGCCCGGCTACCGGGTCGCGGGCAAGACGGGCACGGCGACCAAGCCCGGCCCGGGGGGCTACGACGAGGACCGCAACATCGCCTCGTTCGTCGGCGTGATCCCGGCGGACGACCCGGTGCTGGCGATCGCGGTCGTCGTCGATGAGCCCCAGCCCGAACACACCGGCGGCGTGGTGGCCGCGCCGGTGTTCCGGCAGATCGCGCAGGAAGCCGTCCGCTACCTGAACATCCCGCCGACGGGAAGCCTGGAACCGACCGCCCCCGGACACGATGCGCCGGACGGCCCCGGGGAAGGGGACGAGGAGGCCGATCATGTGGATTGGGCAACTCTGTGACGAGGCCATGAGAATCGAAACCATCCTTCAGGTGATCCAGCCGATGACGGTCAAGGGCCCACGCCAGGCCGACATCCGGGGCATCGCCTGCGACTCGCGCCAGGTGCGGCCCGACTACCTGTTCGTCGCGCTGCGCGGGACGCGCGAGGACGGCGCCAAGTACGTCGAGGATGCCATCCAGCGCGGCGCCGTCGCGATCGTGTCCGAGCACAACGACTGGGCGCGGCGCGACATCACGCACATCCGCGTCGAGGATGCCCGCCGGGCCGTGGCGGAGATCGCCTGCGCGTTCCACGACCACCCGTCGGCGCGGCTCGAGATGGTCGGCGTCACCGGCACCAACGGGAAGACGACGACGACCTTCATGATCCGCGACATCCTCCGCGCCGCGGGACGCAAGCCGGGCCTGATCGGCACCGTGATGTACGAGATGGGCGCCCGGTGCATCCCCGCGAACCGGACGACGCCCGAGGCGCCGGACCTGCAATCCATGCTCGCGCAGATGCTGACCGCGGGATGCTCCTCGGCGGTCATGGAGGTCTCGTCGCACGCCCTGGAGCAGAAGCGGGTGTGGGGGATCGATTTCGACGTCGGTGTCTTCACCAACCTCACGCGCGACCACCTCGACTACCACGTCACGATGGAGCGCTACTTCGGCGCGAAGACGCTGCTCTTCCGGGGTCTCGGCCAGATGGAGAAGCGCGCCGCGGCCGTCATCAACCTCGACGACGCCTGGGGCCAGCAGCTGGCCAATACCGGCGGCGGCTGGTCCTCGCTGGTCACCTACGGGTTCCACCCGGGGGCCCTCGTGCGCGCCGTCAACGTCGAGCTCGGCCCGCAGGGGTCGTCGTTCACCATCGAATCCCCGTGGGGCTCGGCCGGCGTCCGCCTCGGCCTCATGGGCCGCTACACCGTCAGCAACGCCCTCGCGGCCTTCGCCGCCTGCGCGACGCGCGGGCTCCGGCCGGACTTCATCGCCGGGGTCCTCGCGCAGTTCCACTCCGCGCCCGGCCGCCTCGAGCCGGTCCCGAACCGGCGGGGCCTGCAGGTCTACATCGACTACGCGCATACCGACGACGCGCTCTCGAACGTGCTCACCACGCTGCGCGAGGTGGCCCCCCGGCGGCTCATCGTCGTGTTCGGCTGCGGCGGGGACCGCGACCGGTCGAAGCGTCCGCGCATGGGCGGCGTGGCCGGTCTCCTGGCCGATGTCTCGATCCTGACGAGCGACAACCCGCGCTCGGAGGATCCCGCCGGCATCCTCCGCGAGATCGCCGCGGGGATGCCCGATGGCGCCCGGTTCGAGACGATCCCCGAGCGCGAGGTCGCGATCGCCCGGGCCCTCGAGATCGCCCGGGACGGCGATGTCGTGCTGATCGCCGGCAAGGGCCACGAGAACTACCAGGAGTTCGCGCGCACGGTGATCCCGTTCGACGACCGCGAGGTCGCCCGCCGCCTGCTGGCCTGAGCCGACTGCGAGACCGCCATGTTCGATCCCGATACGCTGGCCGCATGGACCGGTGGACGATGGACGCGCCCGCCGTCCGAAGCCGTCCGGTCCGTCCGGCACGACTCGACGGAGGCCGGCCCCGGCGTCCTCTTTCTTGCGGTGCGCGGCGAGCGCACCGACGGCCACCGCTACGTCGACGACGCCATGGCCCGGGGTGCGGCCGGCGCCGTCGTGGAGTCCGCCTTCGCCGCGGCGCGGCCCGATGCCGGACCCCTGCTGGTCGTCGACGACACGCGGCGCGCCCTGGGGGATCTCGCCCGCGGGCACCGGGCGCGGATGGGCGGGCTCATCCTCGGCGTCACCGGCAGCGTTGGCAAGACGACGGTGAAGGACCTGACCGCCTCGGTCCTCGCCGCCGCCGGCCCCGTCGCCCGCACCCGCGGCAACTTCAACAACGATCTCGGCCTTCCGCTCAGCCTTCTCTCGGCCGACCCCGGGGCGGCATACGGCGTCTTCGAAGTCGGCATGAACCACCCGGGCGAACTCGCCCCGCTGTGCGCGCTGCTCCGTCCGTCCTGGGGTCTCATGGCGCGGGTCGGCCCCGTGCACCTCGAGTTCTTCGCCGACGAGGCGGCCATCGCGGACGAGAAGGCGACCCTGCTTCGCGCGCTGCCGGCGGACGGCCTGGCCGTCCTCGCGCCGGACGAGCCCTGGTTCGACCGCTTCCGGGCCGCCGCGGGGTGCCGCGTGGTCACCGTCGCGGTCGACGCGCCGGCCGACTACCGGGGCCGCGTGGATCCGGCCGACCCGCAGCGCATGCGGGTCTCCGGCCCGGACGGGCTCGCGCTGGAGTGCCGGCTTCCCGTCCGCGGCCAGCCCATGCTCCGCAATGCGCTCCGCGCCGTCGCCGCGGGCCGCGAGGCGGGGGTGAGCGCGGAGGCCATCGCCGCCGCGATCGAGGCGTTCGTGCCTCCGCCCATGCGCGGGGGTGAGCGGACGATCGCCGGGATCACGTGGGTCGATGACGCGTACAACGCGAGCCCCGTCAGCATGGAGGCCGCCCTGGCGACGTTTGCCGCCCACCCGGCGCGGAGGAAGTGGGTCGCGCTCGGCGGCATGCGCGAGCTGGGGGTGCGCGGCGCGGGCCTGCATCGCGAGATCGGCCGCCAGGCCGCCGGCGGTCCGTGGGCGGGCCTCGTCGTTTGCGGCGACCTGGCCGCGCCGATCGCGGAGGGCGCGGCCGACGCGGGCTGGCCGGCCGGCCGGCTGTGGCGGTGCGAAGGACCCGCGGCGGCCGCCGCGGTGCTGGCGGACCGGCTGCGCCCCGGGGACGCGGTCCTCCTGAAGGGCTCGCGCGGCGAGCGGATGGAAGAGGTCATGGCCGAATGGGCGCGGCGGACCGGCGCGCCGGCGGAGGCGCCGGCGCACTGACGCCGCGGAACAACGATGCTGGTCTACCTGAGCGATCTGACCGACTGGTTCTCGCCGCTGCGGATCTTCCGCTACGTGACCTTCCGCACCCTCGGCGGCGCGGCGACCGCGTTCCTGATCTCCCTGGCGCTCGGTCCGTGGATGATCCGCCTCCTGCAACGGGTGCGGCAGCCGCACCGGCTCGAGATCGTGCCCTCGCTCGACCGCACCCACGGGCGCAAGAACGTGCCGACCATGGGAGGCTTCCTGATCCTGATCTCCGTCACCGTCGCCGCCGTCCTGTGGACCGTGCCGACGAACGGCCTGGTATGGATGACGATCGGCACGATGTGGGTCATGGGCGGCGTGGGATTCGTCGACGACTACCTCAAGGTGACGCGCAGGAACCGCCACGGCCTCGCAGGACGATGGAAGATGCTCGCGCAGACGGCCTGCGCCGTCGTCGTCGTCGCGCTCCTGTGGATCACGCCGGAGTGGCACGCGCTCGCGAGCCAGCTCTCGATCCCGTTCTTCAAGACGCCGCTGATCCTCAACATGGGGGTCTTCGCGGCCGTCGTCTTCGCCTTCCTCGTGCTCGTCGGCTGCACGAATGCCGTGAACCTCACCGACGGGCTTGACGGCCTCGCCGTCGGCTGCACCAGCTCGGTCTCGCTGGCCTACCTCGTGATGACCTACTGCACCGGTCACGCGGTCTTCGCGAAGTACCTCCACCTTCCGTTCGTGCCCGGCGCGAGCGAGTTGGCCGTGGTCTGCGGCTGCCTGCTGGGCGCCGGCCTCGGCTTCCTGTGGTGGAACTGCCATCCCGCGCGCGTCTTCATGGGCGACACGGGGAGCCTCGCGCTGGGCGGCGCCGTGGGCACGATCGCCATGCTGATCAACCAGGAGATCACGCTGATCCTGGTCGGGGGCGTCTTCGTGATGGAGGCGGCGAGCGTCATCCTCCAGGTCGCGTATTTCAAGCTGACGGGCGGCAAACGGATCTTCCGGTGCGCGCCGATCCACCACCACTTCGAGATCGTCGGCAAGGAGAACGCGGCGCGCGAGGGACGGGACACGGAGGTCATCGAGACGATGGTGACCACGCGGCTGTGGATCGTGTCGATCATCTTCGCCCTTGCGGGCATCGCGTCGTTGAAGATCCGGTAGGGGAGGTGTCAGGTGTCAGGTTCCAGATATCGGCAGAAGAGAGGTTCACATGCCGGGTGCCGGGCGGCAGGACCTCCCATGATCGGATGCCCATGGTCGGCCGCCATCAACGCTACCACCCGAGACCCTTCATCAACGCTCCTGGCGTCCTTCCTCCTGACACCTGAAACCTGACACCTGAAACCGTGACTTCGATATCCTCCAGCCCGGTCCTGATCCTCGGCCTCGGCACGAGCGGCGCGGCGGCGGCGCGGCTCCTGCTCGCGGAGGGCGCCGCGGTGACCGTGGTCGACGCGTCGGCGGGACCGGCGCAGGAGACGGCCGCGGCGGCGTTGCGCGCGGCGGGGGCCGAGGTGCGGCTCGGCGTCCCGCGCGATGCGGCGCCGGAAGGGGCATGGGCGTATGTCGTCGCGAGCCCCGGCGTCCCGCCGTCGTCGCCGTGGATCGCCGTCCCCGCCGCGGCCGGCGTGCCGGTGGTCTCGGAACTCGAACTCGGCTGGAGCCGCCGCGGCGCGGCGCGCACGGCCGCCATCACGGGATCCAACGGCAAGAGCACGGCCGTCAAATGGCTCGCGGAATCGCTGGCCTGCGCGGGCCTTCGCGTCGCCATCGGTGGGAACTATGGACCTCCCGCCTGCGCCGTCGTGCGCGACCACGGGACGCTCGACTGGCTCGTCCTCGAGGTCAGCTCGTTCCAACTCGAGACCTGCCGCGAGTTCCGCCCGGACGTCGGGGTGATCCTGAACGTCCAGCCGAACCACCTCGACCGGCACGGTTCGTTCGAGGCCTACCTCGCCGCCAAGGCGCGCCTGGCTGCGAATGCGCGCGTTCCCGACTCGTGCATCGTCCCGTGGGCGCAAGCCGCGGCGCTGCGGGCGGCGGCGGGCGGTCGCGGGCGCTGGATCACCTTCGGGACGGACCCCGCGGCGGACGTCCGCTTCTCGGCGGGCGCCGTGTACGCGGGCGGCCATGCCGCGGCCTCCGTGCGGGGGACCTACTTTGACAACGAGATCCTGGGCCTCGCCGCCGCCGCCGTGACCGCGGCCGCGGAGGCGTGCGGGGCGGACGGGAGGTCGGTCGAACGCGCGGCCCGGGAGTTCGAACCGCTGGCCCACCGCCTGCAGCCCGTGGCCACGGTCGGGGGGGTCCGCTACATCGACGACTCCAAGGCCACCTCGCTGGCCGCGATGATGGCCGCCCTCCGGATGACGCCCGGACCGGTCCGCCTGATTGCGGGCGGCCGCGCCAAGGAGCGCGACTTCTCGGCGGCCAAAGAATTGCTGGCGTCGCGGGCGCGGAAGGTCTATCTTGTCGGCGAGTCCGCGCCGATCCTGCATCAGTCGTGGGCCTCTGCGGTGCCGTGCGTCCTGTGCGGCACGCTGGACGCCGCGATGGATGCGGCTCGGCGCGATGCGCAGCCGGGGGACGCGGTGCTCTTGTCCCCGGCGTGCACGAGTTTCGATCAGTACGGGAGTTTCGGAGAGCGGGGAGAAGCATTTGTGCGCCGTGTGCGGGCGATGGGCTCCGCACCCGGTGACATCAGTCCGGAGAGGACGGGAGCAGTGCGATGAACAAGCGCAGCATGAAGAACTGGGCATTGATCGGTTTGATCGCGGCGTTTCACGTGGCCATCGTGAGCGCGCCGGTGTTTCTGCACGGATGCGGCACACCGCAGGCGTCCATGCCGTCGGAGCCGCCTCCCGCGCCGGTCCTGCCGCCGCCTTCCGTCCCGGAGGCGAGCGTCCCTCCGCTGGGAGGTCCGGTCCTGATCCCGCCCGCTCCCGAGCGCCCGGCCACGCCCGGTCCGATCGCCGCTCCGCGCGAGGTGGCCGCGACGGAGCACGTCATTGCGCCCGGGGAATCGCTTTCGAAGATCGCCGCACGCCACGGCCTGAGCACGCGGGAACTGGCCGAGATCAACGGCATCAAGGATCCGAACAAGATCCGCATCGGGCAGAAGCTCACCATCCCGGCCCGCTCCGGGGCGGCGGTTCGGAAGGATCCGGCGGTGGCGGCGGCGCGCAAGACCGCGGCCGGCACCGAGTATGTCGTCCAGCCGGGCGACAGCCTGTCGAAGATCGCCGTGATGCACGGCGTGAAGACCGCGGATCTGAAGGAAGCCAACGGCCTGGGCAGCGACATGATCCGCGCCGGCCAGAAGCTCGTGCTCCCCGCCGGCGCCAAGAAGACCGCGGCCGTGAAGAAGGAGGCGCCCAAGGATGCGGCCCCGGCCCCGGCTCCCGCTCCCGCGCCCGCCCCGGCTCCCGCACCCGAGATCCTGATGCCCACCCCCGCGCCTGCGCCCGTCCCCGAGGCCCCGGCCCCGGTGATCGAGGCGGCTCCGGCGCCTGCGCCGGCCCCGGCGCTCGCCGATCCGGCAGTGCCGGCCGCCCCGCCCGCCCCGGCCCCGACGCTGGGATCCGCCCGGCAGCCGATCAAGTACCCGGTGAGCGAAGGCGAGACGCTCGACTCCATCGCGAAGGCCTTCCTCGTGAGCCCCGAGTCGCTACTGAAGCTGAACAAGCTCGCCGATGCCTCGCAGGTGAAGCCCAACATGACGATCTTGATCCCGATCGCCGACTGATCCGGGATCCGGGCGCGCAGGCATGTGGAAGACGGCCAGCCTGCTGATCTGCCTGGTGTTGGTGCTCGCGACCCTGGGCGTGATCATGCTGGCGAGCGCCAGCGCGGTCCAGGGCGAGAGCCGCTACGACAACGCAAACCACTTCCTGGTCCGGCAGGCCGTATGGCTCGCCCTGGCCGGGATCGGCGGCGTGGCCGCCGCGCGGATCGACTACCACCGCCTCAAGTGGGTCGCCGTCCCCCTGATCGTGTTCGTCACGCTGCTCCTGGCGATGTGCCTGGTTCCGGGCGTCGGCCTCATGATCAACGGAAGCCGGCGCTGGCTCGGCCTGGGGTACGCGAACTTCCAACCCTCCGAACTGGCCAAGTTCGCCGTCATCCTGTTCCTCGCCTGGTGGGTCAAGCGGAACGAACGCAGGGTCACCACGGTCCGCGACGGGGTCGTCATCCCGATGTGCGTCATGGGGATCGTCCTCGGGCTCATCTTCCTCGAACCCGACTTCGGCACGACCATGCTGATCGGGGTCGTGGGCATGAGCGTGCTGTTCCTCGGCGGCACGCGGCTGAGCTATCTGACCATCATCTCGGTCGCCTGTCTGTGCCTCTTCGCGCTCGCCGTTGCGCATGACCCGGTCCGGCTGCGCCGGTTCCTCGCGTTTCTCCATCCCGAGCGCTACGCCGAGCACGAGGCGTTCCAGCTGATGCAGGGCATCCACGCCTTCGTGTCCGGGGGGCCCTACGGCGCCGGCCTGGGGCAGGGGCTGCAGAAGCAGTACTACCTGCCGGAGGCGCATACCGATTTCATCCTGCCCATCATCGCCGAGGAACTCGGGCTGAGCGCGTCGCTCGGCGTGCTGGCGCTCTTCCTCGGCATCTTCATCTGCGGCATCGTCATCGTGCTCCATGCCCCCGACACGTTCGGACGGCTGCTGGCGTTCGGCATCACGCTGATGATCACGCTGCAGGCGCTGATCAACGTCGGCGTCGTCACCGGGTGCCTTCCGACCAAGGGGCTTGCGCTTCCGTTCATCAGCTACGGAGGGTCCAGCCTGCTGATGTCCGGCGTGATGGTCGGGGTCCTGATCAATATCGCGCTGCACGCAGGAGGGCTCATCTCCGACGACGACACGCGCGAGATCAAGGACCGCCTCCGCGCCGCGTGAGCGGCGGGCGTGGCGATGGATGAGGGGTGCGGACGCGACCCCGCGAAAGGACGCGACATGAGGCGATGGACCCTGACCCGACGCACGTGGCTTCTGGCGGCGTCCCTGCTCGGCGCCGCGTGGACTCCCTGCGCAGCCCAGGCCCCGGCTTCGGCCGGAGGCCGGGATCTCACGTTCTTCCACGTGTCGGACACGCACTACGGGCTCAGTCGCATCGGCGATGAGACCGTCCCGAGGCTCGTCGACAAGATGAACCGGCTGCCCGGCACGGCCTATCCGACGAACCTCGGCGGCGTCGTCGGCACCCCGCGCGGCGTGATCCACACGGGCGACATGACCAACGACGGGAAGAAGGAACAGTGGGACATGTTTGTCCGCGACTACGGGCTCGTCGGCGGCGACGGACGGCTGAAGTGGCCCGTGTACGAGTCGTTCGGCAACCACGACGGCGGCGACAAGCTGCCCGTGCGCATCGCGATCCGGGAGCGCAACAAGACGCGGGTCGGGCTGTCGAACGTCTCGAGCAACGGGCTTCACTATGCCTGGGACTGGGACGGCGTTCATTTCGTCATGTGCGGCATCTCGCCGGGCACGAGCTGCCGGCCCTACGATCCGCAGGACAGCATCGGGTTCCTGGCGGACGACCTCCGGAGGAACGTGAGTTCCAGCGGCCGCCCGGTCGTGCTCCTGCACCATTTCGGTTTCGACAAGTCCCACAGCATGAACTGGTGGCCGGAGGAGTGGCGCGCGCGCTACTTCGAACTCATCAAGGGCTGCAACATCGCCGGCATCCTCCACGGGCACGCCCATGAACCGTTCATCTACACGTGGAACGGGATCGACATCTACCACCCGCCGCACTTCCGGCAGAAGGGGCCGAAGGAGTCCGGCCCGGTCACGCACGGCTTCTTCGTTTTCCGCATCACCGACGACGAGCTGACCGTCGCCGAGCGGAAGTGGGACGACACCTGGGGCATGACCGCGCGCAAGCCGCTGAGAAAGTGACAAGCGGGACCGCGGGGCCTCCCGGCTCTTGCGCAGTGTCGGGAGGGCCGCCGGCCCCGGCGGCCGCGCGCGCGATGCGGAT
The DNA here is from genome assembly GCA_964402695.1 of uncultured Verrucomicrobiota bacterium. Lineage (GTDB taxonomy): Bacteria > Verrucomicrobiota > Kiritimatiellia > PWTM01 > PWTM01 > VGWF01. The sequence goes on from CAYODK010000179.1 coordinate 10,855, forward strand.
CGACCGGCCTCCCCGCTCAGGGGCCCGCGGGCTCACGCTTGAGTTCGACGTGGTCGAAGGTCGAGGTGTGGAGCTTGGATTCGTCGCGGTTGCCGGCGGTGACGGCGAGGCCGGCGAGCAGGGCGGGGGGGAGGTCGAGGGTCAGCGGCTTGCCGACGGGCGTCCACGTGGCGCCGTCGGCGGAAACGAATCCGGAGAACGTGGAGCCCCTCCGCACGAGCTTCACCCAGCAGGGCGCGGCCTTCACATCGCCGAGGATCGTCGTGGAACTGGCCCCGCCGGCCGCCTTGCGGGACACAAGGCGCACGCCGGACTTCGGCGCCAAGAGGATGGAAACATGCCGCGCGTCGGCGTCGGCCGATTCGCGCAGCATGACGCCGGCCTTCGGTTCGCGGCTTCGCGCATCCGCCGTGGCGATCCGTGCGCGGAACTCGCCATCGCCGTCGAGGCGGGTCCACGCGAACTGGAAGTTGTCGCGCCGTTCGCCGCGCTCGCCGATGTCGCGGCCCGAGCCGCGCACCGTGAAGACACCGTCCACGACATGCGCCCCGCCGCCCGGCCGCTGCTCGAAGCCGACGAAGGCGGTCTCCCAGCCCGCGGGCAGCAGGCCGGCCGTGTGGAAGGGGACGGAGTACGCGGCCCACGCCTCGCCCTTTGCATTCGCCGCCCGGCCCCGGTGGAAGTTCGTCGACCAGGGTTGGAGGCCGCCGACATCGATGGAGCATGCGACGCCCGTCGCGCGCGCGCCGAGGTTGGTGGAGTACATCCACGCCGCGGCGTTCGTGCCGCCGTCCGAGGGGCCCCAGAAGACCGACAGCTCCGTCGGCGAGACGGCTTCGTAGACAAGTTTCGCGGACAGCGTGGCGCCGGCGGGGCCGATCTTCGAGGCCCATGCGCCGTTGTTGACGAAGGCCGGCAAACCGGACTCCGCGAAGGAGGGGAAGATCCCCTTCTGGAAGGCCTGTCCCCAGTTCGTCGCGCCCCGGTTGACGGCCACGAACCGGTTGGAGGCGATCCGGCAGACGACCAGGTCGCCGTTGCTGCTGACCCAGTTGTAGCCGCGCCAGGTGTTGTTCACCCCCCCTCCCTGGTGGCCGACGAGGATCAGGATCACGTTGTAATCCTGGATGGCCCTGTGGAACCGGTCCGCCGCGCCGTAGGTCCACCAGTTCTCGTCGATCGGGCGAAAGTGCTGCACGACGACCACCGGCCGGCCCGAATGGCCGACGCTCCTCCGCAGGTCCTCCTCGAGAAAATCGCGCGCGAACAGCGGATGATGCGCGCGTCCGTAGGCGTCGGCCTCTCCGTCCCAGACACTGCCCGGGA
>CAYODK010000180.1:0-12112 GCA_964402695.1 uncultured Verrucomicrobiota bacterium
CCACCCGGACATCAGGATGTGGTTCATCGCCTGGGGGTAGCAGGTGTAGGTCGACGGCGGTTCCACCCCGAGGCCGAGGGCGGCGACCTGCCACGCCGGCACGCTGCGCTCGGGCGTGTCGCCCGGCTGCCGCGGCCAGCCGAGGCGGTAGGTGCCGCCGTCGCGCCACCACACGCGGTGGTAGATCGGCTCCTGCCCGCCGCGGTGGATCGCGACCCCGCCCTCCGGCACGCGCGGGTGCGACCAGAGCCCGGCGATCGTGTGGAACGCGCCCTCGGCGGCGGCGTCGAGGTAACGCCGGTCGCCCGTCGCCTCGTAGAGGTCGGGCAGCTCCCACCACGCGGGATAGAAGTGGATGTTGTAGAACATCTCGAACGAGACCGGCTTCGTCTGGCGTCCGAAGATCTCCGTGCTCAGGAACTCGTCCGCGCCGCGCTTCGCCTGCTCCAGCAGCGCCGGGTCGGGCCGCAGCCGGTGGAGCGCAAGGTCGGACACCCACCGGCGCGACGTGTTGTAGGCGCGGCTGTGGGTCGCCGTGCCGCCGGGCGCGGCGAGTTCCGCCAGCCACGGGTTGAGCCCGCCGGTGAGCGCGTGGACGCCCTCCCAGTAGGCGGTGTCGTAGAAGGCGGACGGCACGGCGAGCTGGTTCCGGAGCGGCACGTCGTGCCGCGCATCGTGGCCGGTGCTGACGACGGCGGACCCGCGGGAGCGGAGCGTGAATTCGATCGTCGGCAGCGCCCGCGCGCGCCACGCGCGCCCGTCGCGCGCGAGCAGCGCCGCCGCGATCACCGCGAGCGGCGCCGCCTGCTTGCCCATCGAGGGCGTCTCGATGTCGTAGAAGCCCTTCATGTCCGCCGTCCATCCGCCCGCGGCGTCGTCGAGCATCAGGTCCATCATGTTCAGCGCCGCGTCGGTCAGCGAGGCGCGCACGGGCCTGCGGTGGTCGCGGACGCCGGCGACGCGGTCGACATAGTGCTCCAGCGTCGCCGTCCAGTCGCCCGGGTGCGCGAGCACGCGCCACGCGACCGATTGCGTCGTGCCGGCCGCCCAGCGCGAGGCCTCCGTGCCGAGAACGGGCGAGAATGCGCACGGCTGCACGAGCCCGGTCGCGTTGAGCAGGGAGAAGCCGTAGACCATGTTCGAGGCCGTCGGCCACTGGAACGGCAGCCGCTCCGGCTCGGCCGAGGCGACGAGGCAGACCGGCGGCGCCTTCGAACCGCCGGGCCGCGTCTGGACCAGCGCCATCGGGTGCGGCGTCAGCGTGCTGGTGACCATCTCGGGGCGGGCCGGCAGGCGCTGGAACTGGAAGAGGGGCGGGAGTTGAACGAATTCCGCCGCCTCGCGGGCCACGGGGTCGAACGCACAGAGGCCGGCGGACCAGAAGCCGTCGCGCGCCGGGACGGCGCGCAGCTCGAACCTCGCGTCGAGACAGCCGGGCTTGAGCGTCCACACGCCCGTCGCGCGGCCGCCGGCGAGGGCGCCGTCCTCGTCCGCGGCGTCGAAGTCGACCTCGACGGTCTCCGGTCCTGTCGCGCGGGCGGCGCGGGGGAGGAGCCGGACGAGGGCGCCGGGCTCGAAGGGATCGCGCGTGGCTCCGGGTGTCCCGACCCAGCCGCCGTCGATCTGCACGCGGCGCGGCTCGTGCGGCGTCTGCCAGTGCGGCAGCGTGCGCAGGCTGGCGCGGCACTCGGCCGCGTGGAGCAGGAAGAGCGTCTCGCCGGCGCCGCCGAGCGGCGGGCGGCCGGGCAGGAGCGTGCGGCGAACCACGAGCGGCCGGGCGGCGGCATCCGTTGCGCCCGCGAACTCGACGCGGACGAGGCCGTTGTCCAGCGCGGCGACGATGCCGGTCGCCACCGGCGCGGGGTCGGGCGGGGCGAGGGCGATCTCGCGGTCGGTCGGAAGGCGGATCGGCATCGTGCGGAATCGCGCGAGTTGCGTCGGACCGACGGCGGCCGGGTCCAGGGGGCCGGCGGTCAGAAGGATGGCGTCGCATCGGCCGTAGCTGCGGGCGGTATCACGCAGGCCGAGCCGGTGGCGGCCGGCCTCGAGCCGGAGGCTGCCGAGCTTCTGCCAGCCCCAGCCGTCGCGGCCGAGGTTGCCGGCCTCGGGGAAGGGCGAGGCGCCGTCGATCGTGACGGCGAAGCGGCGGGTGCCGGGGTAGGTGGCGAAGTCGCGCGTGCGGACCCAGACGCGGTACTCGGCGCCGGTCGGGACCTCGACGACGGCCATCGCGTCCACCGCGGGCGGCGGCTTCACGCCCGCCGGGCGGGAGGGAGGAATCACCTGAAGCAGCGCGCCGCCCGACGCGTCGCGGTCGGCCGCGAAGTGCCAGTCCCCGCCGATCTGGAACGACTCCGCCTCGATCAGAAGGGACGGCGCCGCAGAGTGCGCGGTGGACAACAACACGGCCTGGAGGATGGCGAGGACGGCGGCGGTTCGTTTCATCGTGCGACTATCGCAATCCGCGTGGGTTTGGACAAGCGGGGCTCGAGGGGACGGACCCGGCGGGCAGACAGGAGTGTCCGCCCCCCGCTCGTTCGAGTCCGTCCGGAGACGGGCTCGCCGGAGGCGATTCCACATGGCGCGGGATCGAATCCGTTTGACCCCCCGCGGCGCGGCGGACTAGGGTGCACGGACGCCGGGCCGGACGTCGGCGCGGCGAAGATCAGGAGCATTCCATGACGACTCGGCGCGGGTTCTTCAAACAGGCGGGGTTCGGGCTGGCGGCGGCGGCGGGCGCGCCGGCGCTGATCGCGGGGGAGGCGAAGGCGGCGGCGGGCGACGCGAAGGACACGTTCCGCCTCGGCCTCGCGGGCTACACCTTCAACAAGTTCAAGATCGACCCGACGCTCGAGATGGTGAAGAAGGTCGACGTGCATTTCCTCTGCATCAAGGATTTCCACCTCCCCTTCACGAGCACGGCCGAGGAGATCGCCGCCTTCCATGCGAAGTGCCAGGGCTTCAGCATCACCGGGTACGGCGTCGGCCCGATCTACATGGACGGCGAGAAGGCGATCGACGATGCGTTCGAGTACGCGAAGCGCGTCGGCGTGAAGCTGATCGTCGGCGTCCCGCACGCGACGGTCGACAAGAAGAAGGTCGAGTCGGCGGAGTTGATCAAGTACGTCGAGGGCAAGGTCAAGGCCTACGACATGAAGTACGCGATCCACAACCACGGGCCCGACAACCTGCCTTATGCGACGGCCGGGTCGATCATGGAGTACATCAAGGACCTCGACCCGCGGGTCGGCATCTGCCTCGACATCGGCCACAACCTGCGCGCCGGCGCCTGCCCGATCGCGGAGATGGAGAAGTTCGCGGACCGCGTCCACGACATCCATATCAAGAACGTGACCGCGGCCAGCAAGGAGGGGAAGGGGATCGAGATGCCCCGCGGCCTGATCGACATCCCCGCCTTCGTTCGCGTGCTGCGCAAGGTGAAGTACTCCGGCGTCTGCAGCCTCGAGTACGAGAAGGACATGACCGACCCGCTCCTCGGCGTCGCCGAGTCGATCGGCTACTTCCGCGGGGTCATGGACGCGACGCGCTGACGGGCGCGGCGGCCGGAGGCGCCGGCGTCACGCCGGGCGGAGGGCCGCGAGTTCCGCGAGGGCCGGGCGCACGAGGGCGGCGAGGGCCTCGCCGGGGCGGATCGCGCAGATCGACTCCATCGTCGCGTCCAGCCCGTCCCGGCCGAGGCGGGCCTGCAGGTCGGCGGCGTGGGGGTCCGCGGGGTCGTCGTAGGCCAGCGCCGCGGCGATGCCGAGGGCGAGGGCGCGGGGCTGGATGCCATGCCGTTCCGCGAGCCGCGCGGCGCCCACGAGGCGGTCGTCCGGGGCCAGCTTGCGGATCGGATCCCGCGCGAGCCGCGTGACCGGATCGCCCAGCGCCCGGTTGGAGAACCGCATCAGCAGTCCGTCGATGTGCTCCTCGAACGACACCGGCTCGAAGCCGTAGGCCGCGATCAACGCCCGCGCCGACTCCCGCGTTGCGAGGACCAGCCGGTCGCGGACCCACGGATCCTCGAGCGCCTGCCATCCGTAGGCGTGTCCGCGCAGGTGCCCGAGGTAGCCGAGCGTCGCGTGCGCGGCGTTGTGGATGAAGAGCTTCCTCGCCACGTAGGCCTCGAACGGGGCGACCGCCTGCATGCCCTCGATCCGCGGCACGACGCCGACGAAGGCCTCGCGGTCGGCCGGCAGGATCCGGTACGGCTCGGCGACGATGAACGACGGGTCCGCGGCCCTCTGGTCCGGCGTCGGCGCCGGCGACATGCGGGCGATCACGGCGTGTACGAAGCCCGCGATCGAGCCGAGGTGCGGCTGCACATCCGGCGGCAACGCGTCGCGCACCGCCTCGCGGAGCAGCTCCGGCGCCCCGTGCAGGTTCTCGCACAGGATGAAGTTCAGCGGGGCCGCGTCCGCCAGCGCCCGGCGGCGCGCCAGTCCGGCGGCGATGGCGGGGCCCAGGGAGGCCAGCGCCCGGGCGCCGACGGCGGTCGCGGCGATGCCCGCGCGCCCGACCTCCGCCGCGACGAGGTCCGACCGGCGGGCGTCGATGGCGCGCACCGGAGCGATCGTGCGCTCCTCGATCGAGCCGATCCCCGCCAGCCGCAGCGTGTACGCGCCGCGGCGGTTCAGCGCCGCCACCAGCGTCTCGTCGACATCCGCCAGGACGACCTCGTAGCCCGACTCGCTGAAGAGCTGCCCGATGAACCCGCGGCCGACGCTGCCCGCGCCGAGGATCAGGGCCGATGGGCGATCGCCGGTCATGGGGGCCCCGGGGAAGGAGGGGGGCACGGTCGCCGGTCGGAATCCGCGGCGGGGGCCAGGGGGCGCCGGGGGTCGCCCGCTACGTAGATCGTCTGCGTCGGAAATGCGAACTCGATGTCCTCCGCGGCGAACCGGCGGAGGATCTCGAGATTGAACCTCTCGGTGAACGCGAGACACGCCCACCAGTCGCCCGGGTGGTACCAGAAGATGACCTGCAGGTTCAGCGAGGCGCTCCCGCAGGCGGTGAAATGGACGCGCGGCGGGAAGTCGGGGTGCATGCCCTCGTGGTTGCGAAGCACATCCTTGACGATCGCGAGGGCGCGCTCGACCTTCGCCGGCGGGGTGTCGTAGGGCAGGGCGAGGTCCGTGACACGGCGGATGTACGGCCGCTTGCCGATGTTGCGGATGGTCTTGTTCGCCAGGTCCCCGTTGGGGAAGGTCACGAGTTCGCCGTCCAGCGTCCGCAGGCGGGTCGACCGGAAGCCGACGGACTCGACCGTGCCGTCATGGGCGTCGACGACAATGCGGTCCCCGAGTTCGAACGGCTTGTCCGCGAGGATCACGAGCGATCCGAAGAAGTTCTTGATCGTCTCCTGGGCCGCCAGCGCCACGGCAAGTCCGCCGATGCCGAGCCCCGCCAGGATCGAGGTGATGGGCTTGTCGCTGAGGATCTGCGCGACCTGCACGAGCGTCAGCACGACGATCGTCACGCGCAGGCTCTTGCGGACCATCGGCGCGAGCATGTCGTCCAGCCGGCCCCGCGCCCTCACCTCCGGACGCTCGAGCCACCGCGCCACCACGTCGACGAGGCAGTAGGCCGTGTAGCCGACCGCGACGGCGACCAGCACCGATCCCAGGGCCGACGCCGCGCCGGAGAGCGAGGCCGGAAGCCGGACGAGGCTGAGGCACTGGGCCGCCCCGAGGCACAGGAGGACGAAACGGCTCGCGCATGCGACCGAGCCCCACATCGACTCTCGGAGGCGGTGGCGCGACTCCGCGGCGCGGGCGGCCATCCGGCGGCCGTAGGCATGGAGGATGCGACCGGCCAGCAGCGACGCGAGCAGGATCCCCGCGAGCGACAGGATCCTCCATAACTCGTTGCCGGAGAGGCTCTGGTTCCATCCGTCCATGGCGAGCCCGCCGCGGGAAACTCCTCGCCGCGGGCGCATGCGTTCTACTCCGCCGCCCCGGCCCGCGCAAGCGGGAATGGTGCCGCGAAGCGCCGTTCGCTCCCGATCACGCAGGTTCGGCCGAGGCTCCGGGGCGGCCATCGGCTTGACATCCATAGTGGTTGCATTATGGTTCCACTCATGGCGACGATCACGCTCAAGGGGCTTCCCGAGGATGTGCACGAAGCGTTCAGGGTGCGGGCGCGGATGCACGGGCGGAGTCTCAACCGCGAGATGATCCGGACGCTGGAGGAGTCCGTCCGGTCGTACCCGGCGGATGCCGGGACGATCCTCCGTCAGGCTCGAATGGTGAGGGAGTCCGCCGCCGTCTACCTGACCCAGCGCGATCTCGATGCGTTCAGGAAGCAGGGGCGAAGGTGATCGTCGTCGACGTCAACGCGATCGCGTACCTGTGGATTCCGGGTTCGCAGACCGCGCTGGCCGAGAAGGTCCTTCAGCGGGATCCGGAGTGGCTGGTCCCCTCCCTATGGAAGGCGGAGTTCCGGAACATCCTCTGTGGGTTTCTCCGGCGGGGGACGCTCGCAATGGATGCCGCCCTCCGCAGCCTGACCGGCGCGGAAGACCAGATGCGCACAGGCGAGTTCACCGTGCCGTCCGCCGCCGTCATGCGCGAGGTTGCCCGCTCCCGGTGCACCGCGTACGACTGCGAGTACGTTGCGCTGGCCGTCGACCTCGGGCTTCCGCTGGTCACCGGCGACCGGCAGATCCTGTCCGAGTTCCCCGACCGCGCGATCTCGCTGGCGGACTTCGCGGCGGGATGATGGCGTCCGGCACAGCGCCGGACGGCGCGCGTCAGGCGTCCTTCGCGCGGATCATGATCAGCAGCATCTTGAACCGCCCGGTCGCGCGGACGGAGTGGGGGATGCGCGCCGGCATGATGATCATCTCGCCCGTCTTCACGCGGATCGGCGTGCCGCCGACCGTGAACTCGCCCTCGCCGTCGAGGACCTGCACGGTCGCGTCGTAGGGCGCGGTGTGCTCGCTCAGGCCCTGCCCGTCGTCGAACGAGAAGACGGTCAGTGTGCCCGCCGGTTTGTCCAGCACGGTGCGGCTGACGACCGCGCCCGCGGCGTAGTCGACCAGTCCCGCCAGGTTCAGCGCCTTGCCCTTGAGTTCGTCGGTGTTCATGGGGAGCTCCGGAGTTTCAAGTTCCAAGTTTCAAGTTTCAGGTCGACGTTCGATGTTGGATGTTCGACGTTCGGTGTTCGATGTTCATTGCAGCCTCCGGCTCCCCATGACCGCCCCCTCGAGACTCAGCGTGACCTCCTCAACCTCGAGATCGGTCCGGCCGCTCTGGGCCGCGGCTTGCGCGACGATCGCGCTCAGCCCGCCGCAGCAGGGCACTTCCATCCGGACGACGATGACCTTCGGGATCGAGGCATCGGAGAGGATCCCGGCGAGCTTCGGCACGTAGGGATCGGTCCGGTCGAGCTTCGGACAGCCGACCACGACCGACCGGCCGCGGAGGAACCGCCAGTGGACGTCCGCCGACGCCAGCGGGCCGCACGTGTTCATCACGACCAGCTCCTTGCCCTTGAAGAACGGGGCGCCGGGCTGGACGAGGTGGATCTGGATCGGCCACTGGCGCAGTTCCGATGCGTTCACCTGCGCGGGAAGTCCGCCGCCGGTGACCGATGCCGCGGCGGGCTTCGGGGCTTCGGCGAACGTGCGCATCCGGGATCCCGGGCAGCCGCCGTGCGCCATGGCGGCGGCGAAGGCGCCCGGTGCGGGGGCCCGCGGCGCGGGGGGCGATCCGTGCGCGGCGGCGTGGCGGGCCGCCGCGTCGTCGAAGCGGCGGACCGCCTCGGCGCCGGCGGTCCGGGCCAGATGCTCGCGCGTGGCGCCGGGGTCGTAGTCGGGGACGTCGCGCTCGACGATGGTCAGCGCGCCGGTGGGACACTCGCCGATGCAGTCGCCGAAGCCGTCGCAGAAGTTCTCCTTCACCAGCTTCGCCTTGCCGTTGACGAGTTGCAGCGCGCCCTCGGCGCAGGCGGTGATGCATTCGCCGCAGCCGTTGCAGAGGTCCTCGTCGATCTCGATGATCTTTCGCTTCGCCATGGCCGTCGCTCCCAAGCGCCGGGTCTGCCGGTCGCGGGGCCAACATACAACGCCCGGGCCGGCCCGTCTTGACGGGGATCAAGGATTGATGCGGTTGGGGGAGGGTGATAGCGTCCCGGCGCGAATCGCCATGACGACGGCCCGCTCCATGCGCACCTACGTGTTCCCGTTCGGCCCCGGCTCGGGCCCGGGCGAGGCGGATCCGCCGCCGACCGCCCTGCTCGGGGGGACCGGCGCGGCGATGGACGGACTTGCCCGGGACCGGCTTCCGGTCCCGCCGGGGTTCACGATCTCCGCGGAGGTGTGCTCGTCCTACGCGCGTCACGGCGCGCAATATCCCTCGGGTGTCTGGGACCAGATCCGGGCGCAGGTCCGTCGTCTCGAGGGCCTTGCCATCGGCGGAACCGACGAGGGACGCCGTCCGCTGGTGCTCTCGCTCCGGGTCGACGCGGGCGTGCCGCTGCCGTCCACGTCGCGGCGATCGATCACGATCGGTTTCGGGGACCGTGCCGTCGTCGCGTTCGCGCGGGCCACCGGGTCCGCCGCGGCGGCGTGGCGGGGCTATGAGGACCTGATCCGGGCCTACGGCGAGCTCGTCGAGGGCGTGTCCCCGGCGGTCTTCGATGCGGCCGCCGCGTCGGTCCGTCCCGCCGACGGGGCGGATCCGGACGACGGACACGCCCGATGCGATGCCCTCAAGCGGGCCTTTCTCGAGAAGACGCGGCGCCCGTTCCCGCAGGAACTGGCCGAGCAGCTCCGCGGGGCGCTGGGCGCGCTCTTCGACGCATGGGCCGCGTCCCGGCAGGCGGGGCATCCCGCGGCACGATCCGCCGGAATGGTCGGCGCCGCGGTCACGGTGACCACGGCCGTCTTCGGCGATCTCGACGAGGGGTCGGCGGCGGGTGTCGCATGGTCGCGGAACCCGGAGGACGGGTCCGCCACCCCTTCCGGCCGCGTCACGATGGCGGAGGGCGGAGGGCTGCCGCTGGCCGCGATGGCCGGGGCACGCGATACCCAGGTGCGCGCCGCTCACTCGACGCTGCGCCAGATCCTCGTCCGCATCGAGCGCCGCGTCGGCCAGCCGCAGGAGATCGAGTTCGTCGTCGAGAAGGGCCGTCTCTGGATCGTCCACGCCCGGGCGCCTCGCCGCGCCCCCGCCGCGGGCCTCCGCTGGGCGGCGGAGATGGCCGGCGGTCGGGACCTGGAGACGGGACGCAGCCTGCCGCGGATCCTCACGCCCGATGCCGCCCTGCTGACCGTTGCGCAGGCGGACGTCGATCCCGTGCCGGTTGCAACGTCGCGCGGCGTCCGCGATCCCTCGCGCCGTGCTTTCGACCAGGTCCTCGCGTGGGCCGTCGCGCGCGCGCCCCTCGAGATCCTGTGCCATGCCGGGGGCGTCGCCGACGCCCGCGCCGCGCGGGATCTCGGCGCCGCAGGGATCGGATGGTTGGACCCCGTCGCTCTCTTCTCCGCCGGACCCGTGGCCGATGCCCTGGCCGCATGCGGGCGTACGCCGGACGCCGCGGCGGATGCGGCGCTCCGCGGCCTGCTGGGTGAGCTCTTCGAACAGATCCTGTCGATCGTCACCGGCCACCCCGTCGTCCTGGCCATGCCGCCCGCCGGGGACGTCATGTCCCCGCCTGCCCGGTCCGCCCTGCTGCGAGCCTTCCTCGAGACGGCGCTGCGCCTCGGTCGCCGCCGGGTGCGTCCGCGGGTCGCGCTGGCGCTGGACGCCCGGACCCCGGACGCCTTCGCCCATGGGATCGCGGAGGTGCGAGAGGCGATGGATCTCGCCCTCCGTGCGTCGCGAACACGCCTGCGCTGCCCGGTCGGTGCGGTCCTTCCGGTTCCCCGTGCCGTGATCGCGGCCGACGCCGTCGCGGAGAACGCCGATTTCCTCGTGCTGCCCGTCCGCGAACTCGATGCCTGGATGCGCGGCCGGCCGGCGCCGGCCGGCGACGAGGACTCCCAGCGCTTCGATGCGGAGGGCCTCGGCGCCCTGATCGAGACCGGGATCAAGCGCGCCCGTACCGCGCGTCCGGGTCTTGCCTGCGCGGTCGCGGTCGACGACGCCCCCGACGCCGCGCTCCTGCGCCTGTGCCTGCGCGCCGACATTCGCCAGGTCGTCTGCCCGCCCGCGAAGATCCCCGCCTCCCGCCTCGCCGCCGCCCAGGCCGCCATCCGCTCCGGCGCCCGCCAGTTCTAGCCGCTGACCAGGGACAGACAGGAGGTTCGGCCTATGGCTTTCCATGGGCCGGGCCGGCGCGTAGGCTTCCAAGGGTTGGAAACCGCGCGGCACGGGGTTTCCAAGGGTTGGAAAACCGGGGGATGGGCATGAGGCGCATTCTTCAAGCGATTCTGCTGGCGATGGCCGTCGTGGCGGCGGGGGCGGGGGAGGGCACGCGTCCGGCGAAACGGTGGCTCTACCTGTCGACCAACCTCTACGTGAACGACAATGTTGCGAAGACGGAGGCGCTGTTGAAGCGCGCCGCGGCGGCGGGGTACAACGGCGTCCTCTTCACCGACTTCAAGGTCGCGACGTGGTGGACGCTCGACGACCCGGCCCGGTGGAGGCGCAACGCGCAGGCCGTCCGCCGCATCACGCGCGGCCTTGGCATGGACCTCGTCGTCTGCGTCGCCCCCTTCGGCTACGCGGGGGGCATGCTCTATCACGATCCCAACCTCGCCGCGGGAATGCCGGTGCGCGAGGCGCCGTTCGTCGCGCGCGGCGGCGAACTGGTGCCGGAGCCCACCGTCGCGATCCGCAACGGCTCGTTCGAGGACCTGCGCGGCGACGCGGCGCGCGGCTTCTCGTTCCAGGACGGGCCGGGGACGAGCTCGTTCGCCGACACGACCGTCGTCCGCGACGGTCGCGTGGCGCTCCGATTCGAGAACTTCCGCGCCGGCAACGAGGCGGGGAACGGCCGCATCTGCGCGAAGGTCGATGTGCGGCCGTGGCAGCAGTACCGCCTGCGCGTCTGGATGAAGACGGAGAATCTCGACGCCGACATGATCCAGCTCATCGCCATCGGGAACGGGCGGACCCTCCAGCACCAGGCGCCGTCGCGTCCGACCGGCGGCGAGCGCACGGGCATCGGCTCGCCGCGCGGGCTGACGACGGACTGGATCGAGCAGTCCGTCGCCTTCAACAGCCTCGACTGCACCAACGTCAGCGTCTACGCCGGCGTCTGGGGCGGACGGGCCGGGCGGATCTGGTGGGATGACCTGCGCATCGACGACGCGCCCCTGCTGAACCTCGTCCGACGCGATTCGTTGCCGCTGGTCCTCGCCGCCGCCGACGGGGCGGGGCTTGCCGAGGGCCGCGACGTGGAGCGGGTCGTCGACCCCGGCATGGGCGCGCGGCCGTGGCGCGGCTGCTACGACACGCACCACGAGCCGCCGCGCATCCGTCTCGCCGCCGGATCGCGCGTGCGCGAGGGCGATCGCGTCCGCGTCTCCGCCTGGCACACCGCGATCGTCAACGACGGCCAGGTCAACTGCAGCCTCGCCGAGCCCGCGGTCTTCGAGATCTGCGAACATGAGATCGCGCGCGCCGCCGGGGCGCTGGAGCCCGACGGCTGGATGCTCTCGCACGACGAGATCCGCACCGGCGGCTGGGAGCCGGCCGAGGTCGCGTTCGGGTCCGCCGGCCGGCTGCTGGCGGCGAATGTGAAGCGGTGCGTGGAGATCGCGCGCCGCGCGGGCGGAGGGAAACCGGTCCACGTGTGGTCCGACATGTTCGATCCCGCCCACAACGCGAGGAAGGACTACTATCTCTTCAACGGTGACTTCGCCGGCTCGTGGGAGGGCCTCGACCGCGACGTGACCGTCATCAAGTGGGGCGGAGGGAGGCTCGCGCGCCCCGGCCTCGAGTTCTTCGCCGGCCGCGGCCACCGGCAGGTCATCGCGGCCTTCTACGACGGCGATCCGGCCCGGGACCGCGCAATGTGGGCCGAGGCGTCGAAGGGCGTCGCGAACATCGACGGCGCCATCTACACGACCTGGCGCAACGACTACTCCAGCCTCGAGGCCTTCGCCCGCCTCTGGTGGCCCGCCCCGTGAGGCGCCGTCGACTGGAAACCGCCTGGAACCCCC
>CAYODK010000181.1:0-12067 GCA_964402695.1 uncultured Verrucomicrobiota bacterium
CGCGAAGCACCTCGAGCGGCGCCACGGTGATGTCCTTCTTCGGCCCGGTGGACGGGGCGGGTGCGAACCACTCATCGCCGATGATGCGGCCGAGGAGGAAGAACTTGCGGTCGGGATACCAGAGGACGGCCTTGCCGTCGTGCACGGTGAAGCTGGAGTAGAACGAGAGGTCCATCCGGCCGCTCGTGCCCGGCTTGCCGAGGCTCGTGTTGTCGTGGTCCATGAAGAGCCGCGGCTCGTCGAACCACACCGGCTGGTCGGCGCCGGCGCGGAACCGGCCGGGCGCGAGCAGGATCGGCCGGCGGTTGGAGCCCGTGACGGGCGGCTTGGGCTTGTAGCCCGCGTAGGTCGTGTTGTCGTGGCCGTGGATGAAGAGAACGTAGCGCCCGCTGCCGGCCTCGTTGCCGCCGACGTCGTAGATCGGGCAGGGCGAAATCGGATGGTACAGCGGCTCGCCGCGGTCCCGTCGCAGCAGGCGGCGCGGCGGCGTCCACGTCTCCCCGAGGTCTGCGCTGACGCTCCAGCACGGGGAGCCGATCCCTGTGCGCATGACGCAGAAGAGCCGTCCGTCGGGGAGCTTCACGATCGAGGGCTCCTGGCAGACGCTGTTCTGCGGCGCTTTTGGGAAGGGCACGGCGAGGGCGTTCTCATTGGACATGAACCAGCTGATCCTGAGATCGCGCGGCTCGGGGCTGTCGTCGACGTTCTCGAAGCGCATGAACTCGACGCGCGAGTCGGCGGAGCCGAGGTTGTTCGACACGGGCGCCCGCACCGCGAAGCTCGTCCAGCGCGAGAAGCCCGCGAGATACCGCCCGTCCTTCCCCAACCGCAGCGGCTTCTGCCAGCACAGCATGTTCGGCGGCATGTTCGTGTCGGGGTGGTCGTGGATGCTGCGCGCCACGGGCACGTTCTGGGGCGACGACCACGTCGCGCCGCGGTCGTCGCTGTAGATGCCGTGCAGCCAGCCGGTGTGGTGCATGAACGTGTCCCAGGCACCGGTTGACTGGCTGTAGAGGACGTAGATGCGGCCCTTCCGGCTGACCAGCGGGTAGCCCCAGCTCGCCATCGGCCCGTCGCCGGCCGTCCGCGGCCCCGCGATGATCCCGGGCTTCGACCACGTCCTGCCTCCGTCGCTGCTGCGCGCGAACGCGATGTGCTGGTCAGGCGGCGTGTTGGTCGAGAAGTTCTCGACGGAGCTTTGCGTCCAGACCGCCATGAGCGAGCCGTCGGGGCCGTCGAAGACGAGGAAGTGTTCGTTGCCGGTGTCGCTGAGGCTCCCGTCCGCCTGCGGCACGTAGACGACGTAGTCCGGCTTCGTGATGCGAAGCTGCGCGGGGATCAGGGCCTTGAGCTGCGCCGGCGTCGCGATGAAGTGCGGTCCCGGGTCGGCGGGCGGGGCATTCGCCGGTGCGGCGCGGACGGACGGGCCGGCGAAGAGCGCACAGGCGAGAGCAACCGCCGCGGTTCGGAAGGAAGTGGGGAAACTCCAAACTCCAAGGAAGTGAGAAGTCGAAAGGCGAAAGGAGGGAAGTCGGAGGGCTCCCGGGCGCGTATTACGTTCTCCTGTCGGGGACCCTCCCGCCTTCCTTCCTTCTCTTCCGTTCCACTTTCCACTTCCTTGGAGTTTGGAGTTTTCCACTTTCCTCTTCATGGTCTCGCAAGGTCCTCCACCTTCCCGAACATGATCCGTTCCTTGCGACTCGGCGACGAGTCGCCCTGGGTCACGGCAACGTAGACGGCGCCGCGGTGCTCGCGGAAGGTCGGATACTGGAACGATTTCTCCGTCTCGAACCGGTACTTCCGTTCCCACGCGCGGCCGTCGCGCGAGACGTCGACGTTGAACACGCTGCGGCCGACGCCGCCGACGCGCGCGGAGTCCTGCCAGCCGAGCCAGTACACCCCGCCGATGCGGTCGAAGGTCGGCTTCGAGTTGGCGCCGTTGGGAACGAACGGCATCTCGCGGCCCTCCGCCCATGTCCGGCCGTCCGGGCTCGTTGTGAAGTGGTAGTTGCCCTTGTCGTTTCGGCAGATGGCCATCCAGGTGCCGTCGGGCAGGCGGTTCACGGCCGACTCGGAGAGCTGCGCCGTCTGCGGCTCGTTGTAGTGGCCGAGCACCTCAAAGGTCGCGAGGTCGTCGTGGACGAGCGCCAGCGCGTTCTGGCCGACGGGGAAGTTGTTGAGCGCAACATGCAGCCGTCCGTCGAAGATCTTGAACGAGTCAAAGAGATAGAGACCGTAGTCCTTTGCCGGACGGCTGAACCCCTTCGCCGCGGCATCCGCATGGAAGGGGCCGGGTTGCATGTCGAACGTACCTGCCGCCGTCTTCAGGCGTGCCTTGTGCAGGGCCTTCTCGAATGTGCCGGCCGGGATGTCGTAGTCGATAAACCACGTTTGCGCCTCGCCTTTGCCCGGGTGCTCCATGGCGAAGAAACAACGGAGCGTGCGGTCGTCCTTCGCGAGGATGCGGGGGACGAAGCACGAGCCCTCGGGCAGCGTGACGTTGTCGAACGCCTGGCCGCCGCGGGCGAACGGGATGACCCGCTCGACCGCGAGGGTTTTCAGGTTGACGATCGACATCGCCGAGTAGATCTCCGGCCAGCCGGCGGCTTCGCCCGGGCGGACGTCGTTGACCTCGGCGACGATGTAGGCGCGATCGCCGACGAGCGCCATCTCCGCGTCGTGCGAACCCTTCACCTGCGGTGCGGTCACGGGGACGAGCCCCTGCAGGACGCGGTCCGCGGTGGCCTTCACGGGCGGACGTGCCATCAGTTCGCCAATGACGCCGGCCAGCGCCGCCGGGTCGCCTGCGACCTGAACATAGCGGTGCTGGGTCTCGCGGCCGGGCTGCCAGGCGGTTCTCGCCTCGGAATCGATGACCACGCGGCCGCCCTGGACGACCTTCCAGTACTGCGGCTGCGCGCCTCGGACGGCGAGCAGGACCGCCGTCTGGTCGTAGCTGGGCCGCCCGCGTTCCAGCGACGGCCTGCCGTAGGTCGGCCGAAGCTCGTAAGCGCGGCGCACCGGGTTGGCCGCAGGGGCCGGCAGCAACTGGGGGCCGGTGAAGATCTCGTGGCCCACCTCGGCCCCCGTCCACAGGGAGGGGGTCGGCCAGCCATCGACGAAGGCGATCGCGGCGGTGACATCCAGACGCGTGTTCCAGTCGAACGACCGGCTGCGCGGAAACTCGCCGGCCATGAGCACGCACTCGCGCACCTTCTTCTTCACAAGATCGAGGCCCGGGAGCGGGCAGGCGGCGTCGGGCCCGGACTCCATCAAGTCGCGCAGATTGGAGAAGGCACCGACTGAGCAGACGACCACCGATCCATCCGGCTGCGCCGCGAGAGTCCTGCGGAAGACGGCCAGGGCGTCCGGCGCATCGGGGTCCGGCCCGATGTCGTTCGGAAACCCGTCGCGCAGCGCGGGCGCGTAGGGGCTGTGTCCGCGCGGGCGCTTCGGAATGTGCTTGCCGGTGCCGATCGGGATGTCGCCCCGGCCGTAGTACGTGTTGATGGCATCCACCGCGGCGGCCGATGCGAGGCTCTCGTCGCCGCTGTTGACCAGCACGGCCAGGAGCCGCGTCTCGCCGGCGTCGGCCAGCGCATGCAGGACCGCCAGGGCGCCTGCGTCATCACAGTCGCCAGCCATGTCGGTGTCGAAGATGACGGGCACCGGTGTCGGGCGGGACGAGGCATCCGCCGCCGTGGCCGTGGCGGCCAGTGCCAGGAATAGCAGGATGGGGGAACGTCGGAGGAGAGGAGTCATGGCGTCTTCCTTCGATGAACCCGGCTCCGGAGCGAGCCGAGGTCGACGAGGAATTCCGAGCCGGCGAGGCTGTAGATGTAGTCGAGTTCAAAGCCGTCGCCGAGGTAGAGGCGCGGCGTTGGGTTCACGATCGGGTTCGGGAACGTCCGGGGTTCCCCGCCGTCGACGGCGACCGAGAAGTCGCCTCCGTGCACCGTGAGCCGGATGTCGTGCCACGCGTTGGTGCTGAAGTCGCCGACCGGTTCCCACTGGTTGCGCGAGTAGGCATAGAGCTTCTCCGGCCGGTTCGCGGGCATGCCGAGGCGGACGGGGATGCGGTCGCCGAGGGAGCAGAAGACCAGCCGTCCGACGGGCTGAAGGCGCAGGACCTTCGCGCGGAACGCGAACTCCAACGAATCGCCGGCGGCGAAGTCGGCCGGATCGATGTCGACGCCGGCGCTCGCGCGGGCGCTGAACTGGATCGTGCGGCGGCCGTCGACCGTCTTCACGCGCGGCAGGGCCGTCCGGACGTCGGGGTTGGTGCGGACGACCCTCTTCTTTCCATCGGCGTCGCGCTGGTCCTGCATCGTGACCAGTTCCTTCGAGCGGGGCCAGACGTAGTACCGGTCGCCCCTGGGCGCGGGCGTGACGATCGCGCCCTCGATGCTGCGAGGCTCGTTGCCCGGTCCCGCCGAATAGGCCAAGTAGATGGCGCCGCCGTGCGCGACGCCCTGCGGGTAGGCGCTGATGACGTTGGGGCGCGAGACGGGCGGGCCGGCGACGAAGTCGTCGGCGCCGCTGCGGCTGAAGTGGAGCGCGACGTTCAGGCGCGTCGAGTAGTCGCGGTGGTTCGCGAAGGCGTCCTGCTGGAGCAGGCAGTAGCGTCCGCCGTCCGTCCGGAACACCTGCGGCCGGCAGTTCACGGTCTCCATGAACGAATAGACCGGATCGTCCGGGAATCGCAGCGGCGCCCCGACCGCCGCGCCCGTTCCGACCGTCGTCAGCCGCCACATGTTCCCCGGCGCGATGCCCTTCGTGAAGTTCCGCATGTAGGCGCGGATCCGTCCGTCGGACTGTTCGTAGAAGAACGGCTCCCACTGCGCGGTGGCGTCCTCGACGTTGCTGATCGGATCCGAGCACTGCCAGGTCGCGCCGCCGTCGTCGGTGTGGAAGCAGGCGTTCCACCGGAGCGTGACGTTGTTGGTGGCGTGGCCGCCGCCCGCATCGTGCTTCGGGTCGCGGTGGTTCAGCGTGACCGGCGCCAGCACGCGGCCGGAGGCGAGAAGGACGGGATTCTGGCTGGCGAAGATCGAGCAGGAGAGGGGGCCGACGTTCTGGCGCCGCTGGATGCGGCGGTGCGTCCAGCTCGTAGTGCCGCGGTCCATCGTGCTGAGCCACAGGCCGTCGAGATCCGGCACCTTGCTGTTGAACGACCAGACGCACCAGAGCTGCCGGTCGAGGTAGTTCAGAAGGTTCGGCTGCCACTGGACGCACGCCGGGTCGCGGGCGAGGGCGCCGGGACCGGTGTGGGCGAGCGGTTGCGGTGCGGTCCACGTGGTGAAGTCCGGACTGGTCGCCCACAGGTTGAGCTGCCCCGGCTTGCCCTCGAGATGCGTTTCCGCGTGCCCGCCCCAGACGCAGTGGAACCGGCCGTCGAACCATTCGACCGACGCCATGTGGTTGTAGGGATGGTGACCCGGCGCGAGCTTGCCCTCGTGGATCGTGACGTGGCGGACCTTCGGATCGTAGAGGTCGTAGCGGCGTTCGCCCACCGGACCCGACGCGGCATCCGCGACCGAGCCGGCGCCGAAGCCGATCCACGCCGCGCCCCACGCGGCGGCCCGGGAGATGCGGCGTGCGAGGGGGAGCCTCATGGCTGCGTTCCCTTGCGAAACAGCGGTGCCATGTCGGGCACGACCCGGGCGAGTTCCTTGACGAGCAGGTCCGCGGTGAACTCCATGCCGGGCCGGGCGAGATGCGTACGGTCGCGTTTGCCGTCCTTCATCGGCCCGAGTTCCTCGCTCGCGGCGGGGCCGAGGCGCTCGATGGCCTCGACGCTGACCTTGTACAGATCGACGAGCGGCACTCTCTTCTCCGCGGCGACCGCGCGCATCGCCTCCGCGTAGGGCGCCAGTTCGCCGACGAGCCTTCCGTCCTCCTTGAAGGTGCGCCGGGGGATCGAAGTCACGAGGATGGGGCGGGCGCCGACGGCGCGGGCGTCCTCGACGAACCGCCCGAGGTTGGCGTTGTAGGTCGTCTTCGGATCGGTCTCCCGGGCCGGTCCCTTGCCCGGCATATCGTTATGGCCGAACTGGATCAGCAGGTAGGTCGGACGCAGCGCCACCGCCTGCGCCCACCGTCCGCTGTCGAGGCAGCTCTTTGAACTCTCGCCGCCGCGCGCGGTGTTGGAGCAGGTTGCGCCGGGCGCAAGCCGGTCCGCGAACGCACGGCCCCAGCCGGCCTTGTCGGTGACTGTCGAGTCCCCGGCGAGCACGATGCGGACCTGCGGTTCGGCCGCGGCGGCCCACCCCGCCATCGCCACCCACCACGCCAGCACAATCCGCTTCACCGGTGCATCACTCCTTCTTCTTGGACGTGGGGCTGCCGTCCGGCCGTTCCACGGGCGCGCCGTTGCAGGTCACTCGCTCCAGCGTGACCCCTGTGCAACCGCCGGCGTCCACGGCCCGGGCGTCGGGCGCCTGCACCGTGACATCGCGGAGCACGATGTCACGGTCGTTCTTCAACGCGATCGCCGGGGCGCCCGTCGCCTTCTCGTTGACGATCGTGAGATGCTCCACGAGCACCCGCGTCGTGTTCGAGATCCGCAGGGGCTGTGCGCATTCGCGGGCGGTGAGGTTGCGCAGCGTCAGGCCGGCGTGCGCGAGCTGCGGATGGTTGGCGGTCCGGAGGATGTGCTTGCAGCGGAGGGCCGTCACGTCCTCGATGAGGATCCGCGTGTTGGGCGCGCAGGCGGGGCCTTTGCTGCCCTTCGTGGGGCCATGGTCCTGGACGTCCAGCGCGTAGACCGCGTCCTCGGCCGTCACGTGGCGGACGGTGATGTTGTCGGCGCCGTCGCTGACCTCGACCGCGCCGCGCAGGAATCCCCTCTCGAGGCGCACGTTCTCCACGGTGACGTCGCGGATCCGCAGCCCGCCGTTGCCGCCGCTCAACGAGACGAGGTCGCGCGCCATCCGGTGTCCCTCGATGTCGCGGATGATCCCTCCGACGATGTCGCCAGAGCCGTCGTCCGGCGTCACCATGATGCCGTCCTTGCTGCCGTCGCGGAACAGGCAGCGTTCGACGCGGAAACCCCCGCGCTTGATGTGGATCAGCGGCGCGCGCTTCTCCTGCGGCACCGTGTCGTAGTTGCCCCGCAGTTCGAAATCGGTGAGCGTGACGGCCTCCGCGTCGACGACCAGGATGGGGGTCCGGTCCAGCTTGGGCGGCAGACACGCCTTCAGTCCGCGCACGGTCAGCGGCGTGCGGATCAGCAGCGTGGAGGTGACCTCCACGGGCGCGGCCTGCTCGCACACGACCACGGCGCCGGTCGGCGCGCGGTCAAGGATCTCCTGCAGATCCGCGGCACCGCCTGCGGAGAACCGGAGTTCGGCGGCGCCGGCCCACGCCACGCAGCCCGCCATGCCAACCATTGCCGTCCATCGCTTCATGGCTGCGATTCTACCGGCACCCGGCCCGGAAGTTGCCGACAGCCTCGCTGGTGCGGAGGGCGCGGGTGTAAACGCGGAGCGAGCGGACCCCGGCGCCGATCTTTGCCTCGGGCGCGCCGGCGGGCGTGCGAAGCGTCGCACCGTAGCGGCCCCAGCCAAACTGCCGTTCGTCGCCGCCGTCGCACAGGACCCCGTTGACGACGAACGTGATGATCTTCGGCCCGCCGTCGACGGTGACGACGACATGCTGCGGGCCGTCCTTGCCGAACACGCCGCGGTCGCTGCGCCACGCGCACTGCTGGCGGTCGTCGTTCATCGTCAGGTGCACGGCGCCCGTGCCGTCGGACTCGACAAGGATGCCCGCGCCCGTCGCGGTTCGACTGTCGAGCAGCACGCCGGCCTTCGCGACGGCCTCGGGCGCGAGCCACAGGTCGAGGCTGAAGCCGGCGCGCAGGTCGATGACGCCGTGGTCCGCCTTCTTGGCGTCGCGGTTGACGAGGCGGGGCAGGGCGGGCATCCGGGTGGAGGCCGGCATCGGCTTGTCCGCCGGCAGCGACAGCGCCAGCCCGTTCGTCGTGACGGACTTTGTCTTCCACTGGTTGAAGAGGCCCTTGACGATCGTGTCCGGGATCTCGTGGAGGCGCCCGATGTTCTTCTGGGTCTCCGTGACAAAGAACTTCCCGCCGTCCTCGACGAGGTCGGGATAGCTCATGCGGATGTAGGGGTCGTCGTCGTAGAGGAGGATCTCCGGCTGCGACCACTCGATCCGCTTCCCGGCGGGGGTGTCGACCTCGCGGCCGGCCATCAGCCACGCGGGGTTGCGATCGTCGTACGGGCTGCGGCCGTCCTTGCCGGCGGCGCCGAGTTCGCCGACGAACCGTCCGCCGTGGTTGTGGAACCAGTAGAGGAACATCCCGTTCGAGCAGTTCCATGCGAAGTTCGCGGCTCGCGGGTGCTTCACGCGGCGGCCGTCGGGGGCATAGGTCATGTAGGCGGGTGCGGTCCACGTGCGGCCGGCATCGCGGCTGTAGGCGACCGTCGGCCAGCCGTCGATGGTGCGGTAGACGCAGAAGAGGGAACCGTCGCTCAGCTTCGAGAGGCTCTGCTCCTCCGCGACACGGCCGCCGCCGGCGGGCGTGCGCAGGCCGATATCGCCATCGGGCCGCGTTTCGAACGTGATCTTCGCGGGGTCGCGCTCCGTGAGGATGTTCCGGCTTGCGAAGAACGCGCCCTCGGACTGCGCGAAGAAGCCATCGCCCATCGCGCCGACCTTGTGCATGACCATGATCGCCTCGTCGCCGAGAATCAGGGGCCGGCCGACGTTCCAGAAGAAGCGGAGCTTCCCGCCGTAGATGTTGTCGCGGTCGCACTGGAACTCGCGGAGCGCCACCTCGTATCGCTTCGTCGACCAGGTCTTGCCGTGATCGTCCGTGAACTTGAAGACGTAGTGTCCGAGCGAATCGACGCGCTTGTAGACGCCCTTGTCCTCGCGCTTCACCTCCGGGACGCGGTCGGTGTTGTGGTTGTAGAAGCAGTAGACGCGGCCGGAGGGGACCTTGAGCATCACCGCGTAGCTGGCCTCCGGTCCGTCGATCGGTTCGAGCAGGACGCGGTCGGTCCAGGTGCGGCCGCGGTCGGTGCTGCGCATCGAGACGACGGTCTGGCCGGGTTCGCCCTCCTTGCCCGCGCCGGTGGTCATGACGCACAGCCACGCGCCGTCGTCGGTCATCACGATGTACGGCTGGTCGGCATAGCCGTTGCTCGGGATCTCCCAGCCGCGCGCGATGTGCCGCGCGTCGGGCAGGGTCGCGACGGTTGCCGGGGCGACGGCGCCCCACGACGGCAAGGCCATGGCCGCGCCGGCAAGGGCTGCGGCAAGGTCCGGGCGGATCGCATGACTCATGGAACACCCTTTCGTTCGGCCGGTCCCCGCGTCCCCCGCAATGCGACCGTCCGCGGATCGCATTACACCGGGACGGCGCGGCGCCCGCAACCGCAAAGTGGGTTTCCAGTAAACCCGCGTCCCGAACGGTTCATGCCCCGCGCCGTCTGTCCTTGGGAGCCATCAGAATCGCGCCGGCCCGGCATGGCTGGGCCGGCCGCAGCGAGGTGCCGGGCACCCAGCGGCCGCGGACGGCGACGATCTTCTCGCGGGCCGGGATGCCGTGCTCGTTGGCGTGGAGCTGGCCGACGAGAAGGTCGACGGCCGCGGCGCCGGCGGCCTCGGGGTCGGCGTCGATCCCGGCCAGCGGCGCGGCCTCGGGGGACCAGTCGAGGTGGACGAGCCCGACGTCCGACGGGACCCCGATTCCGGCCGACGCAAGCCAGGCCGGCACCGGCAGGCGGGAGAAGAGGATCGCGTCGGGACGATGCCGCGCGAACCACTCGTCGAACCGGCGGCCCTCGCGGTCGGACTCCAGCACGAGGGCCGGGATGCGCTCGCGGGCGGGCCGCTGCTGCTGGTCGAGCAGGTAGGCGGCGGTCCATGCCTGGTCGGTGCGCGCGTCAAGGTCGGCGTCGAGCACCAGCCCCGGACGGCGGTAGCCATGGCGCTTGAGGTGGTGGACGACCAGCCGCATGTCCTCGAAGTGCGAGGTCGTGACGCGGTGCAGCCGCGGACGCGAGATCGTGAGCCCCTTCGCGACCGCCGCGAAGTGGCGCCACTCGAGGGAGAGGTGCCCGTGCGCCTTCGGCAGCGACTGGAGGATCAGCCCGCGGATGCCGCGGGTGCGGAGGATCCCGCTCATGCGGCGCGACGTCATGCTCGGCTCGCGCAGCCAGAAGGTCTCGATGCGGTAGCCCAGCGCACCGGCCCGGGCCCGCACTCCGTCGAAGAAACGTCGCTGGTTCGGCGAGGCCTGCCATCCGTCGCGCGTCGGCCAGGCCGTGACGAAGCCGAGCGTCGAGGCATCCGGCCGGGTCCGGAGCGTGCGCAGCTGCGCCATCAGCTCCGCGACGCGCGCGCTCCGCTGGTAGCCGGCCTCCGAGGCGGCGCGCTCGATGCGCCGCCTCGACGACGGCGGGATCCGCGGGTCCCCGCGCAGCGCGAGCGAGACGGTCGTGTGCGAGACGCCCGCCGCCTTCGCAACGTCCCGGATGGAGCATCGTGCCTTCATCGGATCCGGATTGTGAGAGCCCCCGCCGCGGCGTCAAGCCGGCGTCCGCATCGGCGATGCTTGACCGGCCTCGGGCCGGAGGGGTACTGATGGCGCATCCGCACCATGAAGGAACCATCACCAGGCCGGCGGGGGGTGTCCGGCGCGCCGGCTGGGTTCCTCGCCTTTCGCCTCACGCCGTGGGGGTTGATCGAGGCGGCCGGCGTGATGGCGTGCGGCGCCACCGTGACGGGATTCCTGGGCCGTCTCTCGTGGTTCCTGGACCTCTTCTCCCATTTCCGGCTGCAGTATTTCGCCGGCCTGCTCGGGGTCGGGCTGCTTCTCGCCCTCGGGCGCAGGCGTGTCGCCGCCGCGGGGATGCTCCTCTTTGCGGGCATCAACCTTGCGGTCATGGCGCCGCATTTCGTCGGATCGGTCGAGCCGGCTCCGGCGGGCGCGCAGTCCGCGCGGGTCATGCTCTTCAACGTGAACACCCGGCGGGGCGACCCGGTACGGGCGCGGGAGGCGGTCGAGGAGGCGGCCCCCGACATCGTGGTGCTGGCCGAGATCGACGCCCGGTGGGTCACCAGCCTCCAGTGGCTTCGCGCGTCGCACCCCCATGTCTGCCTGAGCCCGCGGGAGGACAACTTCGGCATCGGGGTCTTCAGCCGCCTGCCGCTGGCCGGAGCGGAGGTCGTCCATGCGGGGGAGGCGGGCGTGCCGTCCATCGTGGCCCGGGTGCATGCCGCCGGCGACGTCGTGACGGTCATCGCCACGCACCCCCTTCCGCCCGATTGCGCGGAGGATTGGCGGCTTCGCAACGACCAGTTGGCCCGGCTGCCGTCTCTCGTTCCGACGTCGGGCCCCGTGCTGCTGCTGGGGGACCTGAATACCACTCCCTGGAACCTGTTCTTCCGGGACCTGCTGAGGGCGACCGGGCTCCGGGACAGCGCCAGGGGGCACGGCATCCATCCGACCTGGCTGGTGGAGAACCCGTGGATGGCGCTTCCGCTCGATCACTGCCTGCACTCGCCCGATGTGGCGATCCTGGACCGGCGCGTTGGACCCGCGGCCGGATCGGACCACCGTCCGCTGATCGTCGACTTCGCCCTGCGCTGCGCGCCCTCCCTCCCCGACGGATCCCCGCCGCCCGCCTCACCGATTCCAAAGGCAGCCGCAACCATCCCCTGACGACAGGGGTTCACGCTGTGCCCGGCCGTGCGGATCGGATCCAAGGCGCGGCCGTATCCCAGGAGAGCACAGGTATGAAGACGGGAATGATGCTTGGCATGATGGCCGCCGCGTTTCTGGTGATGGGCGCCGGACAGGGATGCCTGTCGCTCCAGGCGCGGATGTCCGGAACGCACTACAAGGAAGTGACGCACGAGGGCCGGGTCTACGTGATGGGCAAGCTGGATACGATCCGGAAGCTCGGTGCGAAGCCCGAGTTCCCCTACGCGACCACCAAGATCGGCGCGGGCGTCGGCGGCGCGACCGTCGTGATCGAGGCCGATCCCAAGGACGACATGTTCGCGAAGAAGCTGTGGCAGCTCTACACCCGGC
>CAYODK010000182.1:0-11858 GCA_964402695.1 uncultured Verrucomicrobiota bacterium
GGCTTCCCGTCGGACCCGGTCAGCGGCAGCGAACCGGTCCGCGCCCCGCCCGCGCCGCCGACGCGACCGGCCGGATCGATCCAGCACGTCACGCCGGAGTTGGCGCAGCGGACGACCGGCACGCGGGTTTCGATCGCGCGGAATACGCTCTGGATCATGTGCTGGCGCGGACCCCACGTTCCATCGAACCACGCATCGTTCGTCTGAACGACGAGGAACCGGGCCCCGTCCCGGACGAACCGCCGGGAGATGGGGGCGATCGTGTCCTCGAAGCAGATCATCGCGGAGAACGGCACTTCCGGCCGCGGCAGACGGAACACGGTCGGCCGGCGCCCGGGCGAGACGTCGACCTCGATCGGCGTCAGGCGCCGCAGCCACGGAAGCCATTTCGCCAGGGGGACGTACTCGCCGAACAGGACAAGATGCTGCTTGTCGTAGGTTTCCAGGATGCCCGGCCCGGGGCCGATCAGGAAGGACGTGTTGAACGAAAGCAGTTCGCCCTCGTCCGTCCGCTCGGAATCGATGCCGCCGGCCAGCAGGGGGACCCCGTTCGACACGATGCCCGCGACGATCCCGACGACCCGTTCGCTGCGGCGCAGGTCCTCGGGAACCGCGGTCTCGGGCCACACGACCAGGTCCGGACGGGCATGCAGGGCCGCCAGGCTGAGCGCTTCGAGCCGGGCGTACATCGCATCCCAGAAGTCCAGCGTCCACTTCTCGTACTGCGGAATCGCCGGCTGGACCAGCCCGAGCCGAACCGCCCCGTCGGGCTCCGGAAGGCGCGCCAGCAGCCGCCAGCCGCCGAACGCGGCCGCCGTGACCACGAGGAAGCCCAGGGCCACCTCCGGCCTCGAACGCCGCAGCCCGCCCCGCGTCGCCAGGCTCTCCAGGACGAGCGCTCCGGCCGCGTTGACCCAGACCACGAGCGCCGAGACCGCCGCCGCACCGCCCCATTCCGCGTGCTGGGCGAGCGCGAGGTTCGCATGCTGGGTGACGCCGAGGAAGTTCCACGCGAAGCCGCTGAACAGGACGCCGCGCAAGTGCTCCCAGCCGGTCCAGGCGGCGGTCGTCGCGACAAGGAACAGCAGCCGCGAGGCCGGCCACGCCCGGACACGCTCCGACAGCAGCCACGCGAAGACCATCGCGGGGGGGATCGTATACAGCGCGCAGTAGAGGGCCAGGATCGCCCACCCCGCCCACGTCACGCAGCCGACCCACGGGATCGATGGAAGCCAGAAGACCGCCCCGGCGAGGAACGCGGGCCCCGCCGCGCGCCGCGGCGGAAGCCCGCGGACGGCCCAGAAGAGGGGGATCAGCGCGATCCACGCGCAGGCGGACCATTCCAGCGGCGGGAAGGCGGCGAACAGGAGACCGCCGGAGATCGCCGCACTGCCCCATCGCCACGGCGGGATCCGCCGCGCCCCCGCGCGTCCCGGCTCCGGGTGCCCGGCCGTTTCCGATCGATCCTGCATCCTCAACCGAATCCGGGCGGCCCCGTCAAACGAGCGCCGCGCCGCAGCACTTCTTGTACTTCTTGCCGCTTCCGCACGGGCACGGGTCGTTGCGGCCGACCTTGGGACCCTCGTGGCGGACGGGCTGCACGGGCGCACGAAGGGCGGCCTGCAGCGCCGCATCCGCGCCCCGGGCCGGCGCCGCCTCCGCGGATCCCTCGTCCGCCGAGGGCGCCGGACCGCCGCCGCCGAGTGTCTGGACCTCCGCGTGCACGAAGGACTGCGGCAACGCGCGGATCATGCGCTCGAAGGCCTCGAGCGAGGTGGACGAACGGAACATCCGCGTCGCGACGTCCATCTTGATCTTGTCCATCAGGTCGGCGAACAGGTCGTAGGCCTCGCGCTTGTACTCGACCAGCGGGTCGCGCTGGCCGTACGCGCGCAGCCCGACGCCCTGGCGGAGCGCGTCCATGCCGCGCAGGTACTCCTGCCAGTGGTTGTCGACCGCGAACAGGATCATCTGCCGCTCGAGTTCGGCAAGCTCCCGGAGATCCTCCGAGCTCGCCTTCAGATCGTAGGCCGCGCGCACGCGCTCCATGACGGCGGCCGTCAGCGCCTCGGGCGTCGCCGGGCTCGGCAGCTGCGCCTGCGTCATGCCGACCGGGAAGGTCATGTCCACCCACTGCACGAAATCGCGAAGCCCATCCTCGCCGCCCGCCGCCGCGGGCTCGGCATGGCCCGAGACGACGTCCTCGACCATCTCCATCAGGTAGCTCCGCACATCGTCCGCGCGCAGCACCTCGCCGCGGAACCCGTAGATGATGGTCCGCTGCGTGTTCATGACGTCGTCGTACTCGAGCGTGCGCTTGCGGATCGCGAAGTTCTGCTGCTCGACGCGGCGCTGCGCGGTCTCGATCGACCGGTTCAGCCACGGGTGCTCGAGCACCTCGCCCTCCTCGATGCCGAGCCGCTCCATGATCCGCGAGATGCGGTCGGAGCCGAAGAGGCGCATCAGGTCGTCCTCGAGCGAGACAAAGAAGGTCGAGGACCCCGGATCGCCCTGGCGCGCGCAGCGCCCGCGGAGCTGGCGGTCGATGCGGCGCGCCTCGTGCCGCTCGGACCCGATCACGTGCAGGCCGCAGGGCCGGTCGAGCAGCTGCTGCTTGAGCGGCTTGCCCTCGAACGGGTCCGACAGGCGGATCTGCGACACGATGGTCTCGCGCGGCACCCAGACGACACCCTCCCCCAGCTTGATGTCCGTCCCGCGGCCCGCCATGTTCGTCGCAATCGTCACCGCGCCCGGCTCGCCGGCCCGCGACACGATCTCCGCCTCGCGCTCGTGGTTCTTCGCGTTGAGCACGTTGTGCGGGATGCCGCGCCGCCGCAGCATACGGCTGATGATCTCGGAGTGCTCGACGGTCACGGTTCCGACCAGGACCGGCTGCTTCGCCGCGAAGCGGGCGGCGATCTCCTCGATCGTCGCGTTGTACTTCTCGCGCTGGGTCTTGTAGACGCGGTCGTTCTGGTCGACGCGCCGCACGGGGCGGTTGGTCGGGATCACGACGACGTCGAGCTTGTAGATCTGGTGGAACTCGTCCGCCTCGGTCTCCGCCGTGCCCGTCATGCCGGCGAGCTTTTTGTACATGCGGAAGTAGTTCTGGATCGTGATGGTCGCCAGCGTCTGCGTCTCGCGCTCGACCTTCACGCCCTCCTTCGCCTCGATCGCCTGGTGGAGCCCGTCGCTCCAGCGGCGGCCGGGCATCAGGCGGCCGGTGAACTCGTCGACGATGACGACCTGGTTCTCCTGGATCACGTACTGGACGTCGCGCTCGTAGACGCTGTAGGCGCGGATGAGCTGGTCGACGGCATGGATCCGCTCGTTGCGGTCGGCGAAGACGTCCTGCATCTTCTGCCGCCGGGCCATCTTCTCCTGCGGGGTCATCGACGCGTCGCCGTCGAGCACCGCGAGCTCGGCGGCGAGGTCGGGGAGGACGTACATCTCGGGATCGTCGGGGTTCAGCGCGGCGCAGCCCTTCTCGGTCAGGCTGGCGTCGTTGCCCTTCTCGTCGATCGTGAAGAACAGCTCCTCCCGCAGCTCGCGCGCCTCCTCCTTGCGCATGTCGGTGAGCATGGCCGAGTCGACCTTCTCGAAGATGCGGCGGATCGCGGCATCCTCCATCAGGTGGAGGAACTGCTTGTGCTTCGGCATCCCCTGCCCGACCTGGTAGAGCTTCAGCGAGGCGGCCTCCTCGTCCTCCTTCGTCCGCTCCGGCTTCTCGAGGAGGTCCTTCGCCTCCTGAGCGAGCTTGTTGCACAGCTCGCGCTGGCGGCGGACGAGGCGGTCGACCGCCGGCCGCAACTCGACGTACTGCTTCGTCGAGTAGGGCGCCGGGCCGGAAATGATCAGCGGCGTGCGCGCCTCGTCGATCAGGATGCTGTCGATCTCGTCCACGATCGCAAACTGGTGCCCCGGCTGAACCTGGTCGGCCGCGCGGACCGCCATGTTGTCGCGGAGGTAGTCGAAGCCGAACTCGGCGTTGGTGCCGTACGTGATGTCGCAGGCGTACATCCGGCGGCGTTCGGACGGCTCCATCGCGTTCTGGATGCAGCCGACGGTCAGCCCCAGCCACGAGTACAGGGCGCCCATCCACTGCGCGTCGCGCCGGGCAAGGTAGTCGTTGACCGTCACCACGTGCACGCCCTTGCCGGTCAGGGCGTTCAGGTAGACCGGCAGCGTCGCGACCAGGGTCTTCCCCTCGCCCGTGGCCATCTCGGCGATCTTGCCCTGGTGCAGCACGATGCCGCCGATCAACTGCACGTCGAACGGGACCATCTCCCACTTCACCGGGTGCCCGCATACGTCGACCACGGTGCCGCACATGCGCCGGCAGGCGCTCTTGACGGTGGCAAAGGCCTCGCAGAGAAGGTCATCGAGCGAGGCGCCTTTCGCCAGCCTTTCGCGAAACTCGACCGTCTTCGCGCGGATCTGGTCGTCGGACAGCGACTGGTAGCCGGTCTCCAGTTCGTTGATCCGTGCAACCAGCGGACGGATCCGCTTGAGGTCCCGCTCGTTCTTCGTGCCGACGATCTTCTTGAGAATCCAGTTCATGCGTTGCATCCAGGCCGCCCGCGGCGGCAGAAACGCTCCCTTATACGCGCGAAACGGGCCGAAGTCACGTCCCGGGAAGGTCTCAGGTTTCAGGTGTCAGGAGGAGGAAGAGGAGTTTCGAGTTCCACGTTTTAAGTTTCTAGTTCTGGAATGTCGTCCCGGTTCCACCGGTCCCGTGCCCGTCGACATCCTTCGCCTCGCCGTCCGGTCCCACCGGCCTTTCGCCGGGGACACCCTTCGCCTCGCCGTCCGGTCCCACCGGCCTTGCGCGTCGGGCCGCAGGCACCGCTCCGGGCCGGGCGGTCCCACCGGCCTTGCGCCGGTGGGGGAGCAAAACGGGCGGCCGGGGGCCATGTGGAACCCCGGCCCCGGGCGGCACCCGCTCACTGAAGGGCCGCCTGCACCTGCGCCAGCAGCGCGATGCAGGCGGTGTCGGCGCGCAGGATCCGCGGTCCCATCCCCACGCCCTCGAAGCCATGACTCGCGAGGAGATCCAACTCGTAGGCCGTCCACCCTCCCTCCGGCCCCACGGCCAGCAGCACGCGGCGGCCGCCGCGGTCCGCCAGCGCCGCGGAGACCGGCCGGTCGAACGACGGATCGGCCACGACCCGGCAGGCGCCGGGGCATAGACCGTCGAGCTCGTCCTCGACCAGGACCTTGAACCGCCGGTGGACCGTCACCACGGGCAGCCGCGTGTCGCAAGCCTGCTGCAGCCCTTCGACAAGCCTCTCCCGGACGAAGCTTGGATCGAGCACGTGCGTGTCGAAGTACATCCGCTCGACCTTCTCCGCGTTGGTCACGAGCACCCGTCCGACGCCCATCGCCGCAAGCTGCGCCCACAGCCGCTTCATCACCTTCGGACGAGGCATCGCGAGCAGAAGGTCGACCGGCGGGGGCGGCGGGGGCGGGTCCGCGATCTCGCACCGCAGAACGACGCCGTCCGCCGACACCGAGACGACCTCCGCGGTCCCCCTCCCCCCGTCGACGACCCCGACCCGCACGCGCGCCCCCGGCCCGACGCGCAACACCTTCCCCATGTGCGCCGCGCGACCGTCGAGCACGACCGCCAGGCCGTCCGCCCCCATCTCGCCCGCCTCGAGGAGGATCAGGTTCATCGGCCCATCACCCGGCTCGCGCCGCCGGACACCGGAACGCGCCCCCGCCGGACGGGATCGGCGCCTCCGTGCCATCGGGAAGCCGCGCGGTGCCGCCGACGCCCGGGGGAAGCTCGACGCGCAGACGGAACCCGCCGCCCGCAACCTCCCACGCCGCGAACACCCGGCCGGCGACCGTCTCGACACTCGCCTCGGCGTTCGAAAGCGGCCCCGGTTGCGGCGCGACTCGAACCCTTCGCCATCCCGGCTGCTCCGGCTGGAGGCCGACGACGGTCCCGACGAAGAACGCCAGCGCCCCGGCGCCCCACGCGTGGCTGAGCGAGTGCCCGTTCGGCACCTTGTCGCCGCCACCCGAGTGGCTCCTCCAATGCTCCCAGGTGGAGCCCGACGCCACCTGCTCCGCGTAGCGTGCCTTCAGCATCGGAAAGACGAGGTCCGCCCGCCCATGGCGGCCGAGCGCCTCGAAGACCGCGTTCATCATGAACGGGCTCGCACGGATCGGATCACCCTGCGGCTTCGCGAAAATGCCGGCCAGGATGCGCGCGGCTCGCGGTGAACCGGGCGCCTCGAGGTGCACGAGCGCGTTCGCGTTCGCCCCCTCCGACAGCGTGCCGAACCGTCCGTTCGCCTCGAGAGAGTCGCGGTAGGCGCCGGCTGTCTCGTCCCACAGCACCTCGCGGATCGCCGTCGCCAGCCGCACCGCACGGGCGGCCAGTCCGGCGGCGGTGCCGGGATCCGACGCCGAAAGCGCGGACGACGCATATCGAAGGGCTGCGAGGCAATAGAGGTTGAGCGTCGTGTTCACAGCGCCGACCGACGGAATCCGTCCCGGATGTCCCTCGCCCAGATCGATGTACATCCAGTGCGGCACCCGCTCGAGGAGGCCGTCCGCCCGCTCGAAGGCGGTGAACCAGCGCAGCACGTGCGGAATCATCGTCCGCCACTCCGCCAGCAACGACGCGTCGCCGGTGAAGCGCTCGTAGTCGCCGAAGGCGAGCACCCACTGCAGGCAGTAGAGCGGGATCGGCGACACGTTGACGTTGCCGGTCGGGAACCGCGGCACCATCGAGCCGAGCCAGTCGATCCCCTGCCCCACCTGGTCGATCAGCCGCCGGTGCAGCGCGGCGGCGTTGAAGCGGTGCTGCAGCGTGATCGCGGTGAAACGGCCGTCGCCGATCCACTGCTGCTGCTCGCGGCTGCTGCTGTCGAGGACGCCGTCCTGCGAGCACAGCCGCAGCGTGTGCTCGCAGATGCCGTCGAGCCGGTTCAGGAAGTCGTCGCTGCATCGGAAATGCCCGGCCGGCCCCATCGGCAATTCGAGGCGCCGAAGCACGGCGTCCCGGATCTCCAGCGGCCCGGACGTCCAGATCCAGAGCTGCGCGAACCGGAACGCGATCCAGTTGAACGCGGTCCGCAGCGTCTGCCGGCCCTCGCGCAGGATGAACCGGTTGGTGTGGACGCGCGCGTTGCCCGGAATCGGGACGCGGTCGTCGACGAGGAGTTCCGTGCACAGCACGTCGATCGTCGCACCGGCCGGGCCGGTGACATCGAGCACGAGGTAGCCGGCCTCGGTGCGGCCGAGGTCGAGCGTGACCACGCGCGCCGCCGCGCCGCCTTCGACCCGGACCGGCAGCGGCGACTCCGCCCCGCCCGGCGCCGCGGGCCGGACGGCGCCGAGGTCGCCGACGGCGGGGAGCGGCAGCGCGACATCGACCGCGCGCGCCAGGCGCGGGAAGGGATGGTCCGTCAGCGTCCGCGCCGGCAGCGGCTCGGGCGCGAAGTGGTACCACGGCGTGTTGGACAACGATGGCTTGATATAGTCGCTCGCAGCCCACGCGGCATCGTCATACCCCGGCAGGTGCCAGCCCTCGTCCGCGAGACGCAGATCCTGCACCTCGGCGCAGCCGAGCGTCGCGTGGAGGCGCGGCGACGGACGGAGGAATTCCTCCGCCGGACTCGCCTTCCACGAGCGGTCGCTGACGACGTACGTGCGCTTGCCGTCGGCGGACTCCATCTCCAGGTGCGCCAGCAGCGCCTGCATGACGCTGCGGCGGCCGCCGGTGCCGAAGCCGTGAAACAGCGCGAGCACCGCGAGCACGTTGCGCC
The DNA here is from genome assembly GCA_964402695.1 of uncultured Verrucomicrobiota bacterium. GTDB lineage: Bacteria > Verrucomicrobiota > Kiritimatiellia > PWTM01 > PWTM01 > VGWF01. The sequence goes on from CAYODK010000182.1 coordinate 7,782, forward strand.
CGGGCTTGAGCAGCGGGGCGACGTCGTAGGTATCGAACAACGCCCACGTCGTGTCGCTGCGACCGGGCCCGCGCCCGACCTCGACGCCGTTGAGCCAGGCGATGTAGTGGGTGTCGGCGAAGAGCCGCAACTCGGCGCGGCGCGGCGGCACGGCGACGTCGAACGCTCGCCGGAACCGCATGAAGCGGTTGCGCGGGTTCTCGAAGAAGACGCATTCGCCGGCCATCCAGATCAGGCCCGTCCCCTTCGCCCACGCGAGGTCGAGGCATTCCGGCCGCTTCCGGCCCTCCGGAATGGAGGCCTGCGCACCCCCGGTTGCGGCCCCCTCCGCCGCGCCGGCCACGTCGCCGACCCCGATGGCCCCCGCCGACGCCAGCGACATCTTCAGCAGATCCCGCCGCCGCATCCCGCCCCGATCCGATTTCCGTCGCATGAGCATCCCCCGCCGTTCGGGACCGCCCGAATACGCCGCGCGGTCCGTGCCGAACCTAGCCGCGCGCGCACCGGCTGTCCATACCGCCACTCGCCGCTCCCTGCGGACGGCGGGGCCGCCATCCCTCCCGAAGGGTCGTGGCGCTCCTTCTCGCACGCCTCCGTCTCCGCTATGCTGGGCCTCCCATGGCGCCGGAACCCATTGTCCCGGCGGCACGGCGCGGAGAGACGGAGATGCATTCATCCAAAGCGGCGGGGGTCGCGCTGGCGCTGGCCGGCGCGGCGTGGTCGGCGGAGACGGAGATCCTGCCGCTGAGCGGAAGCGGGCCGGACGACGCCGTGCCGTGGGAGTTCTCCGTCACCGCCGGGCGCCGCGCCAGGGAGAAGGCGACGATCCCCGTGCCGTCGCAATGGGAACAGCACGGCTTCGGCGGCTACAACTACGGGCACGACAAGGCGAAGTCGGCCGAGCGCGGCCTCTACCGCCGCTCCTTCCACGCCCCCGCCGCGTGGGCCGGCCGCCGCGTGCGGCTCGTCTTCGAGGGCGTCATGACCGACGCCGAGGTCACGCTCAACGGCCGCAGCGCCGGACCGAAGCACCAGGGCGGCTTCTACCCGTTCGCCTTCGACGTCACCGACCTCGTCGCGTACGGCGCGTCGAACACGATCGAGGTCGCGGTGGACAAGGTCTCGGCCAACCCGCGCGTCGAGGACGCCGAACGCATCGCCGACTACTGGGTCTTCGGCGGCATCTTCCGGCCCGTGCGCATCGAGGTCCTGCCGGACTCGTTCATCGACCACGTCGCGATCCGCGCCGAGGCCGACGGCGCCTTCGAGGCGCACGTGCGCCTCCAGCGCGCCGCGCCCGGCGACCGCGTCGCGGTCCGCATCCTCGACGCCGCTGGCGCGCCCGTCGGAGCGGCGGATGCGGCCGCCAGACCCGACGCCGGGTCCACCGCCATCGTGTCCGCACGAGTCTCCGCGCCGCGAACGTGGACCGCCGAGACGCCGGATCTCTACACCGCCGAGGTCGAGCTGCTCCGCGGCGGACAGCTCGTGCATCGCGCCCGCGAACGCTTCGGCTTCCGCACCTTCGAGGTCCGCCCCGGCGCCGGGCTCTTCCTCAACGGCACGCGCGTGCTGCTGAAGGGCACCTGCCGGCACTCGTTCCGTCCCGCGACCGGCCGCTGTCTGAGCCGCGCCGACAACGTCGAGGACGTGCGGCTGATGAAGTCGATGAACATGAACGCGGTCCGGTGCAGCCACTACCCGCCGGACCGCGCGTTCCTCGAAGCCTGCGACGAGGTGGGGCTCTACGTGCTCGACGAACTCGCCGGCTGGCAGAAGGAGCCCTACGACACCGCCACCGGCGCGCGGCTCGTGCGCGCGATGGTGGAGCGCGATGGGAACCACCCGTCGATCCTCTTCTGGGACAACGGCAACGAGGGCGGCTGGAACACCGATCTCGACGACGACTTCGCGCTCCACGACCCGCGCAAGCGGCCGGTGCTGCACCCATGGTCAAAGCTCTCCGGCGTCGACACCGACCACTACGAGGGGTTCACGAGCGTCGCGAAGAAGCTGCAGGACCCGACGCACGTCTTCCTGCCCACCGAGCACCTCCACGGCCTCTACGACGGCGGCCACGGCGCCGGGATGGCCGACCACTGGGGCCTGATGAAGGGTTCGCCGAACTGCGGCGGGCTGTTCTTCTGGGTCTTCGCGGACGAGGGCATCGCGCGCACCGACCGCGGCGGCGCGATCGACGTGGACGGCCTCCACGCGCCCGACGGCATCGTCGGCCCGAACCATGAGCCGGAAGGCAGCGTCTTCACGGTCTCCGAGCTGTGGTCGCCCGTGCAGATCGCGCAGTCCCGCCGCCCGCTGCCCGCGGACTTCGACGGATCGCTCGCCCTTTCCAACGAGTACAGCTTCCTGAACCTCGCCCGCTGCGGCTTCTCGTGGCGGCTGGAGTCGTTCCCGCAGCCCGGCGGCACGGGCGGCCGTGTCGCGGAGGGGACGGCCGCGGCGCCGGACGTCCCTCCCGGCGGCACGGGGACGCTGCGGATCCCATTGCCGGCGGACTGGCGCGCGCACGATGTCCTCGGCGTCACGGCCACCGGCCCGGACGGCGTCGACCTGTGGACGTGGACCTGGCCGTTGCATCCGGTGCCCGGGCGCTTCGACGCGGTGAAGGGCCCTGCGCCGAAGGCTTCGGTCGCCGGCGACGCCCTTGCGATCGAGGCGGGCGGAAGCCGCTTCGTATTCGACCTCACGGACGGCCGGCTGCGCTCGGTCGAGGCGGGCGGCGTGCGCCTGCCGCTCGCCCATGGGCCGCGCATCGCGCCGGCGGGCGTCGCGACCGGCGCGGTGACGGTCACGCACGCCCCCGCGGACGGCGGGTACGAGGTCACGATCCGCGCGATGGACGGGTCCTCCGACCTGCATTGGCTGGTCCGCCCCGACGGCACCCTGCAACTCGATGCGCGCCTGCGCGGGCCGGCCGTGCCCGTGCCGTTCTTTGGCCTCACGTTCGACTGGCCCGAGGCACGGATGAAATCCGTCGAATGGCTCGGCGAGGGGCCGTACCGCGTCTGGAAGAACCGGATGCACGGCACGCGGTTCGGGCTGTTCCGGCGCGACACCAACGACCCGTCGCCGGGCGAGTCGTGGATCCAGCCGGAGTTCAAGGGCTGCTACGCCGGCGTGCGGCGCGCGACGCTCGCCGCGCCGGACGCGACGATGACGGTCGAATCCGCGACGCCGGACCTTTTCCTCCGCCTTGGCACGCCGCGCAGGCCGCGCGAGGACGTACCCGGCTGGTCGAAGAAGGCGGTCGAAAACGTCTTCCCGCCGCTGCCCGACGGCGACGTTTCGTTCCTTGCCGCGATCCCGCCGATCGGCACGAAGTTCAGTCGTCCCGACGATGGCGGCCCCTCGGGCCGTCCCAACGATCTCCGGGGGCGGCAGGTGTCCATGCGCCTGCTCCTCCGCTTCGCCCCGGCGCCTCGCTGAACTGGCCGCACGGCGGCACCGTCCGCCCCCCGTCGACCGGAGGAGTCAGGCCCTTCGGGTGCGCGGCTACAGCCGCCCCGCGGAGTTGCCGTGCCCCCCGCCGAGTCACCGGGCCCCGGAAAACGGTGGACAAGCCGCGAAAAACGCATACCATGTGCGGGCTGTTCCCGGTGGGGTACCGAAGTGGCCAAACGGAGCAGACTGTAAATCTGCCGGCTCTACGCCTTCGAAGGTTCGAATCCTTCCCCCACCACCAGCCCAAGACTACCTTAAATCAAAGCGAATCAGGTTTTTCCGCAAACTCGGCGCCTGAACCCCCTTCCCTTGTCGCGTCCTGCCGAGTCCTGTCTTCGCGTTCCATTCCGTATACATTCCGTGTACAGTCGTGTACACCCTCCCGGACGCCCCCACCCTGATCCCGCCCTCGGCGAACGCACCGGATTTTGGCTGACACCCCTTTCCGGAGCGCGAAGGCAGCCTCGGGCTCTTGACCATGGTCAAAAGCTGCTGGCAGGCGGCATGGCGGCACGCCTGACACAACGGCATTTTGCAGGGTTCTTCGCATCGGGCGATTCGGCGCCAACCCGCGTGCAAGCACCGGCGGTTGCACCGTTACCTGACACCGCAGGC
>CAYODK010000183.1:0-11838 GCA_964402695.1 uncultured Verrucomicrobiota bacterium
GCAGCGCTCGACACGTCGTCCGGCGACTTCGAATACGGCAGCATCATCGCGGATCCCAACGGCGGCTTGAACGCGCTGGGCCTCGTGAAGCTGGGCGACAACACGCTCGTCCTCCCCGGCGCAAGCACCTACGGCGGCGGGACGCTGATCGCCGGCGGGTCGCTGCAGGTCGGCAACGGGGGGACGTCCGGCGCGCTCGGCAGCGGGGCGGTCAGCAACGACGCGGACCTCGCGTTCAACCGGTCCGACGCCTTCGCCTTCGCCAATCCGATCGCCGGCTCCGGCACCCTGACGATGCGCGGCTCCGGCGAACTGACGCTCCCCTCGGCGAATGCCTACGCCGGCGGCACCCGCCTCCTCGGCGGCACGGTCGTGGTCGGCGCGTCCGGCGCGCTCGGCGCCGGCGGGCTGACGATGGGCGGTTCGGGGACGGCGGCCGGCGCGCTGGCGCTGTCCAATGCCAGCCAGACCGTCGCCTCGCTGCTGGTCGCCTCGACGGACGAGGTCACGAACCGGATCCACGTCGGGGCGGGCCAGACGCTCGGCGTCCTCGGCTTCGTCACCAACGGCGTGTACAGCAGCGGATCGATCTCGCGGCTTGCGGCCGACGGCGCGGGGCTGCTCGCGGTGACGAACGCGGGCGGGGCGTTCCAGGTCGGCGCACACGAGATCACCACGGCCGTCGTCGACATGGGCGCGCTGGGCGGTCTCAGCGTGGACCTCCAGACCGGGGTCTTCCGCGTGGGTCCGACGGCGGGCAGCAACGGGAACTCGACGAACGTCGCCGTCCTTGCGACCAACAGCACGATCGTCGCCTCGCTGATCGGCGTCGGCGACCGTGTCCAGAGCACGACCGGCGGCAGTTCGCTGCGGCTCGGCGCGGGCGTGAACGCGTTGTACGCCGACAATCTCTTCGTGGCGGGCGGCAAGAACAGCGCGGAGATGCTGTTCGACGGCGCCGCGGGGAGCCTGACGCTGTCCAACCTGGCCGGGACGGGGCGGGCCAACCTGGCGGTGGGGGTCAACCGTCTGGGCACGGCCGTGAACCAGACCGGGATTCTCGATCTGCGCGGGCATGACGTCAGCCTGTACCTCGGCAGCGTGACCAACGGCGGGCGCCCCAGCAGCAACACCGGCAACTCCGCCGGGTACCTGTACTTCGACCAGGGCGTGCTGGATGCGACCAGTCTCATCGTGGGCCTTCGCGCCGGCTCGGCGGATGGCGTCATGACCGGCGAGGTCCACATCGGCGGCGGAACCGTCAATTTCGGATCGGTCGAACTCGCCCGGAACTCCCGCGCGGGCGGCACGGCCACCTACGGCCTTCTGAACCTCTACGGCGGCACGGTCACGATGGGCGGCGACCTCATCCGCGGCGGGGGCGTCGGCCCGGCCACGGCGGCCCTGCGGATGACCGACAGCGCGACGCTCGACATGGGCGGGTTCTCCATTGGCAGCGGGGCCAGTCCGATCGACGTCCTCCAACTCGAATCCGGCACGCTGAGGAACGTCGCCGAGATCAACGGAGGAGCGTCGTGGACGAAGACCGGCGCCGGCCGGCTGACGCTGGACGGGGCCAACACCTTCGGCGGCGCGATCACCGTCCAGACCGGCGTGCTCGCCGCGGCCTCGGCCGCCGCGCTCGGCACGACGGCCGGGGGCGTGACGGTCCTCCCCGGCGGCACCCTCGGGCTCCAGGGCGGCATCACCATCGCGGGGGAGGCGGTCACGATCACCGGTCTCGGCGGCGTCGACGGGGCGACACTCACCGCCGGCGCGCTGCGCAACATCAGCGGCAGCAACACGTGGGCCGGTCCCGTCACGGTGACGGGTTCGGTCGACACGGCGCTCTTCTCCGAAGAGGGACACTTCACGATCAGCGGCGATATCACGGACAACCGGACCGGCGGCAACCTGCTGCTTCGGGGCAACGGGTCCGGGGAGATCAGCGGCGTGATCGCCGGCGCGCGGCCGCTCTTCAAGAGCGCCTCCGGCTCGACCAACGCCGGAACATGGACGCTGAGCGGGACGAACACCTTCACCGCCTCCACCACGATTGCGGCGGGCACGCTGCGGATCTCCACCGAGGCGAACCTCGGCACGACGCCCGCCTCCTACGTGGCCGCCCAGCTCAGCCTGCGCGGCGGTCTGCTGCAGACCACGGCGGACATGACGATCAGTCCCAACCGCGGCGTGACGCTCGGCACGGCCGGCGGCGGGTTCGACACGGATCCGGGGACCATCCTGATGGTCGAGAGCGTGATCGCGGGCACGGGGGCGGGCAACCCCCTGATCAAGACGGGCGCGGGGACGCTGCAGCTCAACGCCGACAACACGTACGTCGGGCAGACCCTGGTCTCCAACGGCACGCTCCGCGTCAACGGCGTGCATAGCGGCGGCGGGATCCTCTCCGTGTACTCCGGCGCCACGCTCGCGGGCACCGGCACGGTGGCCGGCGTGACGGTGTCGTCCGGCGGCGTTCTCGCGCCCGGCAACAGCGCCGGCACGCTGACGGTCGGGGACCTGACGCTCGACGGCGGGGCGCTCCTGGAGTTCGAGCTGGGCACGGCCAGCGACCTGATCCTTGCGGGCGCGACGATTCTTGGCGGGGTCGACTTCGACAACTTCACGTTCCTGCCGGGCGTCGGCTTCGGGCCGGGCGTCTACACGCTGATCGACGCGACGAGCATCTCCGGCCTCGGCGCCGGCACGGCCGGGACGGTCGGTTCCTATGGGGCGGCTCTCTCGATCGACGACGACTCGCAGAATCTCGTGCTGACGGTCGTCCCCGAGCCGACCACGCTTGGCCTGCTGGGCCTCTGCGCGGCCTTCGCGGCCCTTCGCCGCCGCCTCCGGTAGCATCGGGAACCACGCGCGCGGGCTCCAGGCTCAGCCTGCGCCCGTCCGGCGGGCCGGGATGGAGCGCTCCGAGATTGTTGCCGATCAATACATAACCCCGGTCTCCCGCCATCATTACTGTTGCCTTCCGGCGGCCGTTGTGAGACCGTTCCACGCTCCGAATGGGGAGAATGCGGATCGTTCCGCGGAGGCATGTGGAATGAAGAGCCGGGTTGTCCTCGTTTCGGCCGTCATCCTGTTCGCCCTTCTGCTCCCCGGGGTTCCGGCGTCCCGGGCCGAGACGCTGTATTGGGACGGGGACGGACTGGCGAGCAACAACTGGACGACGCTCGCCGGCTGGGACACGCTGGCCGACGGCACGGGCGGCAATCCGCTGGCCGTGCCCGGTCAGAACGACATGGCCGTCTTCAACGTCTCGTCGCTCAACAGCGCCATCGTGGCCGCGCTCTCGGCGAACGTGACGGTCAGCGGCCTGGTGTTCAACAGCACGGGGACGACCGCGATCCGGACGACCGGGGCGAACCGCCGGCTGTTCATCGGCGAAGGCGGCATCCTCGTCAACGCCGGCGCGGGCACGGTGACGTTCGGCATCACGACCGACGCGTGGCGAATCCCGATGAGCCTGCGCGCCCAGACCCTTGGCAGCACGCAGAGCTGGGTGAACAACTCGGCCAACCTGCTATCGTTCAACGCGAACAACACCGTCATATCGACCAACGCGCTCGGCGCATGGGTCTTCAGCGGCTCCGGCGACATCACGATGGCCGGCGCCATCTCGGGAAGCGGAACGAACCTCATCAAGACCGGCGCCGGCACGCTGACGCTGTCGGCCGCGAACACCTACGCCGGAACGACCGGCCTCTTCACGCTGGCCGGGGGGCGCGTGAGGGTTGGCAACAACTCCGCGTTCAGCGCGGGGGTCCTCGCGCTCGATGGCGGCGCGCTCTCGGGCTCCGATGCCGCGTCGGCGCGTGTGCTGTCCAATCCGTTCACGCTCGGCGGCAACGTGACCCTCGGCCATGCGACGGATTCCGCGATGCTGACGTTCCTCGGCGCGGGCACGCTGACGGGGAGCCGGTCGGTGACGGTGGACAGCAGCGTCGTCCTCAGCGGCGCGATTGGCGATGGCGGCGGTGCCTACAGCCTGACGAAGGCCGGGTCGGGGGCGCTGGCTCTGGCGGGCACCAACACGTACTCCGGAGGCACGACGGTCGACGCCGGCGCGCTCGCCCTGAGTCTCAAGCAGGCCGTGCCCGGCACCGGAACGATCACCGTCGGCGCGGGTGCGGGGATCGCGCTCGGGGTCAACAACGGAGACGCCGTCAATTACTGGACGACCGCGGACATCGATACCCTCTGGTCCGTCGGGCTGGCTGGAATCAGCCTGCACGCCGATTCCCTTGTCGGCATCGACACGGCGCCGGGCGACGTGACCTACGCCACGGCCCAGTCCACGCGCGGCTTGGTCAAGGCGGGCACTAACACCCTGACGCTGACCGGCGACAGCACCTACGCCGGTGGAACGAGGATCTACAACGGCGTGCTCCAGATCGGCGCCGGTGGCACGTCCGGCGCGATCGGGACAGGCCCCGTCCTGAACAACGCCACGGTGGCCGTGAACCGGGCCGATGCGTACGGCATCCCCGGCGTCATCAGCGGCACCGGCGCGCTGGTGAAGAACGGGGTCGGAACGCTGACGCTGACCAACTCGGTGACCCAGGGCAACGCGATCCTGGTGAGCGCGGGCACGCTCGTCCTGAGCAATGCCACGGTGACCAGCACCGCCAACGTGGCGGACTACGTCGGACGGCTGGCGGGCGATTTCGCCACGCTGCGCATCGAGGGGTCCACGGTCCTGCAGCGCAACCAGAACAACTTCATCTTCGGCGGCGCGGCAGGCGCCACGGGCCTGGTCTACATGACCGGCGGCTTCCTTACCAACGCAGGCATCCTGGCCGTCGGCAACACCGGCGTCGGCTCGTTCATCCAGACCGGCGGTGTCATCAACAACGCGGGCGAGTTCGACGTCGCCTACAACGCGGCCGGCACCTACGGCTACTACCAGATGAGCGGCGGCGCGCTGACCAACAACACGTGGCTGCAGGCGGCCCGGCTCGGGCGGGGATTGATCTACCAGGACGGCGGCGACATCCGGGTCACGGCCAACGGCGTGATCGTGGGCAGCCAGAACGGGATCAACTCGACGGGCGTCTACTACATGTCCGGCGGAACGCTATCCACGCCCTCCCTGCAGTTGAGCCGGACGGCCGGCGCCCGCGGCGAACTGACGGTGGACGGAACGGCGGCGATCGACATCAGCGCGGGCACCCTGATCCTCAACTACCTCGCGGGCACGAACGTCGCGAACCTCAACGGGGGCACGGTCACGGCCCAGCAGGTGACCAAACGGACGGCGGGCGGGCTGAGCATCCTGAACTTCGACGGCGGAACGCTCCGGGCCGCCGCGAGCAGTCACCTGATCAACGTCGGCGCCAGTGCGCCCAACTACGTTCATATCTATGCCGGGGGCGCGACGATCGACACGGCCGGCTTCACCGTCACCAACCTGGTCAACCTCAGCGCCGCCCCGGGCAACGGCGTCACGGCGTTGGGCCTGGGCGTGGGATCCGTGGCCGGCTATGTCGGCGCCCCCTACGTTGCGATCAATGGCGGCGGAGGCACGGGCGCAACGGCTGTTGCGCTCTTCGACCACACGACCGGCAGCGTCACCGGCCTGCTGGTCACGAGTGCCGGCTTCAACTACACCGGCACGCCCACCGTCACCCTGATGGGCGGCGGACGGGATGATTTCGCCGTGCCCTCGGTGACGGTTGCGGCGAACACCTCCGGCGCGCTGACGAAGGCCGGCGCGGGCACGCTGTGGCTGCTGGGCACCAACACGCATGCCGGCACGGTCATCCAGGGCGGCACGCTGGGGGTGACGAACGACCTGGCGCTGGGCGCGATCGGGACGACGCTGACGTTCGACGGCGGCGCGCTGCAGCCGGGGCCCTCGATGACGACGATCGACCGCCCCATCGTCCTGACGGGCGCGGGGACGCTGATCGGCTCCGCCGGGTTCACCCGGTCGATCACCGGAACCGTCTCTGGCGCGGGCACGCTGACCCTGACCGGCGGCGGAACCAACGTCATGTCCGGCCACAGCCCGGCGTTCAGCGGCGGCGTGTCGGTCAACAACGGCCGGCTCGTGGTCGTCGGGGCCAAACCCTCCGCGGGAAACGGCGTGCCGACGGTCGACCCGCTGGGGACGGCCACGGTCACCCTCAACGGCGGCGCCCTCGCCATGCTGGACAACGGGGACGGTACGGTCACTGCGCAGCAGATCCAGTACGACAACAACATGGTGCTCAACACGGCCAGCACCATCCTCGTCGACCGCGTCAGCGGCGGCGGGTCGAACAAGACGATCCGGCTTGACCAGCTGACCGCCAACGCCAACCGTGTGCTGTTCACCAACGCCAACAGTTACGCACTCCTGTTCGGCGGCCTCGGAGGCGCCTCGGTGATCAACACCAACGTCACGTTTGACATCCCGTCGAGCACCGTCACCTTCGCCACGAACAACAGCAGCACCGCCATCGGTCAGGCCCTCACCGACGGCGCCGGATCCTTCGGCCTGACCAAGATCGGCGCCGGCAACCTGACGCTCGGCGGCACGCACATCGACGGCGTCCTCACCGCCAACGCCGGTACGTTGCAGTTGAACGCAACGAACAACGTCCTGCCCGGCGGCATCGTCCTGAACGCCGGCACGCTGCTGGTCAACGCGCAGGACGGCGTGCTCGGCGCGCCCAGCTCGCCCGACGTGATCGTCAACGGCGGGACGATCGATCTGCGAACCACCTCGGGATCACGCAGCGTCGGCTTCGAGGTCGTCAGCAACGCGACGCTCGCGTTGAGGAACGGGAACAGCGTCATCTTCACGAACGAGAACGTGACGATCGCCGCCACCGCCAGCGCCTTCACGCTGAACGTGAACCGGCCAAGCGGGTCGAACACGGGGCGGACGCTGACGCTGGACGGCCCGGTGACGACCGCGGGACCGCTGACGTTCAACGTGACGGGCGGCAACGCCTACATCGCGGCGATCTCCGGCGCGGTCGCCTCGGTGACCCTGGGCGGCGACATCGTGTTCAATCCGACCACGGCGCCCCTGATCGTCTCCCCGGGTATCACCGACGGCGGCGGCGGGTATGCGCTGACGAAGAGCGGAACCGGGCTGCTGACCCTCAACGGCACCAACTCGTATTCCGGCGCGACGACAATCCTCAACGGCACGCTGGCGCTCGGCGCGAACGGATCGATCTCCAACTCGCCCCGGATCACCATCGGGGCCGGGAAGCTCTTCGATGTCTCCGCGGTCACCGGGGGATGGACGCAGTGGGTGAACCAGACGGTGTCGGGCACCGGCAGCATCCTCGGCGACGCGACGGTCCTCCAGGGCCGGATTGAGCCGGGCGCCTCGCCGGGCACGCTGACGTACAGCAACAATCTGACCCTGTCGGATGCCAACGTGGAGTTCGAGCTGGCCGGTGTGGGAACGGTCGGCGGCGGGGTCAACGACCTGGTCGACGTGAAGGGCAACCTGACGCTCACGGGCGTCAGCACCAACATCATCGTCCCGTGGGACGGCCCGTTGGCGTCGAGCTACACGCTGTACACCTACGGCGGCACGCTGACCGGCGGCGCCGGGAATCTCGTCGGCGAGGCGCGCGGCGTCCGCGCGGGCTACACCTTCACCTTCGACACGGGCACGCTGGGCTCGATCGTGATGAACGTCGGCGGAGCCCCGGCGACCGCGAACCTGACCTGGGCGGCGGGCAGCGGCGCATGGGACGTCGCCACGACGGCCAACTGGGCCGGCGGGGAGAAGTTCTACAATCTCGATTCCGTCACCTTCGACGACTCCGGCGCGTCGGCCGGCGTCACGAACGCCGTGACGATCGCGGGGCACGTGACGCCCGGCGCCATCGTCGTGGACTCGGCCCGCGACTACTCGCTGGCCGGCTCGGGCGAAATCGGCGGCACCGGCGGCCTGACCAAGGATGGCACGGGGCTGCTCATCCTGGGTACGAGCAACACCTTCAGCGGGGCCTCGGCGATCCTCGGCGGGCGGGTGGTCTTGGGCAACGGATACGCCTTCCAGGGCAGCACGGTCAGCAATGCGGTTGCCGGCGGTCTCGGCTTCAGCACCATCCGGAACGCTGTTCTCGGCGGTCTGACCGGGGCGGGCGACATTCCGCTGACCAACGAGGCGGCGCAGGGCGTCGCGATGGTCGTCGGCGGGAACGGCGCGAGCACGACGTTCGGCGGCGCGCTGAACGACCAGGGCCTTGGCGGATCGTTCACCAAGGTCGGGGCGGGCACGCTGACGCTGACCGGCGCGGTCAACGTCACTCAGGGTTTCACCAACTACGCCGGGACGGTGGTCCTCGGCGCCGCCGGCACGAACTCGGTCGGCTCCGACGTCCGCGTGGGCTTCGGCGCCGGCTCGTCGGGCACGATCGTCCAGAATGCCGGGACCGTGATCGCCAACGGCGGCAACTCGATCCTGCTCGGCAACGTCGCGGGCAGCGGGTCCAGCGGCACCTACATCATGAACGGCGGTACCCTCGTCGCGACGCCGGCCGCGGCCAACCGGGGCGTCATCCTCGGGGTCAACCAGGACACGACCGGAACCTTCCACCTCGTCGACGGCGTGGTGACCGGCAAGATTCTCGAGATTTCCCGGTCCGATTCCACCGCCCCCCGGTCCGCAGGCTACTACTACCAGTCCGGCGGAACGGCCGGCTTCGCCAACATCACGGTGGCGGGCGGCTCCGCCGCCAACAGCGCCACGAACTACGCCGTGCTGGCGGTCAGCAACGGCACGTTCATGTCCACGGCGTTCGGCGGCCTGGCGAGCGGCAACTACAGCACCGGGCTCGTCTACTTCGGCCAGGGCGCGCGCGTGACACTGCCGGCGTTCCCGACCGCCCGGGGAACCGATGCCTATGCCGAGCTGACCTTCGACGGCGGCACGCTCTCGCCCCTCGCGTCGAGCCCGGCGTACATGCAGAACCTGACCCACGCCTATCTCACGGCCAACGGCGCGACGTTCGACGTCGGCGCGAATCTCGCCATCACCATCACCCAGGCGTTCGAGAACGCGGGGGTCGACGCCGGGACGCTTCGCAAGGCGGGCATCGGAACGCTGCTGCTGGCCGGGGCGAACACCTTCAGCGGCGGGGCGACGGTCTCCAACGGCGTCCTCTCGTTCGCCAGCCCGTCGGCGATGCCGGCGGGCGGCACGGTGACGGGCCTGGCCGGAGCGGCGGTCGGCCTCGGGGTCGGCGGCGCGGGTTCCTACGTCTCGGCGGACGTCGATTCCCTGTGGGCCGGCACGATGGCGGGCGTGACGCTGGAGGCCGGCGCGCTCGTCGACATCGACACGTCGGCCGGCGACTTCACCTACGGGACCGCGCAGTCCACCCGCGGCCTGGCGAAGGCAGGGTCCGGCACGCTGATCCTGACCGGCGCCAATACGTTCACCGGCGGGATCGTCCTCTACAACGGCACGCTCAACGTCTCGAACGACACGGTCCTGGGCGCCTCCGGCAGCGGCCTGACCTTCCGCGGCGGCATCCTCAAGACCAGCGGCGACATGACCTTCGACGACCGCGGCGTCACGCTGGACACGTTCGGCGTGGTCAGTCCCGACGCGGCCACGACGCTGACGATCACGAACCCGATCACGGGCGCGGGTGCGCTGGTCAAGAGCGGCCCCGGCCGGCTGGTTCTTGCCGGCGCGAACACGTACTCCGGCGGCACGACGAACACGGCCGGGATCCTGGCCCTCGGCGGCGACAATGTCCTCGGCAACGGCACGCTGGTCCTCGTGGCGGGCGGCACGCTGGCGTCCGACAGCACGTCAGCCCGCGCGCTGACCAACGCGGTCCGGATCACCGGGGCGATCGGGATGGGCGATGCGGTCAACAACGGCGCGCTGACGCTTTCCGGCCCCATCGACTTCGCGGGCGCCGGCCGGACGATCAGCAACTACAGCGACGTTGTGATCTCGGGGCCGACCACCAACGGCGGGATCACCACCAAGCGGGGCGCGGGCACGCTTTCGCTGGTCGGCGGGGTGCATGACTGGACCGCCGGCGGGGCCATCTGGGTCCAGGATGGGACCTGGATATTCGACGGCGCGACCGTGACCAACGCGGACGCCCTTCGCGTCGGGTCCCAGATCCCCCTCGGCACCTCCCGGCTCGTGATCACCAACGGCGCGATTCTGGTCGGCGTGAACGCCGGGGCCAACATCCGCGTGGGCTACACGGGCGGCAACGCGACGGCGACGAACATTCTCGACGTGGCCGGCCGGATCGCGATGAACGCGTCGGGGACCGCCGGCAAGCTGCAGATGGGAGAGGCCTCCGCCCACTCCATCGTCAACCTGCGCCCCGGCGGTGAGATCGAGGTGTCGCTGGTGTCCAAGGACGCGGGGGGCGGCCTCTGCGAGTTCAACTTCGACGGCGGCATCCTGCGGGCCCTGGAGAATTCGACGACGTTCATGACCGGCCTGGACGCGGCGAACGTGCTGGCGGGCGGGGCGGTGTTCGACGTGCAGGCCTACAACATCACCGTTGGCCAGCCCCTTCAGGGCGTCGGCGGGCTGACCAAGCTCGGCACCGGGGTGCTGACACTCACCGGGACGAACACCTACGCGGGCGGCACCGTGATCGCCGCCGGCGCGCTGTCGATCGCGTCGACCAACGCGCTGCCGGGGATCTTCGCCGCGGGCACCTACGCCGTGTCCAACGGGATCATCCTCGCCGTCGGCAACGCGGTGACCGAGGCCGAGACCGCCGCGATGCTCGCCACCGGCAACTTCCTGGCGGGCTCGTTCCTGGGCTTCGACACATCGGCGGGGACCCGGACGCTGGAGAACTCGATCGCCGACACCGGCGCCGGGGCGCTGGGCCTGGCCAAGGTCGGTTCCGGCACGCTTGTGATCACCAACGCGAACACGTACACCGGCGGAACCTGGATCCTCGCCAACGGCGCGCTGCAGATCGGCGACGGCGGCACGACCGGATCCCTCGGCGGCGGGGCGATCCTCAACAACGGCGCGCTGGTGTTCAACCGGTCGGATGCCTACCACCTTGCGAGCGTCGTCAGCGGCGCAGGTTCGCTGGTCCAGGCCGGGACCGGAACGCTGACCGTCAATGCCGCGCAGCTCTACACCGGCAGCACGACGGTGCGGCAGGGCGTCGTGACGCTCGGGCTGTCGGATGCGCTTCCGACGACGACGGCGCTGGTGCTGGGCGACGGGGCCACCGCCGGCACATTCGATCTCGGCGCCTACGACCAGACCCTCGGCGGGCTGGGAGTCTCCAGCACGGGCGGCGCGGTCACCAACATGCTCGTCATCGGCGCGGGCCGGACGCTGACGGTCAACGGCAACGTCGCGGTCGGCGCGAACGTCGACAACTCGAGCGCCAACCTCGCCGCCACCGGCGGCGGCACGCTGGTCGTGAACACCAACGGCGGCACGTTCCGCACGAGCCTGGTCGCCCTCGGGACCGACAGGAGCGGGAGGACGATGGTGGACTTCTCCGGCCTCGGCGCGTTCCTGATGGACCTCGGCACCGGGGCGATGACGATCTCGGCCAACGGCGACAACAACGCCAGCGACCGGAGCACCATGATCCTGTCGGCGTCCAACGTGCTCCGGGCGGCCACGATCACCGTTGGCGGAAGCAATATCGGAGCCATCAACCAGCTCCGCCTGGGGTCCGGGACGAACATCCTGTACACGGACAACCTGAATCTGGGGTCGGTCAACCGCGACAGCGGACAGTTGCTGTTCAACGATGCGACCGGCGGCCTGCTGCTGCGGGACTCCAGCGGCGCGGGCCGGGTCAACGTCGCGATCGGCACCAACAACAATGGCACGGGATACACGGCGGCGAA
>CAYODK010000184.1:0-11793 GCA_964402695.1 uncultured Verrucomicrobiota bacterium
CTGTTCATCCGCGGCCGCGACGTTGACGCGACGTTGTCGTATTGGGATGAAAGACAGAATGCATTCAGGCCACTCACCCATTGCCGGTCGGTCCATTCGGATCTACCGGTGCACCTCGGGTCTGCCGCCTTTGACGCCGTGAAAGCCTCCAGGTTTCGTCTCGTGTTCTCCGAAACGTGCCGCGTGCATGAGATTCGGTTGGCAGGCGGCAGTCGCATCAGCCGCTGGGTCGACAAGGCCGGCTACTCCAGAGGGTGTGAAGGCACGGTGGATCAGTTGCGCCCCGCGGACACGGAAGAGAAGCTGGGCTTCGCCATTTCCAAGAATACGATCGTCGACCTTTCCCCCAAGATGGATGCGAAAGGCCGGCTTGTCTGGACGGCTCCAGCGGGGCGCTGGACGGTCCTGCGTTTTGGCCATACTCCGGCAGGGGCCCGAGTTCGCCCTGCGCCCGAAGGTGGGCAGGGGCTGGAGTGTGACAAGATGAGCGAGGAGGCGGCGAACCATCATTACGACCACTGCGTGCGCCCCATGATGGCGCGGATCGGAAAGGCGCTCGCGGAGAAGTCGTTCGTCAACTACCACGTCGACAGCTATGAGGCCGGCAGCCAGACCTGGACCAGGGAGTTCCCCCGACGCTTCGCAGAGCTGCGCGGCTACGATCTGGTCCCCTATCTCCCGTGTCTGACCGGGCGACCGGTCGGAGATCTCCAGCAGAGCGAGCGGTTTCTATGGGACTATCGCCGGACGATCAGCGACCTCTTCACCAAGGCGCATTTCGAGCAGCTGGCGAAACGCTGCGCGCAAGATGGAATCCTGTTCAGCAACGAACCCTACACGGGTCCATGGAGCGCGTTGCAGGTGGCCAATGCGGCTGATATTCCGCAGATCGAGTTCTGGACCGCCACGAATCCCAAGCAGAAGGGGTTGATGGTCCCCAACAAGGCCGGCCTTCTTGCGGGCCGCGCGAACGAACGCCCCATCATCGCGGCGGAGGCTTTCACTTCAGGTTCCTACGACCGCTGGAGCAATCACCCCTACAAGCTCAAGGCACTGGGGGATTGGGCCTACTGCAGTGGCGTCAACCGGTTCGTGCTGCACGTCAGCTCGCATCAACCCTGGCTGGCGGAAAACGTGAAGCCCTGCTTGTCGTGCGGCGGGTGCGGGACGCATTTCGATCGCAACAACACATGGTGGAAGCGCGGCGCGCCGGAGTTCATCGGCGGTTACCTGACGCGCTGCCAGACGATCCTTCAACAGGGAACTCCCCAGGCCGACGTCATCTACTTCCAGGGCGACGACAGCCCCGATCGTTATGGCCCGTTCGATCCTCCATTGCCGGAGGGCTATGACTTCGATGCATGCACGCTGGAACCGCTGATGCGGATGAAGGTGGACAAGGGGCTGCTCGTATTGCCCAAGGGGAAGACCTACCGATATCTTGTTCTGCCTTCGAACAAGCGGATGACCCTGGCCTCGCTCAAGGTGATTCATGCTCTGGCCAGGAGCGGCGCGCAGGTGGTCGGCTGTGCTCCTGAATACTCGCCGAGCCTTGGCGATGCCGACAATGCGAAGGAGTTCGATGCACTGCGGGAGGAACTCCGAGGCTGGGTTCGTCCCGAGAAGTCGTTCAACGATATCCTGCGAGAAGACGGCCTGCCGCCGGATTTCGAGTATCAGAGCAAGACACAGATCTTACACGCCGGGCATCGTCGGATTGGGGATGCCGAGGTCTATTTCGTGGCGAACGCCAGCGACATGTCCGGGACCGTCAACTGCCGGTTTCGGGTGACGGGCCGGACGCCGGAGCTGTGGTACCCGGACACGGGCCGGATCGAGCCGTGCTGTCTGTACCGTGAGGAGAACGGGACGACGGAGATCCCGCTCACGTTCGATCCTTCGGGGTCGGTGTTTGTGGTCTTTCAATCCCGGCAGCCGAGTCCCCACCTGACCCAGGTGCAGGTCCGGGAAGCCGGTTCGTTGATCATCAAGCAGGCGACATACTCTGGCACGAACGGCCCCGTCTTGGATGTGACGGAATCGTTGAGAAGCCGGATTGAACAAGGAAGAGTGGTTCTGGAGAAATTCACGCAGCTAAAGGGCGATCCCTCCCGCGGCGTCGTGAAGACACTGAAAGTCGATTATGACTTCAACGGGAAGCCGTACTCGGTGTCGGTCAAGGATGGACAGTGTCTTGATCTGCCGGGAACGGTCGAAACGCCCTACGTTGTGAAGCAAGAAGGTAACGAAATCTCCCTTCAGGCCGAATGCGGCGGCGACTATGAGTTGAGGTGGTCGAACGGGTCCACACAGAGAGTAGCTGTCCCCCCTGTGGCGGCGCCGATGGGAATCAAGGGCCCGTGGAAACTAGACTTCACCAAGGGCCTGGGTGCCCCCGAACAGGTCCAGTTGGATCGGTTGATATCCTGGACCGAGCACCCGGATGACGGGGTGAAGTACTTCTCAGGGACTGCCCTTTATCATTGCAGGTTCAGGGTGGAGGAAGTGCCGCCGCGGGTCTACCTGGACTTGGGGCGGGTGGAAGTGATCGCCAAAGCAACGCTCAATGGTCAACCGCTGGAGGTCTTGTGGAAGCCGCCCTTCCGTTACGACGTCAGCGGGAAGCTGCGACAAGGCGTGAACGACCTGCAGGTCGAAGTGGTCAACCTCTGGCCCAACCGGATGATCGGCGACGAGAACTACCCGGATGATTGCACGCCGGATCACTCGTGGATCAAGGGGTCAATTGAGGCCTGGCCCCCATGGGTGAAGAACAAGCAGCCCCGACCGGATCCGCGCCGGATTTCGTTTGCCGTTGTCAAGATGTGGAAGAAGGGAGATCCCCTTCTGCCGTCGGGCCTGCTGGGGCCGGTGCGGCTCATCCCGGTGATGGAGCGTCGAATCAGCCGCGATCGGGGAGCCGTCCAATGAGAGAGCATGCTCTCGGGACCATGGTGGTCGCTTCGCTCCTCCCGCTGGCGGGCAACGCCGCGCGGGTGGTGGATCTCGCCAGCTACGGCGCCGTCGGCGATGGAAAGACTCTCAACACAAGAGCGATTCAGTCCGCCGTCAACGAGTGCGCTGCCCAAGGCGGCGGGACGGTGGTCGTTCCCGCGGGCACCTTCATTTCGGGTTCCGTGGAGTTGAAGTCGAACATCACGCTCCATCTCGCCCCCGGCGCGGTGCTGAGCGGTTCGGGCAAGATGGAGGATTACCCGCCGCTGGCCTTCCGCCACAACGAACTGGGGCCAACGCACTCGCTGCTGTGGGCGATCGACCGGGCCGACATCCGCATTACCGGCGAGGGCACGATCGACCTCAACGACGGCGCGTTCATCGACTTCAGCCAGTATCGCAGCGACTCCGCGCTGTGCAGCGGCGTCGAACTCGACGAACGCCAGCGGCAGGAAACCGTCGCATCGCACGCCCGGCCGCGACCGACGCAGCCGATCTTCTTCCATCGGTGCCAGCGGCTGCGCGCCGATGGCGTGACGATTCGCAACGCGCCCTGCTGGACCATGACGTTCAGCGTATGCCGCGACATCCAGGTCGCGCGCCTCACCATCGCCAACAACCTGCGCACGCCCAACTGCGACGGACTTCATTTCTGCGGCAGCAAGAACGTGCGCGTGAGCGACTGCCTGTTCTCCTGCGGCGACGATTGCATCGCCGTCACGGGCATCACGGATTGGGACGAAGTTGCCGAGAACTACGTCATCAGCAACTGCGTCATGACCTCGCGCTCGGCGGCACTGCGGCTGGGGCACCAGGCCAGCAAGGTGCGCAACGTCACGGTCAGCGGCCTCGTCATCAAGGACACCAATCGCGGGCTCGCCATCTTCGCCCGCGACAAGGGCTGGGTGGAGAACGTGCGCATCCAAGACGTGGTGATGGAGACGCGGCTGTTTGCCGGTGGGTGGTGGGGCAAGGGCGAGCCGCTGGTGCTGTGCGCGGCCGGCTCCGGCCGCATCGGGGACATCTCCGTCCGCAACGTCCGCGCGGACTCGGAAAACAGCATCCTCGTCATCGGCGAGGGGAGCAACATCCGCGATGTGGAGTTGAGCGACTGGGCGCTGACGCTGCGCTACGGCCGCAACCGCCCCTTGTTCAAGCCGCTGTTCGAGCTCGCACCGATGCCCAGCCTTCCCGCGCCCGATCCGCGGCATTGGATCCCCTGGTTGTTCGTCAGGGAGGCGCAAGCGTTGCGGGCGAACCATGTGCATTGCAGCCGACCCGAATCGGGCCCGCGTTTCGCCATGGAGCCGGTGATCGACAGCGCGACGAACGTCGAGGTGATGAACTGCGACCCGCCTGCCAGGCAAGCCGGCGAAGCCGGGCGCAGCGCGATGGAGTTCGAGGCGAAAGGAAACCCATGAAGATGAGACTTGCCCTGACGATCGGACTGGCCGCGGTTTCCGCATGCGCCGCGGCGCCCGACTTCCAGTCGAAGCACCTCGCCGTCGGGCTCTCGACGGCGGCACCGGCGTTCGCGGTCTTCTCCGTCGATTCGCTCGGGCGGGGCGCGCTGGCGCAGAACCCGGTCCTCCCGGAGACGAACGCCGTGGCCGGCCTCGCGCGGGACGGTCGGACGTATACTCTGGGCGGCAAGCCGGTGTGGACCGTGGCGTGGACGGAGACGGCGCTGATACTGCGCTCCGAGGCCGCGCCGGGCGTCGCGGCGCCGCCGTTCACGCTGACGATCGACCAGAAGGCCAACCACGCCACGCTGCTCGGCCTGATGAAGCCGGGCGAGCGGCGGATGAGCCTGCCGTGCCTCCTGCACATGCCGGGCATGGGCACGCTGCGGATCACCTGCGACGCGGCCGGCGCGACGCTCGACTACGACGCGCGGCGGCGCGTGAAGCCGTCCTTCGTGCGCGTCGCGTTCCCGCCCGCCCCCGCCGGTTCGAAGCCCCTCGAATACCGGCTCGAGGTGGTGTCGATCCACCCGGACCTGCCGGGCATCGCGGCCAACCCACTCTACGACGGCTTCCGCCGCGACTGGCTCAACATGTTCCAAGTCAACCCGCGCGTGCAGATGCTCGCCAACAATGCGTCGAGCGATCCCTGCGCGTTCACGCTCTTCGAATACTCCGACCTCGCCCGGCACACGCCGCCGCTGGCCGACGGGCTGACGGCCAACGACCTGATCCGCATGACGCTCGACCGCTACCTGTCCGGTGCGCTCGGCTACGGGCAGGTCGGCTACGCCTGCACGCCGACGGACGCCGACCTGATCGCGTGGAAGACGCCGTGGACCTCCCTCGACAGCCTGCCGTCGTTCCTGATCTCGGCCTGCAACTACGTCGAAAGTTCGCGCGACCTCGCCTGGGCGAAGGCCAACTACGCGAAGCTGGCCGCGTGGGGGCGCGAGATGTTCGCGTCCGACAAGGACGGCAACGGTCTGATCGAGTACCCGGGAACCGGGAATTACGGCGACCGCCCGCTGGCCGAGAAGCGGCCGGCGAATTGGTGGGACACGATCAACTTCGGGCACGAGGATGCCTTCGGCAACGCGCTGGCCTACCGTGCGGGCACGATGTTCGCGGCGCTGGCTCGGGAGCTCGGGCATGCGGACGATGCGGAGTTCTTCGCCGCGAAGGCGGAGCGGCTGCGCGCGGCCTACGCGCCGGCGCTGCTGAATCCCGCGACCGGGCTGATCGCCGGATGGAAGAGCAGGGACGGCGCGCTGCACGACTACGCCTTCGCGTTCATCCAGGGGATGGCCGTCACCTTCGGGCTGCTCGACGATGCGGCGGCGAACGCGGTCATGGACCGTCTGCTCGCGAAGATCAAGGATGCCGGCTACACGCGGTTCGACCTCGGCCTGCCCGGAAATCTGGTGCCGGTGCGGAAGGGGGACTACGTCTTCCACGAAACGGCGCCGGAGGTCCACGGCGTGCCGCGGCTGGAGGACGGCAGCGACGGATTCCAGTACTACGAGAACGGCGGCGCGACCGGCTGCTGGGCCTACTACACGGTCAAGGCGCTCTACAAGCTCGGCCGCGTCGCGGACGCGCGACGGATCTTCCATCCGATGCTCCGGACCTACGCCGGAAACGGCTTCCAAGGCTTCGACGCCAGTGGCCTCTCCGTCGACTGGCGCGACTGGAACGGCGGCGGCCACGGCTACGAGGGGCTGCTGGTGGACAACTACCACGCCCTGCTCGCCGTCTTCGATGACCACGCCGCGGGTCGGTGAGCGGGCGCGCCGCAAACGGCGCGGAAGGTCAAGGGTGGATGGTGGAAGGTGGAGGACCGAAGGGCGCGGGACGGACGATCGCGATTACGATCAGGATTACGATTACGACACGGGACATCCCGGAGCGCGCCTCTATATTCCGATCGTAATCGTGCTCATAATCGTAATCTCCGTCGTCCGGCCCGGAGGAAGGCAGGCGAAAGGTCAGCCGAATGAGGAAAGGGGCGAGGGTCGAGGGGCGGGGGCGAGGGTCGAGGGGCAAGTGTCGAGTGCCGGCTCGGGAGTATCGCAAGCGAATGCCCGGGGAGGGCCGCCGGCTCCGCCTTCGCTGACGCTCCGGCGCGACAAGCCCGGCGGCCGAACGAAGAGGCGCGAAGCGATGGAACCGTGGGGGCAGGCAGGAGTGCCTGCCCCACGCCCGGGGTTCGATGCCTTCCGGTCTGACACTCGCCACGGGCCACTCGACACCCGCGGGCCTTCCGGCTTTCCAAGCCTTGGAAGATGTGAACAATGGGGTTTCCAATGATTGGAAATCCCCGGAGCCGGCCATGAAACCCATCCGCCTCTTTCCTGCCGTCGTGCTGGCGTCGCTTCTGGTCGTGGTGCATGGGCGCGGTGCGCCGCAGTCCGACTTCGACCGGAAGGCCGCCACGCTCTTCACCAAGACGTACTCCTTCCACGCATGGAATCCGACGGACCACACCGTGGACGGCGACGACTGGTCGCTGCCGCCGTGGGTGAAGCCGGCGCGGTTCAGCGGGATCCAGATCAGCGAGAAGCTGGTCCCGGCGGAGTTCCCCGGCCGCATCCAGCGCTCCGTTCGCGCCTCGTGGCGGGAGGCTGAACCGGTGGAGGGCGCCTTTGACTTCGAGGCCGTCCGGCGGGAGATCCTCAGGGAGAGCGAAGGCGGGAAGTACGCCGTCAAGATGGGGCTGGGGGCGTCCGTCTGGGAAACTCGCTACTTCCAGAGCCTGCAGGACAGGACCCTCAGGAAGACCGAACCCGGAACGGCCCCGCTCTGGCTCAAGGCGCACGGCATCCCCTTGATCGAAGAGCCGCCGAACAAGTCGATCCCGTTCCAGGTCGTCAACATGGACATCTACCATCCGGAATATCACCGGCGATACCTGAAGCTGGTCGAGGCGTTCGGCCGGAGCGGCATTCCGCAGATGAAGGAGCTGGACATCTGCTACCTGCACCTGGTCTCCGCGTCGCGCGGCGAAGAGGGGGCGGGTCCGCCGGTCGGCGATCCGCGTCGTGCGCTCTTCGAGCAGCGGATGCGGGCATGGGCGGAGGCGTTCAAGGGTGTGGCGCACAAGCTGTGCCTGGTCTCCGCCAAGGAGGACGACATGGTCCTGGCGCTCAAGCTCGGCATGGGCCAGCGCAACGGGTTCGTGGAGCACTACCTGCTGCACGCGCCCAATCCGGGGCTGGGCCAGGAGCTCGACGCCGACGGCTACCTGGTCGTGAACGAGGCGTGTCCGCTCATCGCGGAGAACCGCGCGTCCGGCGACGAGAACGAGGAGTACACCGCCGGCCACGTGGAACGCTTCGGCCCGATCGAGACCTTTCCCCACCGCTACCGCGAATCCACGCTGCGAATGCTGCAGATGCGGCGCAACTTCGTCTGGGCCGAAGGCGGCCCGTGGCTGATCAACCCGCCGCTGCTCCACTACCTGGCCCTGGAACTGGGCAAGACCGTCCGCGATGCGCCCGATGCCTGGTGTTCCCTTCGCGAAAGCGTCGTCAAGGGCGGCAGGAACGGCCGGCCGGTGAAGAACTTCGAGCGATGGCTGTACCAGCGCGATGCCGACGGCGCGCGCACCGAGGCGACCGAGAAGGTCGAGGTCCCGCCGCAGATGTTCGAGTTCGACAAGGGGCATCTGTACGATTGGACCGCGCGAAAGACCCTGACGGCCGCGGGGCAGTCCCTGATCCGCTTCGGCGTGGACGAGGCGTTCCTCGCCGGCGGGCCGCACGCCGTCGCCGTGAAGATCACCTACCTCGAACGGGCCCATGCGGAATGGCGACTGGAGTATGCCGCCGGCGACAGGATCGCCGCGACGCGCACGGTGACCTGCGGCGACTCGGGCGCGGCCAGGACGGTCACCTTCATTCTCAAGGACGCGTGGTTCCCGGGCCTGGGGTACACCGGGATGGACCTGCAGATCCGCGCGCTGAAAGGCGACGCGGTCATCCGCTTCGTGCGGGTGGTCAAACTGGATCCCGGGGCGGTCGTGGCAGAGGGCCGACTCCCGTGACCGGACATGCGACGACCTCCGGGGACGCCGCCCTCGTGCTCCTCGCCGCTTTCCTGTCCGCGCTGCCGTCCGCGCCGCGCGCCGCCGATGCGGCAGCCCTGCCGGGCCGGGGCCGGCCCAATCTCGTCCTCATCCTGGCCGATGACCTGGGATATGGAACACCCGGCTGTTACGGCAACACGGAAGTCAGGACCCCCCACATCGATCGACTTGCCGCCGGCGGCATGCGCCTGACCGACTTCCACGGCAACGGTGCGCTCTGTTCCCCGACGCGCGCGGCGCTGATGACCGGGCGGTATCCGCAGCGTTGCGTGGAGGTTGCCGACGGGGAGCTTTCGCCCGTGTTCCGCGAGCAGCGCAAGGCGAACCCGGTCCAGCGCTGGGCCTGGGGAATGTCGACGAACGAGCTGACTCTGCCGGAGGTGCTACGCGGGGCCGGATACCGCACCGCGCTCATCGGCAAGTGGCATCTCGGGTACGATGTGAAGTTCCATCCGATGAACCACGGCTTCGACGAATTCCGGGGTTTCGTGGGCGGCAACGTGGATTACCACACGCATGTGGCGGGGTACGGCTTGAAGCAGCTCGATTGGTGGAACGGGAGGACGATCGGGAACGAGGCGGGCTACACCACCGATCTTCTGACCCGGCATGCGGCCGACTTCATTGCGCGGAACAAGGACGTCCCGTTCTTCCTGTACCTGGCCCACGCGGCGCCGCACGTCCCCCTGCAGGGGCGCGAGCCCGGCGGAACGAAGTCGCCGGTGGAGACCTACAAGGAGATGATCCGCGCGCTGGACGAATCCGTCGGCGCGGTCATCGCGGAAGTGGGCAGACACCAGCTCGCCTCCAGCACGCTCGTGATCTTCTGCTCGGACAACGGGCCGGCCGCTCCCCGCAGCTTCGCGGCGAACGCCAACCTGCGCGGCAAGAAGGGAAGTCTGCACGAAGGGGGGCACCGCGTGCCGTTCATCGCTTCGTGGCCGGGCACGATTCCCGCGGGATCGACCAGCGGTGAAACCGTGATGACCATGGACCTGCTGCCGACCTTCGCGGTTCTCGCCGGCGCGAGTCTGCCGGCCGCCCGGATCTTCGACGGCATGGACATCATGCCCATCCTCAAAGGCGCCGGCGCCGGCGCGCCGCGCGACCTGCACTGGCAAGTCGGCGACTCGTGGGCCGTGCGCCGCGGCCCATGGAAGCTGATGGGGGAACGCAGCACGCCGGCGTCGCTCGTGAACCTCGACCAGGACATCGGAGAGAGGGACAACCTGCTGGCTGGCGAATCCGCGCGAGCCGGCGAGATGATCAAGGCCCATATGAGATGGGGCGAATCGGTCGGCGGCGGGGGCCGCTGAATGGGATGCGGACGCATGGTGCAACCGTGAGACACCCCCCCGCGCTCCTCGCCGTCCTGCTTCTTGCGATCCCCCCGGCGGCGCTCTCCGTCGAACGCCTGGGCGGGCGGGTGGAATCGGTGCCGTTTGCGGCGGGGATGGACGGCTACGCCTGCTACCGCTGTCCGACGCTGGTGGTCAGCACGCAGGGGACGGTGCTGGCGTTCTGCGAGGGACGGGTCAACGGGCACAAGGACGAGGACGACATGGACGTCGTCCTCAAGCGCTCCACCGACGGCGGGCGGACCTGGGGGCCGCTGCAGGTGCTCGCCAACGACGGCCGCAATCCCTGCAAGAACCAGTGCCCGGTGGTGCTGCCGTCGGGGCGGATCCTGCTCGTCTGGCTTTGGAACAAGTGGATTCCCTCCGAGAAGGACCGCACGACGCGCGAGGTGTTCGTCATGCACTCGGATGACGACGGTATCACGTGGTCGAAAGCCCGCAGCATCACCGCGTCTGTCTACGACAAGGGCTGGGAGTGGTACGGCACCGGTCCCTGCCACGGCATCGTCAAGCAACGCGAGCCGCACAAGGGCCGGGTCGTCATCCCCGCGCGCCACAACGCACAGCGTACGCGCATGTTCACGCACGCCATCTACTCCGACGACAACGGCGAGACGTGGCGCATCGGCGGCAGCGTGCCGCGCGAGAGGACCTCGGAGGCGACGGCGGTCGAGTTGAGCAACGGCGAGCTGATGTTCAACTGCCGCAACCAGTACGACCGCGAGAATCACCGCGTCGTCTCGATCAGCCGGGACGGCGGCGCGACGTTCACGGAGACCTGGCTGGAAGCGCAGCTCGTCGAGCCTCGCGGCTGCCAGGCCAGCCTTATGTTCCATTCCCTGAATCCGCGGACGGGGAAGGGGAACATCCTCTTCTCGAATCCGGCCAACGGGGAGATGCGCTCCGACGGCACGCTCAAGCTCAGCGAGGACGACGGTCGCACCTGGATCCGGGCCTTCCGCTACGCGAAGAAGCCCGCCCCGAACTTCACCGGCTACTCCGACATCGCCGTCATGCCCGACGGCAGCGTCGGCATCCTGTACGAGCGCGGCGATCTGGACGACGCGTCCAGCAAGAAGGAGCGGTACGACGAGGTGGCGTTCGCCGTCGTCCCCTTCGCGGACATCCGCACCCCTTTGGCGCCGGCTTCTGAAGACGGCGCCGCGACATCGGAGCCGCGTCACGGCGCGGGGTGGACGAAGACGCGCAGCCGTTTGGCCGAATAGGTTCCGCCGTTGCCGGCGAAGGTCCAGTCCAAGCAGCGCTTCCCCCTCGTCTTCGCACTGTTGTTACCGATGCCGATGTCGGCCGACGCGCCGCCCTTGCGCCAGTTGTTGATCGCGAAGAGCGTCTGTTTCGCGGCGGTATGGTGGATCTGCATGGATCCGTGCCCGTTGGGCGGGTCCGAGGGGGCATCTCCGAAGTCGTAGTCCGCGTCGCTGGCGCCCGGCACGCCCGCCGAGTTCTTGGTTCCGTAATTCGAGGCCCAGAATTCGATGTTACCGGCTCCCATCCGCTCGCCGGTGGCGATGCCCGCGACATCGGTGACGACGGTGAGATTCTCCACCGTCTGCTGGAACACCGCCCCGGACCCGGCCACCGGCACACCGAGCTTCGCGGCCTCCGTCGTGAAAGCGTCCATCGAGACCCACAGGAAGCGCGCCGGCTCGTTCTTCTTCTTCAGTTCGATCAGATAGGCCACGCGGTCGAAGCGGGGCGCGGCGGCGGAGGTGTCCGCTTCATAGCTGACCGTCGCGCCGAGCTTCGCAAGGTCGAGGTCGTATACGAGCGTGTAGTCCTTGGCCTCCGCGACCCGGGCGAGCGAGTCCATGCCGTCGTACGGGTCCGCCGCCGCGCCGTCCGGCGCAGCCACGGTGTCCGGCGGTCCGGCGACCGGCGCCGCGACGGCGGCCTCGATGACCGGCGGCGC
>CAYODK010000185.1:0-11617 GCA_964402695.1 uncultured Verrucomicrobiota bacterium
GGCTTCTCGCAGAAGACGTGCTTGCCCATCCGGATCGCGGCCAGCGCCACGACGGCATGCGTGTGATCGGGGGTCGAGACGACGACGGCGTCCGTGTCGCGGCCGACGGCGTCGAGCATCGTCCGGTAGTCCCGGAAGCGCTTCACGCCGGGGAACTTCTTGTACGTTCCCGCCGCCCGCTTCTCGTCGACGTCGGCGAATGCGGTGAACTCGACGGAACCGGCGATCCCCCCGATGTTGGCGGCGGCGCGTCCGCCTGCGCCGACGCAGGCGACGCGGAGCTTCGGTCCGCCGGGCGCCGCGGCGGCGGGGGCGCGGCGGGCCAGGACGATCCCGGCGATCCCGGTGGCGGTTGCTGCGAGAAACAGGCGGCGGTTCATGGACGGCATCGGGCGGCTCCTTCCTGCGTTCACAATCGAACGGACAACCGCGCGGTTTCGTGTGCGGGTCCCGCGCGCACGCCCCGGACGGCCTTCTCGCGTTCCGTTCCCGGCTCCCCGACGTGGATCGTGTAGGCGCCCTCCGCGAAGACCCGCGGGCGGAAGGTCGTGCCGCGGATGCGCAGCGTGTAGACAACCTCGCCCGTTTCCTCGCGGACGATCTGCACGACGGGGTTCGTCACGCCACTCACATCGAGCGTCGGCAGCCAGGCGGCGGCGCGGCGGGCGTAGTTGTCCTCGAGGCGGTGCGTCTGGGGGAAGTCAGGGAACTGGTCGCCGGGCTTCGGCGCCGCGGCGTCGAAGTCGTGGCGCCACAACTCGAAGGTTGCCGTGCCGTTGGCCTTGTCGAGGCGGACGATCCCGTGGCCGGAACCCTTGAGGTGGGCGATCTCCTGCGGGTCGTAGCCCTTGAAGGTGTTCGACCCCTTCTCGGGGTTTCCGGCGGCGAGCACGGTCATCCGGTTGCCGTAGATGTCCCGGTACCGGCCCGTCCATGGCGCCCGGCCGGCGACGAAACCCTCCCCCGGCGCATCGGGCCACCAGGCGCGCGGGAAGCCGTTGGCGGTGCCCATGACGAGGAACGCCACGTTGGCGTCCTCCCAGTCGTCGAGGCCGTGGTGGACGAGGGCGCCGGAGTGCTGGTCGCCATGAATCGAGAACGCGAACCCGCGGCGGATCTCCTCCAGCGCCCGCCGCCGACCGGCCGGCGGCCACCCGCCGCAGTCGGTGTCGAAGCCTCCGGGCTTGAGATCCTGCCCGGCGTGCGTGGTGACCTTGCAGAAGATCGTCTGCGACAGCGCGACCTTCAGGTCCGCGTTCCGCCAGTCCGCGGCCCAGCCGCGCAGGAAGCGCTCCTGGCGCGCGCCGAGCAGGTCGGCGGGCACATCGTAGGCCGCGGCGCCGGCC
This sequence comes from uncultured Verrucomicrobiota bacterium, assembly GCA_964402695.1. Lineage (GTDB taxonomy): Bacteria > Verrucomicrobiota > Kiritimatiellia > PWTM01 > PWTM01 > VGWF01. The sequence goes on from CAYODK010000185.1 coordinate 1,347, forward strand.
GGGCGGCCCTTGAGGACGGACCGCGGGCCGGTCTTGAAGGCCCGGTCCTCGAGGATCGCGAAACTGACGCGGCCGTAGACCATGTCGGTGAAGTAGACCGAGATGCCCTGGTCCATCGGCGCGGGGTCGGGCGGGTCGGGCAGATGGCCCGTCTGGGTCCGGTGGACGGCATTGACCCAGTCCGGCGGCATGGCGTAGCCGCCGTCGGCGAAGTCCTTCTCGCCGGCGCCCGGCAGCGCCCGGCCGCCGTGCCCCCACAAGTTGCCCTGGAAGACGTCGTGGTCGTCGGGGATGATGACGGACGGCCGGTCCTTCAGCAGGTCCCTCCACGTCCAGCCGAACTGGTAGTACTTGCGGAGGTAGTCGAGCATCGCGACGTCGGTGGGGGCCCGGGTCATGCCGAAGCCTCCGTAGCTCTCGTAGATCTGGTCGCCGAGGAAGCAGAGGAGGTCGGGGTTCTGGATCGCCACGTTGCGGACCATGCGCGGCTGGGGGAAGGCGGTGCCGATGTCGCAGGAGAAGGCGGCGACGACCAGGCCGTCGCGATCGACGGGTTCCCGTCGGATCGTCCCGGCCCATTCCGCGGTGCCGCCCTGCCACGGGTAGATGACGCGGTAGGGCGTGTCCCCGGCGCTGGACCCGTCGGCGACGCGGAAGACCGCCGTGCGGGCCATCGGGTCGATGGGGGCCCGGGCGACGTCGACCCAAAGGCCGCCGCGCCGCATCTGGAGGACGGCGTCGTGCGCATCCGCCGGGCCCAGCGGCGGGAACTGCGCGGAGAGTTTCAGCACGCCGCGGCTCAGCGCGTACTGGGTCCACAGGATCGGACCGAACGCGCGTTCCGGGTGCGATTCCACGAGCGATCCGGAACCGTGCCCGTCGCGGAATCGCCAGCGGATCGGCGGGCGGTCCCCCTCGGTCGGCCGGCGTCGTGGAGACTCGGAAGCCAGGGCGAGGTTGCCGCGCAGCCGGGCGGAGGGAACGAGGGCGGTCGCGGTTGACGAGCGGCCGTCCTGCGTGGCGGTGACGGTCAGGCGTGCGTCGGATCCCGAGGCGTCGGCGCGAAGGGCGAGGCGCGACGGCTTCGCGGGGTCGACGGAGCCCTCGCCGACGGCGTCGCCGACGAACACCCGGCCGTCCGCGCGCAGGCCGGCATCGATGCGCATGTCGGAATAGATCAGGGCGTGGCGGGCGTCGTCGAGCGCGCCGCGCAGCCCGAGGGCGAATCCGCCCCAGACCTTGTCCGGCATCGACGGCGGCCGCCCGGAATCGAGGCGGAGGGTGACCTCGACGGCGAGGTCGCCGGTTCCCGCGCGGACGTCGTGGGTCAGGAAATGCACGGTGCGCGCCCGGGCGGCGTCGCCCACGAGCTCGCCGTCCTCCACGCGCCAGTCCTGGAGGGGATTCGCCCAGCACGCCGGGCCGGTCCACACCCTGGATCCCCGCCAGTCCGAGGTGAACTCCGTTGCTCCCGCCGCGGACGCCGAAAGCCATGCGGCGGCCGCGCGCCCCCGGATCCCGCCGAACCGCTTCCGCCGTTGAAGGGTCTTCATCGTCGTCGCCCCTCCGCCCCGTTTATCCCATCCGGCCGGGGGGCGCAACCTCGCCGCGGGTCCGGCGAGCTGCAGAAAAGTCAAGAAGAGGCTTTGCCTGAGAGTGCGCCGGATGGTAGGCTCAATTGTCTGGAAGTCGAGGGTGGGAAATCAACGTGGTAATGGAAGCGTCTGGAATGGGCGGATTTAACGGGAGGACGGCGCCTTGAAGCAGCGATTCGTTCGGGTTCTCGCACTGGCTGCCGGCCTGCTCGTGCTCTCGGCCGGCGGGGCGTCGGCCCAGGTGACGGCCTACGGGTGGGCGGGCACGGTCGATACCGACTGGTCCACCGCGGGCAACTGGCGGTTGGGAAGCGTCCCGGGCATCGGCGGGACGAACTACGCCTGCATCTTCATCACGAACGGCACCGGCAACGCGCTGTACTACACCGCGGCCCTGGGCGACGGCTTCTACGCCAACACCAATACGACGACGGGCAGCGGCCGCGTGCTGCGCATCGGGGACGGCACCGGATCCTCGGGAACGCTGTACGTCACCGGGGGAACGTTGGAGACCCGCGGCGCGGGCGGCGACCTGGTGGGCAATGGGGCGAACAGCTACGCGGCGGTCATCATCGACGGCGGCAAGTATGTCAGCGCGACCAACCAGACGATGCTCTTCGGCAACTCCGGCGCCCGTGCGGTCCTCACGATCAACAGCGGCACCGGCATGGTGGGCAGCATCCAGGCTGCGAATTCGACGATCGGCGAGATCAACTTCAACGGCGGTCTCTTCCAGGTGAACCAGATCTCCCGGTCGGGCAGCATGAACCTCTCGATCACGTTCAACGGCGCGACGGTGCGTGCGACGGCGAACCAGAACTTCTGGATGCCCGTGGCGGGCACGACCTATTCCATCCTCGGCGGCGGGGCGATCCTGGATTCGGCGGGGAACAATGTCGGGCTCGCGGGCGCCATGTCGGGCGTCGGGGGGCTGACCAAGAACGGCGGCGGCCTGTTGACGCTGGGCGGGGCGAATTCCTACGACGGGGTGACGACGATCAACGGCGGCGGTGTTCTGATCACGAACAGCAGCGGCCTTGGTTCCGCGAACAGCGGGACGGTCATTGCCTCGGGTTCGTACCTTCGGCTGGGCAACGGCGTCGTGGTCTCGGGCGAGACGGCGGCGATCAGCGGAACCGGCGACAACTTCGGCGCCCTTCAGGCTGCCGCCAATTCCACTTCGACATGGACCGGACCGGTCTTCCTCCAGAGCAACGCCGGTACCGCCGCGCCCCGCCTTGGCGCGGGGGCGGGCGGCGTACTGACGGTGTCGGGGCCGATCTCCAACGGGGTGTCGGGATCGAACCTCTATATCAGCCCCAACGCCTCGGGCGGGCGGGTGATCCTCTCCGGCACGAACGCCTACTCGGGTCTGACCGGCATCGTCCGCGGCACGCTGGCGCTGGGTCGCGACAACGCCCTGCCGACCGGCACGACGCTGACGCTCAACGTCGCGGCGATCACCAGCGATTCGTCGACCTTCGACCTCGCCGGGTTCAACCAGACGGTCGCCGGGTTCTCCAGTCCGACCGGACATGCCTGTCTCGTCACGAACTCGTCCGCGACGCTCGCCACGCTGACCGTCAACCAGGCGGGGAACACGAGCTACAACGGGGCCATCGGCGGCAACCTTTCGCTGGTGAAGGGGGGAACCGGCTCGCTGACCCTCTCCAACGCGACCACGCACACCGGTCCGACGGTTCTCAACGCCGGCACGCTGGTGGTGATGGCCGAGAACGGACTGGGCGGAAGCGCCGTGACGGTCAACGGCGGGACGCTGGCGCTCGGCACGACGAACGCGATCCCGGGCTCGCTGACGTTCCCGGGCGGCAACCCCACCGCGGCCCTCGGGTCGACCTACGCGCTGGACCAGGACTTCATCGAATGGGCGGCCGCGAAGGTGACCGGCACGGTCCCGGTCCTGGTGTCGGGCGCCGACAGCGCGAACAGCCTGGTCTTCACGGGCGCGATGAGCGGCACCTTCTTCGGCGGCGTCGGGTCGGCGACGAACAGCGGCGCGGCGTCCTGGGCGGATTCGACCCTCCGTCTCGGTGGCGGGTCCGGCAGCCTCGTCTACTCCGCGGCGATCGGCGGCGCGACCAACGTCGTGATCGGCCCGGTCGGCGGCAACAGCGCCAGCGTGGTGGTGCTTCCGGCCGGCAACACCCATACCGGGCCGACGACGGTCAACTCCGGCACGCTGCAGGTTCTGGCCGACTCCAGCCTCGGCGCCGTGCCGGGCGTCGCGACGCCCGGCAGCATCACGGTCAACGGCGGGGCGATGATCGCCTCGGTCGCCGACACGCAGATCAGCGCGAACCGTGGCGTGGCGATCGGCACCAACGGCGCCACGTTCGGCGCCCCCGGAGGCGGCATCCTGCGCATCCACGGGGTCATCGCCGACCTCCCGGGCGAGGCGGGCGTGCTGACGGCCGTCGGCAACGGCGTTCTCGTCCTGACCGGCGCGAACACCTACTCGGGCGGCACGTTCATCCCCGCGGGCAGCCAGGTGGTCATCCAGGGCAACCGCGCCTTCGGCTCCGGCCTCGTGACGCTGGCGGGCGGACTCCTCCGGCCGTCCTCGACCGCCCCGGCGAACACCGACGTCTCCAACGCCGTCGCCGTGACGGCCAACTCCTCGCTCAGCGGGGACAACGCGAAGCATGCGACCTACCTCGGCGCGATCACGCTCGTCGGCGGCGACCGCACGCTGACGATGTCCGGCAACGACTCGGCGACGTTCGTCGGGCCGATCGGCGACGGCGGGTCCGGCTACGGCTTCACGAAGGCCGGCACGTCGACGATCACGCTGCGCGGGACCAACACCTACGGCGGCGCGACGGTGGTCGCGGGCGGCACGCTCGCGCTGGCGGGCGAGGGCTCGTTGTCGAACAGCCCTGTGATCCAGATCAACGCCGGGGCGACCCTGAACGTCAGCGGCCGCACCGGCGGGTCGATGACGCTCGTCTCCGGGCAGACGCTGAAGGGCTCGGGCACCTTCACCGGCGGTCTGATCACCGGGTCGGGCTCGACCCTCTCCCCCGGCGCCAGCCCGGGCGTCCTGACCGTGAACGGATCGCTCACGATGGACGCAGGCTCCACGTTCACCGTCGAGATCAACGGGCTCACCGCCGGCACGCAGTACGACCAGGTCGCGATGGGCGGCGGCGCGCTGACGCTCAACGGCGCGGGGCTGAATGTCACGCTGGGCTACGCCGCGGGACTCGGCGACAGCTTCCAGATCGTCACCGGGCTCGTCGGATACGATCCGGGCGTCTCCGGCATCTTCTCCGGCAAGGCGGACGGCTCCACCTTCACCGTCGGGTCGACCGAACTGCGGATCGACTACAACACCGATGCCATCTCGCTGACCGTCGTTCCCGAGCCGGCCTCGCTGGGCGTCCTCGGCCTGATCGCCGCCGCGGCCCTGCTGCGCCGGCGGACGCGGTAGGGGGGGGCGGCGCCGCGGCCGGGGCCGCGCTGCGGGCCGGTTGGATCGGAAAGGGAGGGTAGCCATGCGCCACGGCCTGACTCGCAGACGGTTTCTCGGGGGCGGATTCCCGCTCGTGGTCGCGGCCTCGACGCTTGGGCGCGCGGGCGCCGTGGCGCCCAACAGCCGCGTGCGGCTCGCCTGCATCGGCGTGGGCGGGCAGGGGACCTCCAACCTCCGGGCCTTCCTGACGGACGAGCGGGTTCAGGTCGTCGCCGTGTGCGATGCCGACGCGCTGCACCGCGAGGCGGCGGGCGCCCTGGCCAGGCTCGGCCCCGCGGACCAGGTCCGTGATTTTCGCGAGGTGCTCGCGCGTCGCGATGTCGACGCGATCATGAACGCCACGCCCGACCACTGGCACGCTGACGTGGCCGTCGCGGCGGCGCGGGCGGGGAAGGACCTCTATTCCGAGAAGCCGCTCGCCGGCGGCATCGCCGACGGCCGCCGGGTCTGCCGCGCCGTCGAGGAGCACCGGAGGATCCTGCAGTGCGGAACCTGGCGTCGTTCCGGGCTCAAGGTCCGGATGGCCTGTGAACTCGTGCGGAACGGCCACATCGGCGATCTGAAGTCGATCGAGGTCGGCGTGCCCGGGACGTTCGCCATCCGCGGCGGGTTCACGGGGCTCGAGGAGCCGCAGCCGGTGCCCGCCCGCCTCGACTACGCGCTGTGGCAGGGTCCGGCGCCGGAGCGGCCCTACACCGAGGCGAGGTGCCATTTCAATTTCCGGTGGGTGAACGACTACGCGCCCGGCTACATCACCGACTGGGGCGCCCACTTCATCGATGTCGCCCAGTGGGGGGCGGGCATGGACGACACCGCGCCGGTCGAGGTCGAGGCCCGCGGCGTGCGACGGCGCGAGCGCGGCATCTACGACGCGCCCGAGGCGTTCCGCATCGAGTACCGCTACGCCGGCGGCGTGAGGATGACGCTCTTCAGCACCACCGATCCCGCGGCCTACGGCACGAAGTTCGTCGGCGCCGGGGGATGGATCTTCACCGAGAACGACAGGCTGTCCGCGAGCGATCCGGCCATCCTCCGGATCCGGCCGAAGGACGGCGACGTGCGTCTCTTCGAGTCGAAGCACCACCATCGGAACTTCATCGACGCGGTCCTGTCGCGCGGGGCGGTCGCCGCGCCCGCGCCGGCCGCGCACCGGGCCGCGACGGCCTGCCATCTCGGAAGCATCGCCGCCGCCCAGGGGCGTCCGCTCAGGTTCGACCCCGTCGCCGAGACGTTTCCCGGCGACGACGAGGCCAACCGGATGCTCCGCCGGCCGGTACGAGACGGGTGGAGCCCCGCGTAGGGCCGCGGATCAGGGCTTCGCCGGCCGGTCCGGCCAGGCCAGCGTTCCGGGCTTCCAGGCGAGGGCGATGTTGGTGTCGGCCTCGACCTTCGCGGTCAGGGCGGGGATGTCCACGATCCCGACGCGATTGTACAGGACCGGCTGCCGGTATTGCTGCGTATAGGCGGCCGCATAGGCGGTCCAGGCGTCGCGCGCGGCGCCGAGGTGGCGGACCGCCAGTTCGCGGGCGCCGGGCTCCGAGGTCAGGTCGAAGGCGGCGAGCGCCGCGGCCCCCTCGATCTTCTCCGCGTAGTACTGGCCCAGCCGCGCCATCGCCAGCAGGTCGAGCAGCGTGCGCGCGAACTCGGCGTCCCGCACCGCGCCGGCCGCCGCGTGCAGGGAGGGGAGGAGGCCCAGGACCGTCTCCGCGTTCGACCGCAGGGAATCGGCGATCGCGATGGGGGTGCGCCCGCCGGGATCGCGTCCGTCGCGCACCGCCAGGCACCAGGTCCGGATGTCGACGCAGCCGGACCCGGGCATCGTCGAGCCCTCCATGAAGTGCCGGACCGTGTAGAACCCCTTGTGGCGCGGATGGCTGAGGCAGGCCTCCGGGAACCAGCGAAGGTCGATGTCGCCCCAGAAGAAGCTCGTGATGGTCGGGAAGACCTGCGAAGCCAGGGTCCAGGCGCGGAACAGGTCTCCGGCCGGGACACCCGGGAAGCGGCGGCGGATCTCGTCGAGGAACCGGTCGTCGGGCAGGTCCGGATCGTAGGCCAGGCGTCCCCACAGCATGAAGGACATCCAGTGCTTCACGATGACGAGGGGCGGCGCGCCGGCTTCCGGGTGCAGCAGGACGTCGCGGCCCCAGATCGTGCCGTCGGGTCCCATGGTGAACCCGGCGCACTTGTCCGGGCCGGGCATGGCGCGGAGAAAGCCCCGGGCGTAGTCGGGGTCCGCCCAGCGGAAGCTGTAGATGTCGTCGTTCCGGACCGTCAGCCATGTTCGCAGGTCCGGCCCGAGCTTGGGCAGCAGCGGCAGGATGAACGGGGGGTTCGTGATGGAGTACATGTGGGCGACGGCGTACTTGAAGCTCAGGTCGAACGGGCCGTCGTACTCGCGCCACGCCCAGCGGATCTTGTCGACGTCGGTCTGGTGCGCGCGGTGGATCAGGCGGACGTTCCGGCCGGGCTGCGTGCGGAGGGCGTCGCGGACCCCTTCGCCGTAGGTCCGTTGCAGCCACGCCTCCTTGGACCGTCCGCCCGCGAACGGCTCGAGGTTCTCGCCGGCCGTGAACCCGAGGCCCGCCAGCCGGGGATAGGTCGTCACCGTCTCGCGGACGCTGGCCCGCATGTAGGCGAGCGTGACCGGATCGTCCTGGGCGCCCGTGATGCCGTGCTTCCCCGTCGCGCCCCAGGTGAACAGGTTCCACGTGAACCAGTAGACCTCGATGCCGCGGGCGTCGGCCATGTCCATCACGTAGCGCCAGAAGGCGATCTTCTCGTCGATGGTCATGCGCTTGACGACCTCGACGTCCGCCAGCATCGACGGCCGCACCATGTCGGTGCCGTTGAAGGCGAACGAGGGGTCGAGCGGCGCGCGGGTCCGCCAGACGTCGTTCAGCGCCACGTCGAGAAACCCCGGCACTTTGACGATGGAGGGGAAGGGGTGGAGGTTCCAGAGCGTCAGGGTGTTGAATCGGTGCCGGGCCATGCCGTCGAGGAACGCGCGCCAGAAGTCGAGACTCCACATCTCCGGAATGTTGGCCTGCGCGGCATCGCCGCAGTCGGAGTAGCTCGGCGTGCGCACGTCGAGCGGAACGTTGAACTTGATGCCCCTCCGTTCGATGAACGGTGCGTGGTCGCTGTCGCCGACGATGTCGAGGCGCCCGTGCCCCGCCGCCTCGGCGAGGTCGAGCATGCCGTACATCGCGCCGGATGCGTCGGCCCCGAGCACGGCCAGGACGGTTCCCAGCGGCGTCGCAGCGCGCCGGATGGAGTAGGCCTGGGGGGCGGAGGACTTGGCCGGCGCCGCGGCCAGCGCGGCGGCGACGCGCGCCACGTCCGCGGTCCCGGCGGCCACGACGATGCGCAGCGCGCCCGTGGCGTTGACGGGGGCGGTCAGGTCGGACGGCGGCCGTGCGACGACCGCATGCCCCGCCGATTCCAATGCCGCACGCAACTCTCCCGAAGCCCATCGGAGGCGCGGGGAGGCTTCGTCCGCGAGGATCTCCGCCGACCCCCGCGCCGTCCCCGCCGCCAGCGTCATCGCCAGCCCCGCCGCCGCCGCCATCGTTCGCATTCGTCCCCGCATGGCCGACACGGTACTCCCTTGCGCCTCGACGGGGAAGCTCACGCTCCAGGCACGATCGCGCCGTGGGACTGGAGAACCATGCGGAGGTCGGCGAGGGGGACCTTGCCGGGCGTCGTGCCGAGTTTCGCGGCGAGGGCCGCGGCGGCGCCGGCGGCCTGGCCCATGGCCATGCAGGCGGCCTGTACGCGCAGGCCCGAGTTCGCGAGGCGGTCGCTCGAGATGCAGCGGCCGGCGACGACGATGTCCCGGCTGCCCTTCGGAATCAGCGCCCCGAGCGGGATCGTCGGCACGACGCCCTCGGCGAGGTGCTTCGGCCGGATGCCCTTCTCGTCGTGGAGATCGACCGGGTAGAACGCGTGGGCCACGGCGTCGGGGAAGACGCGGCCGGAGGTGTAGTCGTCGACCGTGACCCGCGTTTCGCCGTCGATCCGGTACGTCTCGCGCACCCCGGTCTCCGTCTGCAGCCGCTCGATGACCAGCGTCTCGAAGCCCGGGTGCGATTTCAGGAACCGCATCATCCGCACGAGCCCCTGCCGGCCGTCGAGGTTCGCCTTCGTGTGCGACGCGGAGGTGGTCGAATCGGCGCCGGGGACATGCGTCGCGTTCTCCCCGCCGTTGGCGAGGAAGCCGCGGAGGTTGTGGCGGAAGTCGACGGACAACAGTCTTCCGTCGGCAACGGCAGCCTTCGCCGCGGTGTCGAGCGCCGCGAGGTCGAGCCTCGCGACGTCGTAGCCGCCGAGGCGGTAGATCAGCGTGCCCGGCTGTGTGACCTCCTCGCGCAGGCGCGGCAGGCCGAGCAGGCCGGCCACGGTTGCGCTGCCGGTGCAGTCGACGATCGTCCGCGCCGCAACATCGGCCTGAAGCCCCTTGCCCGCCAGCCGTACGCGGAAACCGCCGCCGGGCGACGGCTCCGCCGCCAGCGGAGTCTCGTAGTAGCGGATCTGAACGCCCGCCTTCAGGCACGCATCCTCGGCGAGGGCCGCGTAGAGGCCGCCGTGGATGCGGACCTGGTGCTTCCAGTGCCACCGGCCGGTGGGGACGGAGAAGTCGGGCAGGGGAGCTGCGGTCAGCGCCGCGGTCTGGGTCACGAGATCCCAGCCGATCCCCGCGATGATCTGGCGGCCCCACGCGTGGAAGAGGCCGGGGAAATCGACGCCGCCGGTGGAGAGCGTGCCGCCGAGCTGGCTGCCGGACTCCACCAGCACCGTCCGGGCGCCGAGGCGCCCCGCCTGGATCGCCGCGATCGCGCCGGCCGTGCCGCCGCCGACGACCAGCACGTCCGCCGCGGCCGTGCCGGGGCCGGCGTCGGCCGGCGCGGACCCTGCCGCGGCCAGCGCGGGTCCTCCGGCCGTGGCGGCGCCGAGCGCGGTCAGGAACGTGCGGCGGGAGACGGTGTCCTGCGATCGAAGGGTGCTCATGGAAGGCATCGTCCACGATCCGCGGCGGGCCCGCAAGCGCCGGATGGTGACGGATGAACCCAGGGTTGGCGCTTCAGGCAGGCAGGACAGGATAAACAGGATCAACAGGATGAAGCTGTGTTAGCCCAAGTTCGACAGTTGGAGGAGGAGATTCTTCGTTTTTCGGCTGAACGCGA
>CAYODK010000186.1:0-8992 GCA_964402695.1 uncultured Verrucomicrobiota bacterium
GTGTCAAGGCGGCAACCAACGACGGACTTTGGATCGAATCGAGGAACTCCCGCAGGTTGACGGTCATCGACTCCAAGGGACTGCGCCTGTTCCTGTACGGCGGGGACAGCCATCTCTTCAATTCGCAGATCTGGTATCTCTCCGGCTTTGGCGCGCATCACGGCCGCCACTGCACGATCTTCGAGGCTTTCGGAAACCGCGTGGTCGTCGGAACCCTGAAACTTCGGCTGGAGGACAGCGTGCTCGCCTCACACTCCGGCACACCGCTCTACCACGACACGGAGGATGCGCGGACCGAACTGATCCGCTGTCTGGTCCATGGAAAATCACCGGGGGCGACGGGCAAGTCCCCGCCTTTTCGATACTATCGGACTCTCGATGAAATGCCGGGGGTGAAGGCAGAGAACTGCATCTTCACGGCCCCGCGAGTGGTCCAACCCGACCACTCCGGGCTGAATTGCCGCCTTCGCGACGACTCGCCCGGCAAGCGGGCGGCGGTTGGCGCTCGCGACCTTGGCGCGCTCTATGACGAGAAGGGCAACATCCTGCCGCTCGACCCGGTGCCTCCGGCTGCGACGCCGATGCCGTCCCTCGCGCCGCCGGCGGTGGCGGCGGTTCCGCGCACCGCGGGCTGGGTCGCACTCGACCTTCGTCCCGGGTTCAATGCCGATTTCATCAGCACGGCGAAGCGCACGGCGAACGACGACTTCAGTTCGTCGGCGTCGAACTCGACGTGGGGGACAGCGGATTACCTGAAGCGGGCGCGCTCCATCACCGGTCCCGGACTGCCCGAGGACGGACACCTGCCGTTCCGTGAGGTCTCCGCGGAGGGGTTCTTCGAACTGGAGATGGCCTCGCCGCGGAACGCGATCCTGCTGACCCCGCCGGAGGGACGCCAGCCGAAGGAGGTCCGGATCGAGCTTCCCCAAGCCCAGCAGAAGCGATTCGCAAAAATCGCCGTCGCCCACGGAGGGGCCTGGGGAGACGGCGAGGTGAAACTGGTCGTCGAGTACGCGACCGGGGCGCCGACGGAGCACATCCTGGCAATCCGCGACTGGGTGGCGCGCGGCCGCGTGCTGCCGCTGGTCGCTGGGGAATGGGCCGTTTCCAGCGTCGTGGGGTCCAACGGCCCTGCGGAGATGCTGGCCCAGGTGTTCGATCTCGACGCCACGCGGCCGGTGAGGTCTTTGCGGCTGGCCTTCGCGTCATGCACCCCGCCCGCGAAGTACGGGTCCACACAGGACAAGTTCACCGCCGCGGTGTTCGCTCTCAGTGCCCTCCAGACCGTGCCGTGAGCCCGTGATGATCCTGCTCCACGACGGGTCGACCGACGGCATGCTCGCGGCGATCGCGCGGGCGCTGGCGGCGGGGGAGGGCGCGACGGTTCGCCCGGCGTCCGGCGGCGACACGCTCTTCGCGGAGGAGGGAGAGGCGGTGCCGGCCGATCCGGCTGCGGCCGATGGGCTGCTGCGACGGATCGAGGGGGACCTGGGCGGCGACTGGGTGCGGCGGACCCTGCGCCTGTTGTGCTCCGAGGAGGCCGGGGCGGAGGACCTGGCCCTCCGCCTTCTTGCCCTGGCCTTCGAGCGCGGTCCGGAGGTCATGGGCTTCCACGCCAACCCCGTCGTGCGTCGCGCGAGCGCCGTCGAGCGGCGTGTCGCGGGCGAGGTGCACCGGCTGAAGGGCCTGTTGCGATTTCGGCGGCTCGCGTCCGGCCGCCTGTGGGGGCCGGTCGAGCCCCGTCACAACGTGGTGGCGATGGTCGCCCCCCACTTCCAGCGCCGCCTGGGCGCGGAACGCTGGCTGGTCCACGATGTTGCGCGCGGATTCGGGGTGGCCGGGGAGCCCGGGGGCGCGGTGGATTCGTGGGATGCCGCGGCGATCGAGGCCGAACTGCGCGGCGGGCTCGACGCATCCGAGGCATCGTATCAGGGACTCTGGCGCACCTACTTCGACGCCATCGCCATCCGCACCCGCGCCAACCCGCGCGCCCAGCGCCGCGCCATGCCGGTCCGCTACTGGCGCCACCTCGTCGAATTCCCCGGCGGGGCCCGAGGGAACTCCGCCGACGGACACGGGGGATTGACCTAACTTGAGCGATTCAGCCTCAGAAGGGCAGTTCGACAGGATAGCAGGATGTACAGGATTGCGGCGGAGTCTATTACAGAAGGTCCGGACTGCATCCGGTGAGTGCAGCGAGGGTCTGCCGCAACTCCATCCTGTTGATCCAGTTATCCTGTCCTGCCTGTCTGAATTGCCGAATCCGGTTGCTACTTCCTTGGAGCTTGGAGTTCCCTGCTTCGTCCGTCCGTGCGGACGTCCGATGCGGCGGGCGCGAGATCGCGGCCGTCGGGCAGGCGGAATGCGGCGGGGCCGAAGTTGACGGTGACGACGGTGCCGTCGGCGAACGACGACTGCTGCGCCGAGCCGTCCGGCGCGAGCCACCGGTGGTCGGTCATCTCGTGCATCATCGTGCGCGCGGCCACCGGCGTCGCCGTCGCGTAGCTGCGGAGAAACCGCTCGCGGTCGCGGTCCCATTCCTTCCGGTTGAACATCCACATCGGCGGCGTTCCGTAGAGCGCGTTCCAGAGGTCGCGCCGGTCCCACTGCGACGGCATCTTGTTGTTGTAGTCGCCCCAGTACCACTGCGCGACGCAGGCGTCGTGGTAGACGAGCTCCCACAGCGGCAGCCGGTAGCCGGGGCCCGCCTGGAAGCGCGTGACGCGGTCGGGGATCTCGGCCTCCTCCCACTTGCGCATCATGTCGCGGCCGGAGTCGGGCACGCGGAACGGACCGAGGCTCAGCATGCCCTCGAAGAAGTCGGCGAACGGCACCGCCGCGTCGTGGCCGGTCTCGGAGCCGCACACGAGCTTGAACTCGCCGGAAATCACGTTGAGCAGTTCCATCTTGAAGCGGCGGCTCTCGCTGCGCGTCATCGGATGGGCCGACGCGTAGCACTCGCGCCACGACGAGGCGGTCGTCGTGTCGATGAACCGCCCGCCGAAGTGCTTCGTCTTGAGTTCCTCGCCGATGCGCCGGCGCGCCCACTCGGGCGCAAGGCGGTCGCAGAGAACGCCGCACGGGATCATCGAGCCGTCCTTCGCCTTCACCTGCCAGCCGCGCTCCCAGTCCCCATTGGCCCGGTTCACGATGCCCGTCGGCCACGCCTCGCTCGTCCAGTCGCCGTGCTTCCCGTGCAGGTTCGGATACTGCGCCGGATCCATGCAGTCCTGGTAGATGTCGTAGCGGCTCGTGAGAAAACCCAGCCCGTTCAGTTCGGCGAGTTCGTTGGACGATCCGCCCGCGCTCCACAGCACCCTGCGGACGCCGGCGTCGGCAAGGGCGCGCCCCATCTCGGCCTTGCCCGCGCCGCCCATGAACCACACGTTGACCGCGCCGGCCAGCTTCGCGACGCCGGGCCGCTCGCGCTGCTTCTCCGCGAACGTCTTCAGAAGCCCCGTCGCCCGGGCGTGCGCCCGGTAGCGCTTGCACATCGCGACGTAGCCGCCGCGGTCGACCGCGACGAGCCGCAGGCGCCGTTCGTAGCCGAACCGCCCGCGCTGTGCGACCCACTCCGGCGCGATCTCCAGGCGCGCGTCCTCGCGGGGACGCCCGAAGCGGACCGCCGCGTCGTCGGGCGTCTCGAGGATCCCCATCACGCCGCGCTCGCCCGCGGCGATGCCGTAGAACGCCATGCAGATGCCGTGGCCGCCGTAGGCGATCAGCCGCATCGATGGCGAGGCGGGGTCGTCGACCGGGAACCCGATGCCCTCGTTCATCGGGACGATCAGCCGCTGGCCGGGCGCCGTCTCGAACGGCGGCGGCCACGCGAGAGGCGCGGCGAGCGGACCGTCGGCCGAGAGCGTCACCAAGGCCTCGGGCGCCTTGGCGTCGAGTTCGATCCGTGCGCGGATCTCGAGGTCGGTCGCGAGGTCCGTCAGCGTTGCGCGGATGGCGCGGCCCTCGGCGCGCACATCGCCGGCCAGCAGCGGCGCCCGGGCGCTGGCGCGCGGCGCCCACGCGACGCCGGTGCGCAGGTCGGTGAGGGAGAGACCGCCGGTGGCGGGGTCCAGGGCAACACGGATCGCGCCGTTGTCGACCGCGACGGCCTTCGCGGAGGCGGCTCCCGCGCTCCGCGCGAGCCGGCGGTAGCGCAGCGGCTCGATCCAGACCGTCGCCGGCCCGACACCGGTGATTCGCGGCGCGACGGAGACGACGCCGTCGGGGACGACGACGCGGCAGCGGAGCAGCGTCCATTCCGTGTCGCCCTCCGCGAGGCGGTCGCCCGCGGTCCAGTCGGTGACCTTCCCGTCGCGCGTGCGAAGAGTGAAGGAGACTCCGGTGTGGCCCCGGCCGCGGATGCGCACCCAGGCGGAGGCCTCGACGAGGTCGCCGGGCGCCGCCCCGAACCGCGCCTCGGGTGTGACACTCCAGTCGTTGGAGCCGGTGTGGGCGATCCGCAGCGATTGCGCGGCCGCGCGGCGGACCTGCCCGTCGGCCTCCGCCTTCGCGGCGCCCGCGTCGCGCGACCAGACGGCGGTCCATTGCAGGTTCGTTCCGGCGAGCGGTTCGAAGCCCGGAATCTGCGATCCGGCGAAACCGGCCGTCGTGGCGAGGACGCATGCGGCGAGGGCGTGGAGGTACCAAGTCATGTCATGTCTCCGGCCGGGAGTCTTGCGCCGTCATCTGTCCCGGTCAATCCCGTTGCCAATCCTCGGGCCGCAGGATGGTGCCGCGCCCCGGCGTGCTGGATGAAGCCGCCCCGTCGCTCCGGAGGGAGCGCAGCCATCCGCGTGCAGGGTCCAAAGTGTAACATTAGCGGATGCGACCGCATCCAATAATGTTACACTTGATTCCGGCTATCACGGGTGGAGCGGCGGGACTCCGGGCGGATGACGAACCCTCCCTTGGTGCCTCGCGGGATGAAACGGTCCGTCCGGGGTGCCCGGCAGGAGCGCGGGTTTGTGCCGGGGGCGCCGGCACGGTAGAGTTGATGTCTCGGGAGACGAACATGAAGGTGATGCGGCTTACGGGAATTCGGCAGATGGAGATGGGGGACGTGGCGGATCCGGCGATCGTCCGGCCGACCGACGTGCTCGTGCGCATGACGCGCGTGGGCGTGTGCGGGTCGGACATCCACTACTACACCGACGGGCGCATCGGCAGCCAGGTTGTGACGTATCCGTTCGCCGTCGGCCACGAGGGCGCGGGCGTCGTCGAGGCGGTCGGACCGGCGGTCACGCACGTCAGGCCGGGCGATCATGTCGCCATCGAGCCCGCCATGCCCTGCGGTGTGTGCGATCAGTGCCGGGGCGGACGCCCGAACACCTGCCGCGCGCTGAAGTTCCTCGGATGTCCCGGGCAGGCCGAGGGCTGCCTCAGCGAGTTCATCGTGATGCCGGAGGGGAGCTGCCTTCCGTTGGCGGCGGGGATGGACGACGACCTCGGCGCGCTCTCCGAGCCGCTGGCGATCGGCGTCTACGCGGTGCGCCAGTCCGGCCCCGTCCGCGGCCTGCGCGTGGGCGTGCTGGGCTCCGGCCCGATCGGCCTCAGCGTGATCCTCGCCGCGCGCGAGGCCGGCGCCGCGGCGGTCTATGCGACCGATCTCGTCGACGCCCGGATCGCGGTCGCGAGGGAGGCCGGAGCCGACTGGTCGGGCAGCCCGCGCGCGTGCGACGTCGCCGCCGAGATCGCGAAGCGCGAGCCGCTGATGCTGGACATCGTGTTCGAGTGCTGCGGCCAGCAGGAGACCGTCGACCAGGCGATCGACCTGCTCAAGCCCGGCGGCGTGCTCTCGCTGATCGGGATTCCGACCGTCGACCGCATTTCGATCCCGATCGACGTCGCCCGCCGGCGCGAGGTCCGCATCCAGAACGTCCGGCGCCAGGCGCACTGCGCGGAGCCGACGCTGGAGATGCTCGCGAAGCGGAGCCTCCGGCCGGAGTTCATGGTGACGCACCGCTTCCCGTTCGCGCGGACGGCCGAGGCCTTCGATCTCGTCGCGGGCCTGCGCGACGGCGTGATCAAGGCCATGGTTGATTTCTAGCCGCTCCGGCTCAGTACTCCGGCTGCGGGTCCTTGTAGTCGGCCTTCTTGCGCTTGTCGACGAAGGCGCGGGTCCGGTTGAAGACCTCCATGTCGCCGGTGGCGCGCGGGTCGCCGGTCTTTCGCTGGTAGCCTTCCAGCGTTGCGCGCAGTCTTTCCAGAACCGGCTTCATGTCCGCCCGGCCGGCGAGATTGGTCATCTGGCCGGGATCGGCGATGCAGTCGTAGAGTTCCTCCCGCGGCCGCGGGCCGTTGATCAGTTCCTGGTGCCGGCGCACCGCGGGATGGTTGCCGTGGTCGAGGAGAAGGGAGGCCACATCGGACCGCTCCGCGCTCTGGGCGAAATCGGCATCGGGTCGTCGCGGCGCGTTGGTCAGCGGGCCGAAGGGGAGGTCGTAGTTGACGACGTAGAGGTGATGCGCGTCGCGGATCATGCGTCCGGCCAGCGTGCGGCCGTGCCATTCGAGGCCGGTGACGGTCCACGTGCGGGACGCGTCGATCTGGCCCGAGCCGGGAGCGTCGAGGACGTTGAGGAAGCTGCGTCCGCTCATGCCTTCCGGGATGGCGGTGCCGGCGGCCTGGAGCAGGGTGGGGGCGATGTCGATGAAGTTGACAAAGTCCGTCACGCGGCGCCCCGGCGCGACGCGGGCGGGCCAGCGGACGGCGAAGGGCACGTGGACGCCCCAGTCGTAGAGGTCGGCCTTCGCGCGCGGCGCCGGCGTGCCGTTGTCGCCGGTGGCGATGACGATCGTGTTCGACGCCAGCCCGCGCTCGTCGAGGATCTTCAGCACCTGGCCCAGCGTCGTGTCGGCGTGGCGCACCTCGTAGAGGTAGTCGGCGCGATGCGTGCGCACGCCCGGCGTGTCGGGCAAGAAGGGGGGCACACGGATGTCGGCGAGCGGAACGCCGAGCTTCTCGTGGTTGCGGTGGTCGTGCGGATGATGCGGCTCCGTGGTGCCGACCCAGAAGTAGAACGGCTTGCCGTCCGGCCGCGCGTCGAGGAACTTCGCGAAGTTGGCGGCGTAGTCGACCGGGTTGATGCCGGGTTCGGCGGGCTTCCGCCTCTCGGAGTTCCACGCGGTGCCGGCCGGGTTGCGCGCGCGGCCATCGGGGCCGTCGACGCCGGGACCCCAGCCCTTGCCGGTGAATCCCGCGTGGTAGCCGGCACCCTCGAGCAGATCCGGCAGCAGCGGGAACTTCTTCGGCAGCCAGCCCTGGATGAACGCGCCCTGCTCGAGTTCCCAGAAATTGCGTCCGGTCAGGACGGCCGCGCGCGAGGGGGCGCAGGACGGGGCGGACGTGAAGCCGTGGTCGAAGAGCACGCCCTCGCGGGCGAGGCGGTCGAACTGGGGCGTCGGGACGGAGGCGCCGCCGTAGGCGCTGCTTTCCAGCCAGCTCTGGTCGTCGACGATGAAGAACACGACATTCGGACGTTCGGCGGCCGCGAGGGCTGTTGCGGCGGCGAGGGGTAGAAGGGCGAGCGCGGTGCGTGATTTCACGGATGGACCTCCGGGTTGGCGCGTGGATTCTTCGGAATCAGGGTTTCGGCGGCGTGCGCAGCGTGAGGGCGAGCCCGCGGACCTGCATCACCTCGCGGCCGGCGACCTTTGTCGCGCGCAGGGTGAGCGGGCCGCGGCCCTTCTCGAGGCGCATGACGCCGAGGTTCAGCGGACGGAAGTCCTTCATGATGGACTCCCCGGCCGGCCGCGGGATGACGTCCTGGTTCGTGATGAGCGGCGGATCCCACGCGGGCGCCACCGTCCCGGCGAGCTTCGATGCGCCGAACGACAGTTGGATTTCGGAGCCGGCCTCGGGCGCGGCGTACAGGATCTCCACGTCGTAGTCGCCGGTCGTCGCGACCTCGATGTCCCACGTCATGGAGTCGTCCGGGCTCGTCCAGTTGACGAAGTAGGAGCAGTTCGGCGCGCCCGCACTGCGTTTGACGCCGCCGTGCGGTTCGCCGTCGCGCGCGGGCAGCGGGGTGCGCGGGAAGACCGCGTAGCCGACGGGGTAGGGGCGGTCGTCGGGCGGGAGCACCTGCGCTGCGGCGCCCTTGCCCTTCCCCTTGCCCTTCACGGCCGCGGGCGCGGGTGGGGCGGCGATCGTTCCGCCCATGTCGCGGCGCCACGTGTCGGCGATCGCAGCCAGCTTCGCGGCCACCGCAGGCTGCCGGTCGCGGATGTCGGTCGTCTGGCCCGGGTCGGCGGCCATGTCGAACAACCCGCCGGCGGCGTCGAGGCGGTGGGTCCGGGTGCGGACGCTGACCTTGCCGCCCCAGTGAGAGACGATGGCGCGGTCGGGCCAGTCCTCCGCGGTCCCGAGCAGCAGCGGGGAAAGGTCGACGCCGTCGAGCGGCTTCGCGCCGGCGCGCGGGATGCCGGCCAGCGAGGTGAAGGTGGGCAGCAGGTCGATGGCGCCGGTGATCTCGCGGACGACGGCGCCGGCGGGGAGGCGGCCGGGCCAGCGCAGGAAGCAGGGCGAGCGGACGCCGCCCTCGTCGGTCGAGCCCTTGCGGCCCTTCATGCCGCCGTTCCAGCGGAAGCTGTTGGGGCCGTTGTCGGAGAAGTAGAGGACGATCGTCCTCTCGCGCAGGCCGAGGCGGTCGAGGTGGGCGAGGAGCCGGCCGACGTTCCAGTCGATGTTCTCGGCCATCGCGAGCGTGGCGCGGGTGACGTCGATGGTCTCCTTGTCCCCGTCGGGCCCGCGCTGCACCACGGGCCGGTCCTTGAACCGGTCCCAGTACGGGCCCGGGACGATGAACGGCGAGTGCGGCGTGTTGTAGGCGAGGTAGCAGAGGAAGGGGCGGTCGCGGTTCGTCTCGATGAAGGCCATGCCGTGGTCGGTGAAGTCGTCGACGGTGAATCCGCGGCCGCGGACGGGCTGCCCGTTGTGGTCCATCGGCGCGTCGAAATACTCGCCCCAGTGGCCGGAGGTGAACCCGTAGTAC
>CAYODK010000186.1:9002-11506 GCA_964402695.1 uncultured Verrucomicrobiota bacterium
ACTCGTCGAAGCCGCGCGCGTTGGGGTGGTAGGGCCACTGGCTTCCGTTGTGCCACTTCCCGAAGGCGCCGGTCGCGTAGCCGGCGGCCTTGAAGGCGTCGGCGAGGGTGGACTCGTCGGTGTTGAGCCGCTCCTGGCCGGTGGAGACGCCGCGCACGCCGGCGCGCGGGTGGTAGCGGCCGGTCAGCATCTCGGCGCGCGTCGGCGCACAGACGGGGCAGACGTAGAACCGGTCGAGCGTGACGCCGTCTCGCGCGAGCGAGTCGATGGCCGGCGTGCGCACCAGCGTGTTCCCGGTGGCGCCGAGATCGCCCCAGCCCTGGTCGTCGGCGAGGATGATCACGAGGTTCGGGCGCGCGGCCGGGGCGGGCGGCGCGGTGCGGGCGATGGGGGCCGCCAGGAGCAGGGCGGCCGCTGCGAGGATCGGGAATGGCTTCATCGGCGGGTCTCCGGTGCGGCGGGGGGGGTCAGTCCGGCAGGGTCGGCGCCCAGAGCCCCTCCTGGACCTCGGGGGTCTTCCCGTCGGCGGGCAGCGAGGCCTTCACGGCCTCGCGCAGCTTCGCGGAGAGTTCGGCGACGGTCGCGGCGTGGGCGGGTTCCGCGGCGAGATTGGCCTGCTCCCTGGGGTCGGCGTCGTGGTCGTAGAGTTCGCGGCCCTGGCGGCCCTCGTCCCACTCGGTGTAGCGCCAACGCGGCGTGCGCAGCGTGTAGCCGAAGAAGCGCGCACCCGCCGCGCCCTGCGGGGCCGCGGCGCCGGGCCTTCGGACACCGCCGCGGGCGACCTGCGTGAGCGCCCAGCCGCGGCCGGGGGCGGCGGGGTCGGCGAGGATCGGGGCGAGGTCCTGGCCCTGCAGGTTGGCGGGGGCGGGCACCTTGCAGAGGCCGGCGAGGGTGGGGTAGAGGTCGACGTGGCTGACGGGCGTCGCGGCGACGCCGCCCTTCGTGGCGCGGCCGGGGGCGGCGATGAGGAGCGGCACGCGGGCGCTTTCCTCGAAGAGGCTCATCTTCTGCCAGAGGCCGTGTTCTCCCATGTGGTAGCCGTGGTCGCTGGTGAAGACGATGATCGTGTCCTCGGCGAGGCCGCTGCGGTCGAGGGCGTCGAGCATGCGGCCGACCTGCGCGTCCATGAAGCTGATGCTCGCGTAGTAGGCCTGGACGCATTGGCGGCGGAGGTCGTCGGTCAGCTTGTCCTGCTCCTTCTTGTAGCTTCCGAGGGCGGCGTCCGGCAGGGTCGGCTTCCGGAAGGCCTCGACGGGCGGAAGCACGGGCATCTCGGCCTGCGGGTAGAGGTCGAAGTAGGGTTTCGGCGAGACGTAGGGCGTGTGCGGGCGGAAGAAGCCGACGGCGAGGAAGAACGGGCGGTCGCGGTCGCGCGCGCAGCGCTCCAGAACCCACGCCGCCTCGTCGGCGATCTTGCCGTCGGTGTGGAGACGGTCCCCGCGGGGCGAGGCGTACCAGCTCAGCGTGCCGCCGAACTGGCCCGGTGTGAGCGTGAAGATATCGCCTTCCTCCATGAGGCGGTCGCAGCCGGCGGGGTTGACCTCCATCTCCCACGAGGCGGGGTCGTCGTGACCGTCGGTGCCGATCGATTTGGGCACGTTGTAGTGGTAGAGCTTGCCGACCCGCGCCGCGAAGTAGCCTGCGCGGCGGAAGGCCTGCGGCAGGCTGACATGGGAGGGGATCGTCTGCCGGAAGATCTGCGCGTTGGCGAGGATGCCGGAGCTGTTCGGGTGCAGGCCGGTCAGCATCGAGTTGCGGCTCGGGCCGCAGAGGGGGAAGGCGCAGTAGGCGCGGTCGAAGCGCACGCCGCGCGCGGCGAGCCGGTCCAGGTTCGGGGTCTTCGCGCGCGGATCGCCGTAGCTGCCGAGAAAGTTGTTCAGGTCGTCGGCCATGAGGAAGAGCACGTTCGGCCGTTTCTCCACCGGGCCGGGCGCGGGGGCGGCGGGCGCCGCGGCGGTGGCGGCGAGCAGGGCGAGGGCGGCGGCGCATGCGCGTGCGTTCATGTCGGTTCTCCGGTTCGGCGATTTCCCCTCTCAAACGCGGAAGGGGCGCCGCGGATTGCACCGACGGCACGGATCCATGGGAATCCGGAACGGGATCCGGTTGGACGGGGCGATCGGAGCCGGCTCCTCTTCATCCGTGCGATCCGCGAAATCCGCGGGGGTCCTTCTAGGGTTTTGCCGGCTTCGAGCCGGCGGGCGGGGCTCGGACGGGCCAGTCGGGGTTGTCGCTGCGCGCGGTCTTGATCCAGGCGTCGATCTTCGCGGCGATGTCGGGTTTCGCAGCGGCGAGGTCATTGGTTTCGAAGACGTCGGACTGCAGGTCGTAGAGCGCGAGCGGCGCGTCGGACCGGCGTTCGCGGAGGCCCTTCCAGCGGCCCTGGTAGAGGGCGGCCTGGCTGAAGCCGCGCTCGTGGAACTCCCAGTAGAGGAACTCGTGGCGCTTCTGGTCGGCGTCGCGGCCGGTCAGCGTGGGGGCGAAACTGATCGAATCCAGCCCCGCCG
>CAYODK010000187.1:0-11483 GCA_964402695.1 uncultured Verrucomicrobiota bacterium
GCGGGCCGACGTGGCAAGACCGCCGCATTCGACCACTCTGCCACCTCTCCACTCCTCCGGTTTTCCACGCGGGCCGCTCTGCGGCCCGAGTGGCCACTTGGCCCGCCCTAGGCGGGCCGACGTGGCAAGACCGCCGCATTCGACCACTCTGCCACCTCTCCACTCCCCCGGTTTTCCACGCGGGCCGCCCGGCGGCCCGAGTGGCCACTTGGCCCGCCCCAGGCGGGCCGACGTGGCAAGACCGGCGCATTCGATCCTCCTTCGCTCCGCAATGCGGAGCTCCGGAGGACTGGCCGCTCTGCCACCTCTCCGCAGGGATCGCGGGGAACGATACGGGGCGCGCCGAAACGTGTAAAGCAGGGCGGATGTCACACTCCTTCTCCACCCGGCACACCCTCAGCGGCGCCACGTTGGTGCGAGGAAGATGTTCTCCGGCGGCGTCGGCTCGATCGCCTCGCCCAGGGAGTGCATGGCGGTGTCCTCAGAATCGAATCGCCCCCGCGTCCCGGGCCAAGGCCTCACTTGAGGGCCACAGCCGAGGCGGCTGCGGAGGGCGCGCTGGTCGTTGTGCCGCGAACCGCAATGACCCGGTAGTAGTACCGCATCCCGATCGTCAGCTTCGAATCGGTGTAGGTGACCGTGTTGCCCGCCACGGTGGCGAGCGGGGCAAACGTGGCGCCATCCAGCGACCGCTCGACCTTGAATCCGGTCTCATCGATCGAATTGTCCGTCCAAGTCAGACTGATCTTCTGCCGGGGCAGCGCCTTGGCGACGAGATTCGAGGGCGCGGCCGGGGGCGCCTCGGCGCTCGTGCGCGCGGTGGCCACGCCGGTGTACGCGGAGACTCCCGCGGCATTCACGGCGCGGACGCGGTAGGCGTACTCCGTATCGGGCAGAAGGCCGGCATCCGAAAACGCGGCCGCATTGGCCGGGAGTTCGGCGATCTGCTGCCAGGCAAGGCCGTCCGGGGATCGCTCGACCTCGTACGCCTGCTCGTTGTCCGCGTTGTCGGTCCAGGCCAGCGCGATGGACGACGCGGAGACCGTCCGGGCGGTCAGTCCTGCGGGAGCCGCAGGCGGCTCCGTCGGCGCCTGACCGACGGTGATCTCGGCCATCAGCAGGTCCACCGCGAGGTTGTTGAGGGTCTCCTTCCGGATGGCGGCCCCGTCCCTGAAGGCGACGCGGATGTCGCCCGCGGCATCGACGTACTGTCCCGGATTGGAGGCGACGAACATGCCGGACGCACGGATGCTCGTGGTGATGTCCTCCCACACGGTTCCGTTCCAGATGAGGACCTTCCACGGGTCATCCCATGCCGCGCTGGTCACGACCGCACGGAGGGTGAACCCGGCGATCCGGGCCGGGTCCGCCGCCGTGTGGAGGAGATACTGCACATTCAGGACGCCGGCCTGGCCCTGGATGGCCTCGGCGAGGACCTGCCCCGCCCCGTCGAGGTTGTGCGTGGCGGTGAAGTTGCCGGAAACGGTTCCGGCGCTGATCGAGGGCGCCTGGACGACGCGGGCATCCGGATCCACGCCGGACGGCATGGCCGGGACCTCGCCGCTGTCCGCATACAGAAGCGTGTCGTCCACGCACCGGACCGTGTAGCAGTACGTGACGCCATTCAGGACATCCTCATCCACCCAGCCTTCGTCCGTCAGCCCCGTGACGATCGGATCGCCGTAGCCCGGTTCGCCTTCGATCCGCCGGAAGATGGAGTAGGTGAGCGTGCTGCCGGCATCGGGGTCGATGGCCGGGCTCCACGCGAGCGTCACCCGCCCATCGCCGGCCGTGGCGGCCAGGTCCAACGGGGCGGTCGGGGGATCGTTGTTCACGGCGGTCACCTGGATGGACATGGTGGCGGCTGCGCTGTCGAGCGCACCGTCGTTGGCGACGAAGGTGAAGCTGTCCGGCCCGGCGTAGTTCGCCGCCGGCGTGTACACCAGCGCCGGGGGCGCGCCATCGAGTGTTCCATGCGCGGGTGCACTCGTGATCCGGTAGGTCAGGGAAGAGCCCTCCGGGTCGCTGCCAAGCAGTTGGAGGAGGGTTGGGGTGTCCTCGGCGAGGCTCACGGACTGGTCGTTGGCCGAAGGCGCATCGTTCACGGCCGTCACCGTGAGAGACACCGTCGCCGCTTCGCTGTCTCCGGTCCCGTCGTTGGCGACGAAGGTGAAGCTGTCCGGCCCGGTGTAGTTCGCCGCCGGCGTATACACGAGCGCGGGGGGCTCTCCGCTCAACACTCCGTGCGCCGGCGGGATGGTGACCCGGAAGGTCAGGGGGTCGTTATTCGGATCGCTGCCCGTGAGGAGGATGGGGGTCGGGGTGTCCTCCGGAAGACTGAGTTCCTGCGGGTCCGCGACCGGCCGGGCCGGAGGAGCCGCAGTCCCCGTCGCATTCAGCAGGAGATCCATGCTGAGATCGCTGCTGGTGCTGTTGCACTGGTGCACCTCGACCGCGAGGACGTTCTCCCCGGGAACCAGCAGGTCGCGGGGGATGGCGACCGGAAGATCCCACGGATACTCGGTGGCCGTCGTGGCCCATGTTCCGTACGCAACGGTGCCGGTGGGCAGGCTGTAGCGCGCGACCTCGGTTCCGTTGAGATAGACCACGGCGCCGTCATCGCGCAGCAGCCACAGGGTCACATTCGAGAGCGCGGCCGGGTCGGCCACGTGGAACGTGTGGCGGAAGTAATAGCAGGGATGGACGGGGGTCGCCTTCGGGATCAGCGTCGCCTCGTCTCCGTCGCCGTATCCCATCTGGGCCGGCCCGACGGGCCAGGCCTGATCGTCGTAGGCCGCGGCCCGCCACGCGGTCCCGAGATCCGCACCGCTGGCCTCGTACTTCCAGTCCGAACCGGCGGGAACCAGGGTCGCGACCTCCCGGCGGGTCGCGCTCAACTCGAGGTCCAGGCGGAGGTCGCTGCTGGTGCTGCTGCACTGGTGCACCTCGACCGCAAGGACGTTCGTCCCCGGAACGAGAAGGGTGCCGGGCAGGACAAGGGCCGGATCCCACGGGTACTGGCCCAGGGACGTGGTGGCGAGCGTGGAATAACCGATCGTGCCGGTCGGCATGCCGTAGCGCGCGACTTCCATCCCGTTGAGATAGACGACCGCTCCGTCGTCGCGGTGAAGCCGCAGGGTCAGGTCGTGCAACGCATTCGGATCCGTCACCTGGAACGTGTGGCGGAAGTAGTAGCAGGGATAGACGGGCGACGTCCTGGAGATGAGCGTCGCTTCGTCGCCCTCCCCGTAGCCGAGCGGCGCGGCACCGGCGGGCCAGGACGAGTCGTTGTAGGTGCGCCCGCGCCAGGCGGTCCCCAGGTTGGTGCCCGCCGCCTGGTACTTCCACGACGAGCCCGCGGGGACGAGGGTCACGAACTCCGAGGCGGCCGCCGTGGTGAACGTGAGCGGGGCGGACCCCGTGTTGCCCGCGAGATCCGTCGACGAGACAAGGATCGTGTACGTGGTGGAGGGCTCAAGGCCGCCGAGGAGCACCTCGTGCGACGAGACCCGGGCGGCGTCGCCCGAAAGGAGGGTGCCGTCGCGCAGGAGATCCGAGGTCGCCGGCTCGCGGGTGTTCCATGTGATCCGGACGGAGGACTCCGTCACGTCCGGCGTGGCAACCGCTTCCGGAACCGGAGGCCGACCGGAGGTCAGAAAGTCCTCCATCAGGAAGAAGGTCTCGGTATTGTCGATGGTCTGGCCCTGAAGGGTGGCGGGCCATGTCGCGTAGATGCCGACGTTTCGGACGGTGTGGTCTGCCGTTGTGAACGTGACCGCACCCGAATCGCTGACGACCAGTCCGCCGGTCTCGTGGTCGGCGGTGACAAGGACGAGCGTGTCCTCGGGAACCGGGGTCCCGCTGCGCCACGCCAGCGCGGTTTGCACGGCGAGATCGAATTGATCGACCTCGGGGCCAATTCCGGCGGCCACGTTGCTGTGCGAAAGCTTGTCGATCAGCGCGCCTTCCACCATGAGGAAGAAGGAGCCGCCCTGGCCGCTCAGGAGCTCGATCGTCCGCGCCACCATTCCGGCGAGGGTGGGCTGGGCCGCCGGGGGGCCCAGGTATTCGGCGGTGAAGGTGGTGGCGGCGAAAAGCCCCATGGAGTGAGGACCGGCCAGGGCCGCCAGGTGCGCCTGGTCGGCAATGACCTCGTAGCCGAGGTTCGCGGCCTGGGTGGCGTAGTCGGCCAGATAGCCTCCGCCCATGAGCACGTTCGGCCGGCTGGCAGGGTGGAGGGCATCACCCGCGTCGGCCTCATCCACCAGGTAGTCCTGTCGGATCTCGGCGGTCTGGGTCCGGCTCTGCTCGTGCGCGCCGAAGGCGGCGGGCGTGGCGCCCGTGATGTCGTCGGTCGTGACGATGCCCGTCGCATAGCCCAGGGCCTTGGCCTTCTCGAGAATCGTCTCGAGGATGGCGCCCGCGCCATCGACACTGATGATGCCGGTGGCGGGATGCTGGTACCCCGTGGCAAGCGCCGTCCCCGCGGTGGCGGAGTCGGTGATATCCCCGCCGGGCAGCGTCGTGACCGCCTCGCCGGCGAACGGCAGGGTCTCGAACGTCAGGGGGACCGAGGGTGCGTTGCGGAACCAGCGGCCCGCCTTGACGTGATCGGGGCCCATGCCATCCCCGATGAACAGGATGATGTTGCGTGCAGCCAGAACGTCGGCCGCCGGCCACAGGGCCATGGTGATGAATGCGGCGGCAACCGCGACCGAAGACCGGAGAGGATCCCTCGCTTTCATGTGCAGTTCCCCCTTGCTGGGGGATGATACCCGCATCCCGCCGGGTTGAACAGGACAGAACGGCAACAGAGGAGGGCCCTCGTCGCCAGCGCAGCACCTATTCCATCTCCACCCGGTACACCCTCAACGGGGCCTCGTTGGTGTCGAGTGTAGCGCCCGAAACCGGACGAGGGCCGGATGGTGCCACGGCCACAGGGGCAGGTCGTGCTGCCGGAGGAAGTCCTCGTAGTCGAGGGCGAGTTCCTGCTGGCTGCCCTTGGCGACACCGGTGAGCTTGAGTTCGCTCTTCTTCGACGTGGCCGAATCGACGCTGCCTTCGACGATGTTCTGGCGGCCGCTGCGGGCGGCCTGGACCATCTGGTCGTGGGTGCGGCTGCGGCGGGCGACGAAGCGACGGCAGAACCTGACCGTGAGATCGTAGATCAGTTCGGCGAGTTGGAAGGTCTTGAGAGCCCGGAACCCGCCATGCTTCGGAACCAGCGTGCCGTCAGGTCGCCGCCCGTCTCTGCCTGTTTCGTTCATCGCCCGCCTCCGTTTCCTTCATCTTCAGGAAGGAACGGCGCGGAGGGGATTCCAGTTCGCGCAGCGCATCGGCGGCGATCCAGCGGGCGGAGCGGGAGTCGAGGGTGCGGAGGCGCCTCGCGCAGGCGATGGCGGATCGGCGGAGGGCGGGGTTGCGCTTGCCGGCCTGGCGGAGGGCCCAGTTGACGGCCTTGCGCACGAAGTTGCGGTCGTCGACGGCCTCGCGCTCGACGGCGGCGAAGACCTGGTGGAAGCGCCCGTCGGGCGCGGCCTTGTCGTGCACGGCGAGGACGGCGAAGAGCGAGAAACCGGCGCGCTTGACGAACTCGGCGCGGCCGCGGCTCCACGCGTGTGCGCGTGCCCAGGCGTGCGGGGTGCGCCGGAACAGGTTCAGACAGCACTGGTCGCAGACATCCCACGAATCGAGGTCGCGCACCCAGGCGTCCATCTGTGCCGGCGTCACGCGGTCCGGCTCGTCGACGAGCGAGGCAAGGACCCGCGCCTCATGGACGCCGCTCGCCCACAGGTCGAGCGCGAGCGCATGATCGCGGCCCAGTTCGCGGCCGAGCGCGCGCAGTGCGGGCATCGACACCCCGTACGCTTTGTCCGCACGGATGCCGTAGCGCACCATGCCCGCCCGGTTGCGTTCGCACCCGAGCGCGCTGAGCTGCCCGAGAATCGCCTGCAGATCGGCCGCCGGTTTCATCGGTCGCCATGCCTCCGCTGTTGTGAAATGCAAAGGTAGCACACGCGGCCCGGTGGTGGATGTCCGGCCGTTTACGCTTCTTTTATGTCTGGCGGCCTCCTTTTGATTCAGGGAGTGCGCGGTGCCTTTGTAGGATGGAATCATGACCAAGCATGAATGGATGCAGGCGATCGTCTACTTCGTCGCGCTCGCCGGGCTGACGCCGGTGTTGGGGGCCTTCATGGCCCGCGTCTTCGCGGCCGAGCGCCATCCGCTGGCCTTCCTGCGACCGGCAGAGCGCGCCATCTACCGGATCGCGGGCGTGGATGCGGACCGCGAGATGCGTTGGACCGACTACCTGGGCGCCCTGGTGGCCTTCAACGCCCTTGGATTCCTCGCCGTGCTCGCCCTCCAGATGCTGCAATCGCGTCTGCCGTTGAATCCGCGGAGCCTGCCGGATGTCCCCTTCCGGCTCGCGCTGAACACAGCGGTCAGCTTCATGACGAACACGAACTGGCAGGCCTACTCGGGCGAGTCGGTGTTGGGCCACCTGGTCCAGCTTCTCGGCCTGACGGTCCAGAACTTCGTCAGCGCCGCAACGGGGATGGCGGTCCTTCTGGCCCTCACCCGCGGACTGGCGCGGCAGGGCGCGGATACGATCGGCAATTTCTGGGCGGACCTGGTTCGCACGACCCTTTATGTGCTGCTGCCGCTGTCGTTGCTGCTTGCGGTGGTCCTTGCCGGCGAAGGCGTCGTCCAGACATTCGCGCCGGACGTGAAGGCCGTCACGCTGGAGGGCGGCGGGCAGGTTCTCCCGCTCGGTCCGGCGGCGTCGCAGGTCGCGATCAAACAGCTTGGGACGAACGGCGGCGGGTTCTTCGGCGTCAACAGCGCGCACCCGTTCGAGAATCCCACGCCGCTGTCGAACTTCCTGCAGATGCTCGCAATTCTCCTGATCCCGGCCGCGCAGACGTCCATGTTCGGCCGCATGGTCGGGCGGCGGCGGCACGGCTGGGCGCTCTTCGCGGTGATGCTGGCGCTGGTCGTCGCGGGGTTCGCCGGGGCCTGGTGGACGGAGACCGTGCGCAACCCCGTCACGGGTCTCTCGTCGTGGATGGAGGGCAAGGAAACCCGGTTCGGCGTGATGAACAGCATGCTGTGGGCGACGGTGACGACGGCGGCCTCGAACGGAAGCGTGAACGCCATGCACGACAGCCTCTCGCCGATGGGCGGGCTGGTTCCGCTGTTCAACATGCTGCTGGGCGAGGTGGCCTTCGGCGGGGTCGGGGCCGGGTTGTACGGCATGGTGCTTTTCGTCGTCCTGACGGTGTTCCTCGCGGGGTTGATGGTCGGCCGGACGCCGGAGTACCTGGGCAAGAAGATCGAGGCGGCGGAGATCCGGTTCGCCGTCGCCGGGATCCTCATTCCGGGCTTCGTGGTGCTTCTCGGGACCGCCGCGGCCCTGTCGCTGCCGGCCGCCCGCGCCAGCCTGGCCAACGCGGGGCCCCACGGCCTATCCGAGGCGCTCTATGCCTTTGCCTCGGCCGCGAACAACAACGGAAGCGCCTTTGCAGGGCTGAACGCCAACACCCCCTTCTACAACGGGACGCTGGCTCTTGCGATGCTCGCCGGCCGGTTCGGCGTGATCATTCCCGTGCTCGGCATCGCGGGGGCGATGGCCCGCAAGCGCGCGGCGCCGCCGGGCCCGGGGACGTTCCCGACCGACACCGCCGGGTTCGCCATGATCCTCGCCGGCGCCGTGCTGATCGTCGGCGCGCTGACCTTCATTCCGGTGTTGATGCTCGGCCCGGTGGCGGAGCACTTCCTGATGATGGCCGGGCAGGCCTTCTGACACGACGGAGGCGGACCCATGACGCGGACTCGAACCCTCGGACGAAGCGGCGCGGCGGGCGCGCAGACGAACCTCCGCGCCCAGATCCGGGCGGCGGCCGCCACTGCGGTTCGCAAGCTCCATCCGCGCGACCAGACGCGCAACCCGGTGATGTTCGCGGTCTACGCCGGGGCGGTGCTGGTGAGCGGAGCGTTCTTCCTTGACCCCGGGGCGTTCGCGTTTCAGATCGCTCTCTGGCTGTGGTTCACGGTCCTGTTCGCGAACTTCGCCGAGGCGCTGGCGGAGGGCCGCGGGCGGGCGCATGCGGATGCGCTTCGCAGCATGAGGACGCTGACTATGGCCCGGCGGCTGGACGGCGCTGCGACCGTCGAAGTGGTGGCGTCGGCGCTCCGGACCGGCGACCTCGTCGTCTGCGAGAGAGGCGACGTCATCCCGGCCGACGGCGAGGTGATCGAGGGCATCGCGACGGTCGACGAATCCGCCATCACGGGCGAGTCGGCGCCGGTGATCCGCGAGAGCGGCGGGGACCGCAGCGCCGTGACCGGCGGAACGCGCGTCATCAGCGACCGCATCGTGATCCGCGTCCGCGCCGAGCCCGGCCATTCCTTTCTCGACCGCATGATCGGGCTGATCGAGAACGCGCGGCGCCAGCGGACGCCCAACGAGATCGCGCTCGGGATCGTGCTCGTGACCCTGACGGCGCTCTTCCTCGCCGCCGTCGCCACGCTCCCCGCGTACGGCCGGTTCAGCGAGGACGCCGCGGGCCAGCCCGGCGCAGCGCGCCTGACACTTCCGGTGCTCGTCTCGCTCGCGGTGTGCCTGATCCCGACGACGATCGGCGGGCTGCTGAGCGCCATCGGCATCGGGGGCATCGGTCGGCTGATGCGGCACAACGTGCTGGCGTGCAGCGGACGGGCGGTCGAGGCGGCGGGGGACATCGACGTGCTCCTGCTCGACAAGACCGGCACGATCACGCTGGGCAACCGTGCGGCGGTTGCGCTCCTTCCGGCCCCCGGCGTCCCGGAGCGGGATCTCGCGGACGCGGCGCAGTTGGCCTCGCTTGCGGATGAGACACCGGAGGGGCGATCGATCGTGGTGCTCGCCAAGGAGCGGTACGGCTTCCGTGGTCGCGATGTGGCGCCGATGCACGCACGCTTCGTCCCGTTCACGGCGCAAACGCGGATGAGCGGGGTCGACCTGGCCGCCGACGGGGGCCGGCCCGCGCGAAGCATCCGCAAGGGGTCGGTGGAGGCGATGCGGGCCCTCGCCGTGAGATCGGGCCTCGCGTACCCGGAGGCCGTCGCCGCGACGGTCGCCGGGATCAGCCGCGCCGGGGGGACGCCGCTGGTGGTCGCCGACGAAACGCGGGTGCTCGGCGTGGTGCAGCTCAAGGACGTCGTGAAAGGGAACCTCCGCGAGCGCTTCGCGCGGCTGCGGTCGATGGGCATCCGGACGGTCATGATCACGGGCGACAACACGCTGACGGCCGCCGCGATCGCCGCCGAGGCGGGCGTGGACGACTTCATGGCGGAGGCATCCCCCGAGACCAAGCTCGAACGGATCCGCACGGAGCAGGCCGGCGGCCGCCTCGTCGCGATGATCGGCGACGGCACCAACGACGCGCCCGCGCTGGCGCAGGCGGACGTCGGCGTCGCAATGTACTCCGGCACACAGGCCGCCCGCGAGGCGGGCAACATGATCGACCTCGACAGCAACCCGACGAAGCTGCTGGACATCGTCGAGACCGGGAAGCAAATCCTGATGACGCGCGGGGCGCTGACGACGTTCAGCCTCGCGAACGACGTCGCGAAGTACTTCGCGATCCTGCCGGCGATGTTCGGCGGGCTCTACGCCGCGGGCGGCGGCCCCGGCCCGCTGGCCGCCCTCGACGTCATGCGGCTGCGCTCCCCCGAAAGCGCCATCCTCAGCGCGGTGATCTTCAACGCGCTGATCATCGTCGCGCTGATCCCGCTGGCCCTTCGCGGCGTCCGCTATCGTCCGGTCGGCGCCGTCGCGCTGCTGCGACGAAACCTGGCGGTCTACGGCCTGGGCGGGGTCATCGCTCCGTTCGCCGGGATCAAGGCCATCGACCTGCTGATCGCCCGCCTCGCCGGGCTGTGAGGGACGCCCCCATGAACCTCCCCTGGATTCCCGCGCTGCGGATGCTCGCGCTGATGACGCTCCTCTGCGGCGCGGTCTACCCGCTGGCCGTGACAGCCCTCGCGCGCGCCCTGTTCCCGGACCGCGCGCGCGGCAGCCTGGTCGTCGCCGGCGGCCTTCCCGTCGGTTCCCGCCTGCTCGCCCAACCCTTCTCCGGCGCGGGGTACTTCCATCCGCGCCCGTCGGCCGCCGGGTATGCCACCCTGCCCTCGGGCGCGGGCAACCAGGGGGGCACTAGCGCGGCGCTGCGCCGCGAGATCGGGGAGCGGGCCGCGTTCTGGCGCGCCGCGGCGGGCGGCACGGAGCCCGTGCCGGAGGATCTGCTTCTGGCCTCGGGGAGCGGCCTCGACCCGCACATCAGCCCGGAGGCTGCCGCGTTCCAGGTCGGCCGCGTCGCCCGCGCGCGCGGCTTCGATGCGGCGCAGCGGGCCGGCCTCGAGTCCCTCGTGCGGCGCCACATCGAGGAACCGCAGGGGGGCCTGTTCGGCTGCCGCCGGGTCAACGTCTTTCTCCTCAACCTCGCGCTTGACGCGTATGCTGTCGGACGCGATGAACGGTGAACGACGGTCAAACCCGGATCTGCTGCTGGCCGTCGCCCGGTCGGCCGACGCGGCGGGGGCGCGGCGCGGACGGCTCAAGGTCTTTCTCGGCATGTGCGCGGGAGTCGGGAAGACCTGCGCGATGCTGCGCGAGGCCCGGGCGCGGCGCGACGCCGGGTGCGATGTCGCCGTGGCCTGCGTGGAGACCCACGGCCGCAAGGAGACGGAGGCCCTGCTTGGGGGCCTGGCGGTCGTGCCGCGGCGGCGCATCCACTACCGCGGGGTCGTGCTCGAGGAGATGGACCTCGACGGCGTGCTGGAGCGGCGGCCGGGCCTTGTCCTTGTCGACGAACTGGCACACACCAACGTGCCCGGCAGCCGGCATCCGAAGCGCCACCAGGACGTGCTGGAGCTTCTCGACGCGGGCATCGATGTTCTCACGACGCTGAACGTCCAGCACATCGAGAGCCGCGTCGACGTCGTCGGCCATATCGTCCGGACTCCGATCCGGGAGACCGTCCCGGACAGCGTCCTGGACCGCGCCGACGAGATCCAGCTCGTCGACCTTCCTCCGCAGGAGCTCCGCGATCGGCTCGCCGAGGGCAAGGTCTACCTCGGCGGCCGCGCCGCGACGGCGGCGGACAACTTCTTCCGCGAGGAGAACCTGGTTGCGCTGCGCGAAATCGCGCTCCGCGTGACCGCCGACCATGTCGGGCGCGACGTCCGCGAGGCCATGACCGTTCACAGCGTGCAGGGCCCCTGGAGGTCGGGCGAGCGCCTGCTCGTGGCCGTGGGGCCCAGCCCCTACTCCGAGCCGCTCATCCGATGGACCCGGCGGATTGCCGCCGCCATGGACGCCCGGTGGGTGGCCGCCTACGTGGAGACCCCCCTCCCGCTGACCGAGGAGGAGAAGCGGCGCCTGGCGCGCAACCTGGCGCTCGCCCGCGAGCTGGGCGCGGAAACGGTCACCGAGCTGGGCG
>CAYODK010000188.1:0-11394 GCA_964402695.1 uncultured Verrucomicrobiota bacterium
ACCAGTGGGTCCGCCTGCTCGAATCCCCCCCGACCAACGGCCCCGCCTTCTACCGAGGCCGCGTCTGGCTCCAGGCCCCGTAATCCGCCCGCGGCCCCGGGGCCGATGCGGGCGTGGGGCGACGCACGTGGATCAGGGCACTGAGCGCTTGGCGGAACGCCCCGATGCGGGTAATACTGGGCCATGGCTGAAGGACGACGAGGCGCGCAGGATGCGCTGCAGGATGCCGGGACCGGGGCGCTTGCGAAGTACCGGCGTATGATGGTGGGGGAGTCCGGGTTTGCAGCGTTCCTGAAGTACGAGTTCATCACCAGTGTCTTCGGTCCGTGGCCCGGGGCGCTCGGCTACTGGCTGCGTTCGAAGTTCTATCCCGGACTCTTCCGGAAGTGCGGGCGCAAGGTCATCTTCGGGCGGAACCTGACGGTCCGGCATCCCGGCCGCATCACGATCGGCGACCGGGCGGTTCTGAGCGATGGCGTGATGCTCGATGCGAAGGGGACATCGCCCGACGGCGGAATCCTGGTGGGCGAGGGCGCGTTCGTCGGCCTCTGCTCGATGATCACGACGACCGACGGGACGATCGAACTGGCCGCGGGCTGCAACCTTGGCGCGTATTGCCGGATCGGGTCCTTCGGCCGTACGCGGATCGGGGAGAAGGCCCTTCTGGCCGCATGGGTTTATGTTGTCGGCGCCGGACACGAGAGTTCGCGCACCGACATCCCGATCCTGGACCAGCCCTACACGGACCGGGGTGGCGCTCAGATCGGCGACGGCGCATGGCTGGGCGCGCGGGCGACGGTGATGGACGGGGTGACTGTCGGGCCGCATTCGATCGTCGGCGCCCACGCCGTCGTCACGAAGGACATCCCGGCATTCAGCATCGCGATGGGCATCCCCGCCCGCGTGACCGGCTCGCGGCTCCCGCCGTCCGCGTGAACCGGCGCCGTCGCCCTACGAGAGCATCCGGGCCTTGCGTGTCACCGCCTGGATGGCCAGCCCCCAGGGATCGCGCAGCATGAGCACCCGGTCGCCCGACGAGATCGTCGTGACGTCCTCGACGAGCCTGGCGCCGGCGGCGAGGAGGCGGTCGCGATCGGCCTCGATGTCGCCGGACTCGAACGCGAGGTGCAGGAGAAGGGGATCCATCGATGCATAGTCCGGCGTCGGGATCCGCGGGTTGTTGTAGATCTCCAGCATCACGCTGCCCGATGCGTCCGCGATGAAGTGGGTGTGGGCCGGCGCGCCCCCGGCGCGTCTCACCTGGAAGCCGAGGTGCTTGCCATACCACGCGGCGGCAGCCGCGGGATCCGGCACCTGCAGGGCGAAGTGTTCGATGCGCATGGTCGGTCTCCTTCGGGTGGGTCGTTCCGGGGGATGGGGTTTCAGGGTCGCGAGGCGCCGCGGCGTCAGGCGCCGGCCTCCAGATCGTCGAGAATCTCCTGGTGCTGCTTCTCCAACTCCGCGATCTCCTGGGCCCAGTAGGTCGGAGTGCCCCAGTCGGGGGCGAGGCGCACGAAGCCGCCGTCGGCTTTCTGCCGTGCGCACCACGCCGTGTAATGAAGGAAGCGCATGGCGCGCAGGGGTTCCACGAGCCGCAGCGTCGCGCGGTCGAAGGAATGGAAGGTCTCGTAGCCCTCGAGCAGGCTTTCGATCTCGGAGGGACAGTCGCGGACGCGGCCGGGCAGGAGCATCCATAGATCCTGGACCGCGGGGCCGACGGCCATGTCGTCGAAATCGATGAGATGGAACGGTTCCCCCGGGCGGTGCAGGATGTTGCAGCGGTGGCAGTCGCCGTGGATGCGGCCGGTCTCCACGGTCTCGAACAGCGGCCGGATCGTGTCCGCGATCGTCCGCACCGCCGCCTCGTAGTGCCTCTGGACGGCGCCCGACAGTGCCCCGCTGTCGAGGATGTAGCGCAGGTGCGTGGCCAGGGAGTCGTCCGGCCCGATCCGGATGCGGTCGCGGGGGGCGCGGCGCGCGCCGATGGCGTGCATGCGGGCCAGGAGGCGGCCGATGTGCATCCAGTCGTGGGGCGTGGGCTCGTCGAGGGCGCGCCCCCCGCGCTTCGGCAGCACGGCGAACCGCATGCCCCCGCCTTCGTGGAGGAGCTGTCCGTCGGCGCCGCGCATCGGCGGGACGACCGGGAGCTCCTCGGCGGCGAGTTCGTCGACAAAGTCCAGTTCGTCCTGGAGCGCATCGCGGCTCCAGCGGCCGGGCCGGTAGAACTTGGCGATCACGAACGATCCATCGGCGAGTCCGACTTCGTAGACGCGGTTGATGTAGCTCGTCAGCGGCCGGCAGATGTTGGAACACGGACGGCCGAGGGAGGATTCGACCAGACCGAGGACGGTGTCGGGCGTAAGGTCCGCGAACCCCGATTCGGCGGCCGATGCTCCCGTGGTCTCGTTCACGCGGCGTACTATACAGAGGGGCGGGGCGGGTGTCAGGTGTCCGTGCCGGCCCTTGATCCTCGCCGTACCCACAGGCACGTGAACGGGACCGGCGTGAAGTACGCATGGTGACGGCCGCGACGGAGCGCGGCCCTCCAGATCTCACTCCACGGGGATACGAGAGGACGGACCTGGAGGGCGCCGCTCCGTCGGCGCTGTACGGGGGATCTCGAAGCAATGTCAGTCATTGATTCTCGAGGATGAGGCGAGGATTTGGGGCCGGCGATCCCGGCTGGCGGCGGCCGTGTCCCGTCCCCCGGGCTCAGTGCCCGTTCTTCCCCGACTCCCGCCGCGCCACCTGCAGCAGTTCCCGGTATCGCGGGTTGTTCTCGATGTTCCCGCACAGGTACATGTGCGGGATCTCCTCGTCGAACCCGCGGTTGCGGAAGAACCTGCGCGCGGCCCGGTTGAAGGGGTCGGTGTCGGCCATCACGATCCGGATGCCCTCCTCCTCGACCATCATCCCGATCAGCCGGTCCGTCAGGCGTCCGGCCACGCCGGACCGTCGCCATTGCGGGTGCGAGCAGAGCCAGATGATGTAGCCGTAGCTCCAGGCCGTTCCAGGCTTGTTGACCACCGATCCGAGGATGAACCCGGCGATGCGCGGGCCCTCGGGGGCGTCGTTCTCGGCCACCAGGCAGTAGTCGCCATCCATGTTGAACCGCGTCGTGACCTCGTACTCGTCCCAGCTCCGGTACAGGACGGGCCACCGGGTCGCCTTGAATTGGGTGTGTCCGAGTTCGTACACCTCGGCCAGGTCGTGAATCGTCATCTTTCGGATCGTGGTCGATCGCGGCGGGCTTCGGGACTTCAAGCGGATCCTCTCTGCCGCCTTCGCGGCCGTCAAAAAAACGCCGCATCCTAGCACGAATCCCGCCCCCCGGCGACCGGTCCGGCGGCCGCCGCCCGCCGCGCCCGCCTTGCGCTCGGACCCGCCATCGGCGAAACTGGCCGCCTGCAACGGGTTCCGGTCCGTCGGGCCCGGGTGGTCGACCATGAAAGCCGATGCCCAGTTGATCAAGACGATCGGGGAGCGCTGCCGGGTGTGCTACACCTGCGTGCGCGACTGCCCGGCCAAGGCGATCCGCATCGCCGGCGGGCAGGCCCAGGTCGTGCCGGAACGATGCATCGGCTGCGGCAACTGCTACCGGGTGTGCAGCCAGAGCGCGAAGCAGATCTACGACTCTCGCGACGACGTGCACGCGATCCTCGGCTCCGGGGCCCGCGTGGCGGCAATCGTGGCGCCCAGTTTCGCGGCGGAGTTCGCCGACGTGGACCACCGCGAGGTCGCCGGGATGATCCGGAAGCTCGGCTTCGACCTGGTGTGCGAAGTCGCCTTCGGCGCCGACCTGGTCGCGGCCGAGTACCGCCGGCTGCTCGAGGCGTCGAACGGCCGGCGCTACATCGCCACCACGTGCCCCGCGGTCGTCGCGTACGTCGAGAAATACCATGCCGACCTCGTGCCGAGCCTTGCCCCGATCGCCTCGCCGATGATCGCCGAGGCCCGGGCGCTGCGCGCGCTGCACGGCCAGGATCTCAAGATCGTCTTCATCGGCCCCTGCCTCGCCAAGAAGGTCGAGGGCGACGGCAGCGCGACGGGCGAGGCGGAGATCGACGCGGTGCTGACGTTCGTCGAGCTGCGCATGATGCTCAGCGCGGCCGGCATCACGCCGACCGGCGATCTCTCCTCGGACTTCGACCCGCCCCAGCCGGGGCTGGGCGCCCTGTTCCCGATCAGCCGCGGCATGCTGCAGGCGGCGAGCCTGGTCGAGGACCTTCTGAACACCGACGTCGTCGCCGCCGACGGCCGGCCCGGATTCATGCAGGCGCTGAACGACTTCGCCGCGGGCGCCCTCGACGCGAAGCTGCTCGAGATCCTCTGCTGCAACGGGTGCGTGATGGGGTCGGGGATGAGCGTCGACACGCCGCTCTTCCGGCGCCGCGCCGCCGTCAGCCAGTACGTCCGCCGCCGCGTGGCCGGCGGGGACGACGCCGCGCGCGAGGCGACGGTGGAACGGCTGAAGGACCTCGATCTCCGCGTCCGCTTCGCCCCGCAGGAACTCCCGCCCGGCGCCGCGCCGCCGAAGGACCTGCAGTCCATCATGCTGCTGATGGGCAAGATGAATCCGGAGGACGAGCTCAACTGCGGCGCCTGCGGCTACCCCACCTGCAAGGAACACGCGGCGGCCATTTACAGCGGGCTCGCCGAGAGCGAAATGTGCCTCCCGTACACGATCGACCGCCTGCGCGAGTCGCTCAAGGATCTCAGCGAGTCGAACGCCGAGCTGGCGACGACCCGGCAGGCCCTGATCAGCGCCGAGAAGCTGGCCAGCATGGGCCAGCTCGCCGCGGGCATCGCGCACGAGATCAACAACCCGCTCGGCGTCATCCTGCTCTATGCCAAGCTGCTGCTGCAGGACACGCCGTCGAACAGCGAGCAGCACACCGATGTCGCCCTGATCGCGGAGCAGGCGGATCGCTGCAAGAAGATCGTCACGGGATTGCTCAACTTCGCCCGCAAGAACAAGGTCATCCGCCAGCCGGTCAGCGTGACGGGCCTCATCGACCGCTGCCGCCGGGCCGTGCTGATCCCCGACAACGTGCGGGTCTACGTCCGCCACGAGATGCAGGATCCCGTCGCGGAGATCGACGAGGACCAGGTCATCCAGGTGCTGACCAATCTCATCGTCAACGCCTGCGAGGCCATGGCCCCGGGCGGCGACCTGACGGTGGTCACGTCCGACACGCCGTCCGAGGTCCGGGTGGCCGTGCAGGACACCGGCTGCGGCATCGCGCCGCAGAACCTCGCGAAGATCTACGAGCCGTTCTTCACCACGAAGCAGATCGGCAAGGGCACCGGCCTCGGGCTGGCCGTGACGTACGGCATCGTCAAGATGCACCGCGGCCGCATCGACGTGGTCTCGAACGCCGATCCCGCGAAGGGACCGACGGGCACGACGTTCACCGTCACGCTGCCGCGCCGGTCGGAGGAGGGGTGATGGAGAGCCTCCGGGTCCTGATCGTCGACGACGAACCCGGCATGCGGCTGGGCGCGGCGCGCGTCCTGAAGCGCCACACCGTCCGCCTGCCGCACATCGACAGCGAGGCCTCGTTCGAGTGCGAACTCGCCGAGAGCATCGCCGAGGCGCGCGCCAAGCTGGCGCAGGGGAAGTTCGACCTCCTGCTGCTCGACTACAAGCTCCCCGACGGGACCGGGCTCGAGCTGCTCCGCGAGATCCAGGAGCAGCGGATGGACCTGCTCGTGATCATGATCACGGCGTTCGCGTCGCTCGAGGTGGCGGTGAGCGCCACCCGCAACGGCGCGTTCGACTTCCTGTCGAAGCCGTTCGCCCCGGAGGAGCTTGAGAGCGTCGTCACGAAAGCCAGCCGCTCGCTGATCGTCGAGCGCGCGGCCCGCCAGATGGCCGAGGAGAAGCGCAAGATGCGGCTGCGCTTCCTCTCCGTGCTCGCGCACGAACTCAAGGCGCCGCTCGGCTCGGTCGAGGGCAACCTGAAGCTGCTCGACCAGCGGATCATGGGGCCGGACCTGGACAAGTACGATGTGCAGGTCAAGCGCGCCCTGGCCCGCATCGAGGGCATGCGGAAGCTGATCTTCGACCTGCTGGACCTCACCCGCATCGAGGCCGGCGAGCGAAAGCGCGAGATCAAGCCGGTCGACCTTGTCGACGTCGCCCGCACCGCGATCGAGACGATGACGCCCGACGCCGAGGCGCGGCGCATCGCGATCCGCCTGCAGGCGCCGGAGCGGCTGGACCTGGTCGCCGACCGCAGCGAGATGGAGATCGTCTTCAACAACCTGGTCAGCAACGCGGTCAAGTACAACCGCGACGGCGGCACGGTGGACGTCCGCCTGGAACGCGGCGCCGCCGGGGTGAAGCTCGAAGTCCAGGACACGGGCATCGGCCTGTCACCGACGGAGGCGGCCAAGCTCTTCGGCGAGTTCGTCCGCATCAAGAACGACAAGACCCGCGCCATCTCCGGCAGCGGCCTCGGCCTTTCGACGGTGAAGAAACTCGCCCTGCTCTACGGCGGCGACGTGACCGTCCGCAGCCAGCCCGACGTCGGCACCACCTTCACCGTCACCCTCACCGACCAGCCGCTCCCCGCGCCGTGATCCTACCGATGATAGCCGTGTCCGAACCTTGGAACGCATGACCGCCTGTCTGTCCAGACCTTGGATCGCCGCCGCGGTGGCCGCGCTGGCGCTCGCAGGCGACGCTTCGGCCTCCATCCCATCACGGCGGCCAACCATTCACCCCTCTCCGGCCGTCACCGCCTCTCACAGACTCTGCCGCAATGACCCTGTTAATAACTTCGATCCGCTGGGGTTGTTTGGTGAGGGATTTGCGTTGGACTGGCTTGCCGGCATCGTTGCCTCCCGTTCAGAAGAGACAGAGAACCCGTGGCTGGCCTCGCTTGGGGCGACCATTGAGATGTCGCTGCGAAGCGGCGCGTCCATCGACCCCCTCTTCGCAGGCTACCGGCAAGCCGACCACGCCGGCGATGTCTTCGGATCGAAGAGGGCGGTGGCGGGAACCAAGCAGCTTGCGAAGGAGGCCGCGCTGGGGGCGTTGGAGCTGACGCCCGTGCCCGACTTCCGGCGGATGATGGATCCGGCTGAGGACTCGCTGGCACGGGTCGGCTACGCCGGCGGAGCGGTCGGGAAGAGCATCCTCCTGGGTCTCGGTGTCCATGCCTTAGCGGCGAGAGGGGGCGGCCCGGCTGCTATAACTGGAAGGCCGATTGCTGGGGCTTCGCGCGGTATCGCCGCAAAGACTGCATTGACGCGCCCGAGAATAGGCGGGCAACTTTCGGAAACGCTAGACGACGTTGCCGCTCGTAGATGGTATCACCAGCAACTAGACAACATCCCTGGTCAGATTGACCGAACGGCGTCGGTTCGGAATCAGGCGAGACAAGCGTTTGATTTGAGGAATCAGGCGAAGATGAATGCTCGCGACTTGATGATGGATCAGAATGCCGTGCGAGCACTTGACGTTTCAGACCCCATTCCATCATGGCAAGACATGATCCGGCACGCACAGAGCAAGGGTCATGAGGGAAGTGCGATATGGGATTACATACTGGAAAGCTCCACGCGATCACGAGCATGCGTTGACGCAGGACTGAGGTTGGCAAGATGACAGGCAAAGCAATAGACAAGCGAACGGACAAGGCTGGCAGGCATCGGTATTTTGTGCTGCCGGTGGAAACAGACGCAGCGTTTGCCGATTTGATGGCGTTTGTTTCACAGGACGGGGCCTGCGAGCTTGGAGAGCGTATCGAGGGGCCTGGAACGACGACTCAATCCGGGTTGGTCGAAGGTCATAGGATCATGTTCGTTCTGAGCGATGCGACGGGTGCACAGTTCTATGCGGAAAGTCCAGAGGGCGATGCCGTCGCAGCAAGGCTTGCTTCAGCCATAGAACAGAGAATCCGAGAGGTGACATAGCGGTACCTATTCGACCAGGAGCGCAACTATGTCGGCACCAGATAGGCCTCCTTCCATTGCGGATGTTCGGGCGATGCTGCACGGGCTTATCTCTGGCAGCACGACGAGGGATTCTGCGGCAAGATGGGCGTCCGCTTGGGCGTTCCAGCGACGTGACGAACTCCGAGACCTGCAGCTGCTGCGGGTTTTGGAACGAATTGCATCAGCCGACGTAGCAAGCACTGACCGCGACTATCTATACGGGAAAGAGGATTTTCAGGCTTGGTCCTGCGAGTTGCACGTGGAGTAGTTGCCGCAGATGCCGTGCCAATCCCTTCCGGTAGGTTGGAATGAACAACGCGCCGCTGTCGCCCTGCGGGCAGGCATGCGGTAGGATGACGGCGTCGCCCGAACTTTCGACCAGATGAAGGAGCGTTCGTCCAGACCTTGGATCGCCACGGTGCTCGGCGCCTTCGTGATGGTTGCCGATGCGGTCGCCTTCGTCCCGGCGACGGGTCTGCACCGGCCCGCCCGACTCGTCCCGGGTACCAACGTCCACGCTACTCAGCACGTCCTGTCATCTCCAGATGCATGCCCCGGCCAGCTCTGCCGCAATGACCCTGTTAATAACTTCGATCCGCTGGGGTTGGTCGATCAGGAGTTCGATCTCCATTTCGATCCCGACAGCGGCATGGTCAAGGTCATCATGCGCCACTGCCCGTGGGGGCAAGCGCAGCTAAGCCCTGCTAACTGGACAGACATCGGTCAGGTTCGCTGGCGCCTCGCCACCGACGCAGAACAGAAGTTCTGGAGGAAGCGGAAGTCGGGGGATGCGGTCGGGGCCACTCTGACGCATCTGGCGGCCGCGGGGATTGAGACTGGCTACCTTGAGATGCTTCGCACACAGGGATCCCTGATGGCTGGTGCTGCGGGTGCACCGTTCGGTGGCGCCTCACTGCTGGGGCAGTCGTTCGCCGCCTCGGCGGCAGGGTCTGCTGTGCATGAGCTCGGCGGCGTGCCGCTGGGTGACGAAATCAGCGTGGACCGCTTCCTAGGCAATGTCGCTCTTGGTACTGTTGGGGGCGTGGCACTGGGCAAGTTGGTCAGCCCCTCGGCCCGACTGTTGCCGGAATGGATGACCCCCGACGGTTTGGTTCTGACGGGACGCGGCACGGCCGTACCCGCAGGCGAGTTTGGAGGGGTCGGTGGCACACGCGTTGCCGCAGAGGGCACAACGTACCGAACTTGGAATCAGTTCCAGCGAGGAACGGCGGGGCAGTTTGTCTCGCGTGCTGAAGCCGCAAAGGCGTGGTCGGTTTACAAGGATGCGAACAGTATCATCACTGGTTCATCGCGAAGCATGGCCGCGCGGGCGGAGTATCTGCGGTCACTCGCGGACGATTGGCGTACGCCGTCTTGGCAGAAGCAGTGGCTTCGTGATGGCCGAGTCCCTCCTGGCTACGAAGTCGATCACATCAAGCCGCTGTCAATCGGCGGCGCGGATGCGCCTGCCAACATGCGCTTTCAGGGGGTAGATTTGCACGACATGTGGCACCGGCAATACGATCCTTGGAATTGGTAACTATGACTACGCGAAAGCTCCTTGTGGCCTACGACGAATCGAAGCCGACTGCCGGGCAAGGCGATTTTCTGGCCATCGTCTTGGATGGAGCAACGCCCGTGTTTTTCGGGCTGCGGTCGCGGCGCACATATCGGACAGGGCGCATGGTGTTCCTCGGAAAGGCGATTACTGCGAGGGACGTGTTTGCGAAACTCGTCGATAGTGGCCGGAAGATCGAAAGCGTTGATCAGGCATTGAAGAATCTCATTGCCTACGTGCAGCAACTTGACGGCTTCAAGATTGGCAACGTGCTCGGCGTCGAGGCGAAGAACGGTGATCCAGGCTTCGCGCTGGTCAAAGTCGCCGAGATGCCGAGGTCAGAGGGGAAGAAGCTCCCGTGAGTTGAACTCCACCGGTTCGCTCGCGCTCACGACCAACGAAGACAAAGCCGCACACGTCGCGCCTTGGTCTCCTCTCACCGCTGTCTTTGCTGTTCGCATCCGCCATGCATAACGTTGCGACTCGCCGATCGAGGACGTCTCTGATAGCCTAACGCTGTGATGCAGAGGTTCCGTAGAGGGCGGGTTGTATCGGCTGTCCAGACTCTTGACCAGATAAAGGAGCGTTCATCCAGATCCTGGATCGCCGCAGCGCTTGGTGGGCTCGCGCTCGTCGCTGACGCGGTCGCCTCTGTTCCGGCGCCGGGTTTGCACTGGCCCGACCGGCTCGTCCCGCTTACCAACGTCCACGTTACGCAGCACGTCCTGTCGCCGTCCGCCGCATGTCCCGGCCCGCTCTGCCGCAATGACCCT
This sequence comes from uncultured Verrucomicrobiota bacterium, assembly GCA_964402695.1. Taxonomy (GTDB): domain Bacteria; phylum Verrucomicrobiota; class Kiritimatiellia; order PWTM01; family PWTM01; genus VGWF01. The sequence goes on from CAYODK010000188.1 coordinate 10,276, forward strand.
GTTAATAACTTCGATCCGCTGGGGTTGATGAGTGTCGGGTTCGGGGTGTTCGTGTCGCCGGACGGCAATACGAACTTCCGACCGCTCAGTCTCAATCAGGCGGGAGAGCTGAACGCGACGCTGAGGGATGCCATCGGGGGATATGTCTCGAGGATCCAGTCTGGGGGGGACGGGCTCCACAAGGCCCTGGCGGGCGTAACCGCATTCGCCGGCGCCGCCGTCATCAAAGCGACTGAGATCCTCGTGGGTCTCGGTACTGACCACGTGACACCATTCTTTGAGCGACCATCCCTGGCGACATGCCCAATGATCGCTTGCGGGTGGCAGGCGGGGATGGCGATTGATGCCGCGATCGCGGATCCGTCTCTCGAAAGCGTGTGCGACTCAGTGGAGGCGGGCGGACAAGCTGCACTTGTTCTGGGTGGACTTGGGAAGGCGTGGCAACTGTCAAGGCAGTCGCACGTGCCCGCATGTCCGGCGGGAGTTGCTCCGGAGGCGCCGCTGGTGCAGACTGAAGGAGCCCCAAGGGCAACAGTCACGATCGGCCCGGATTTCTCCTCTGCGGCTGGCACTAGAGTCTGGCGGCATGTTCCACAAAGACACCCGGCCCTTGCTGATGCACGAGCTGGTGTCATTAGACCCTACGGGCTTCGAACGGAGGCACCTCTCGACATTCGGGCTCTGGCGCATGACACGGGCTTAACACGGGGGTCGGGTTTGACCTCTTGGACTGCGGATCAGGGTTGGGCTCTTTCGCGACAGCTACGCACGGGCGGTGTCGTCGTTGAGACGGTGGCTCCAGAAGGCAGCATCTGGCTGAATCAGGCGGCCAAGTGTGTGGAATCACAGGTGTTGATTCCCGGAACGGTGAGGCTGAAATGAGACTGCCGGAATCGGTATGGGATCGAGATCTTGGAGATGGATCGACGTTGCTCAGCCGGGTGGGCAAGATTGAACCAACGTGCATGCCAGTGACGGACTTGCTGGCCTTTAGGGATGTTTGGAAACGCCGTTTGGATGACGCAGTGACGAAGAATCTGCCTAGCCTTTACGAGAAATCTCGGGCCGTACTCCGGTTCACGGCAGAACAAGATGAAGTGGTTCTGCTTGTTTGGCCCG
>CAYODK010000189.1:0-11234 GCA_964402695.1 uncultured Verrucomicrobiota bacterium
GGCATAGGACCGAAAACCATGAATAAGTGTCAAACGGAAGTTAGGACGTGACATTTCCGTCTTCCGTCTTCCCATCGCGGACGGCATTGCCTACGGTAGGCGCATGAAGACCTCCCGTTCCTCGTTGCGCGGGCCCGTTGCGGGCGCGAACCGGTTTCATCCCCTGGCGCTGCTGGCGGGCGCCGCCCTCGCGGCCTCCGCGGGCCCGTCGCCCTTCCCCGGCGAACGGGGCGTGAATCTCGACACGGCGGCGCGGGACGACATCTGGGACGCCCCGGCCGCGCCCGCGGCGACCGCGCCGGGCAAGCCCGCGGCGCGGAGGGGGCCGATGCTGGAGTTCCTGCGCCAGTCGGTGAAGGTGCCGCGGGACCAGGTCGTCGGCTTCGCGCTCTACACGCACGACCACGGCGTGCTCAAGATGTCCGCGCAGCTCTACCCGCTCAAGGCGGACGAGGCCCGCGAGGTGCGTCTCGAGTTCAAACGCGACGGCGAATGGCGGGAGGTCGCCAAGGCGCCGGTCGTCTACCCGGGCTGGAACGCGATGTTCCGGATCGAGCCGTGGGACGCGTCGAAGGATGTCCCCTACCGCGTCCGTCACGGCGAGGCGGCGGTGTTCGAGGGGCTGATCCGGAAGGACCCGGCGGACAAGGACGTCATCGTCGTCGGCTCGCTCTCCTGCAACTCGAACAACGACCGCGAGGAGCGCGACGACATCGTGCGCAAGCTCAAGCAGCAGGATCCCGACCTGCTCTTCTTCGCCGGCGACCAGAGCTACGACCACATGGAGCACACGGCGGCATGGCTTCTGTGGGGAAAGCAGTTCCGCGAGGTGATCAAGGACCGCCCCGTGGTCGCGATCCCCGACGACCACGACATCGGCCAGGGCAATGTCTGGGGCGAGGGCGGCATCGTGGCCGACAACACCGACGGCAACTCCGGCGGCTACTTCTACCCGGCCGAGTACATCAAGATGGTCGATCGCTGCCAGACCTCGCACCTGCCCGACCCGGCGGACCCGAAGCCGATCGCGCAGGGCATCGGCGTCTACTTCACGCGCCTGCGCGTCGGCGGCGTCGACTTCGCGGTGATCGAGGACCGCAAGTTCAAGAGCGGACCGAAGGGGAAGATCCCGCAGATGGGCCCGCGGCCCGACCACATCCGCGAGCCGGGCTACGACCCGAAGAAGATCGACCTGCCCGGCCTGCAGCTCCTCGGCGACCGCCAGCTCGCGTTCCTCCGCGCGTGGGGGCAGGACTGGTCCGGCGCGCGCATGAAGGCGGTGCTTTCGCAGACGGCGTTCTGCGGCGCGGTGCACATGCACGGCTCGCGCGAGAACCGGCTGCTGGCCGACCTCGACTGCAACGGCTGGCCGCAGAGCGGGCGCAACGCGGCCCTGGCCGAGATCCGCCGCGCGCTCGCGTGCCATCTCTGCGGCGACCAGCACCTGACGGTCGTCGTGAAGCACGGCATCGACGAGTTCCGCGACGGCCCCTACGGCTTCACGAACCCGTCGATCATCAACAGCTACTACGGCCGCTGGTGGGAGCCGGCGGACGGCAAGGCCGGAGCGAACCCGGTCCCGGGCAGCCCGCTGAAGTGGACCGGCGACTACCTCGACGGCCTCTACAACCGGATCACGATGATCGCCTACGCGAACCCGGCTTTTGACACGATCCGGGTCATGGCGGAGAACCGGCGCGACCCGAAGGCGATGCTCGGCGACGGCTACGGGCTCGTCCGCTTCGACAAGAAGACCGGGCGGACGACGTTCGAGGCGTGGCCGCGCTACGCGGACCTCGCGAAGGGCGATGCGGCGCAGTATCCGGGCTGGCCGGTTTCCTTCGCCATGGAGGACAACGACGGCCGGAAGGTCGCGGGGCACCTGCCCGAGATCGTGGTCGAGAACGCGGAGGACGCGGTCATCCAGGTGGTCCGGGAATCGGACGACGACATCCTCTACACGCGCCGCATCCGGGGCGCGTCCTTCCGCCCGCCGGTCTACGCGCCCGGCACCTACACGGTGAAGGTCGGCCGCGACCGCCCGGACGGCTGGATCGCCAAGCGCGTGAAGATCGCCCCCGACGGCGCCGCGTCGCTGAAGGCGAAGGTGAAGTAGTCGCCGCCGCCCGGTCCCACCGGGCTTGCTCCACGTGCCAGTGCCTTGGACGGTCCCACCGGGCTTGCTTTCGATGACCCGTTACAGCGAGCGGTCCCACCGGGCTCGTGCCCGGCGCGTTGTTGTGGAGAGCGTTCCCACCGGGCTCGTGCCCGGCGCGTTGTCGTGGAGAGCGGTCCCACCGGGCTTGTCCCGGTGGGCCGGAAAATTGCGACTCAGGATGGACGGGTGAAGGCGCGCGCCGGGAGGGCCGTCACCAGGCCGCCCGCGGGATCGCCGGCGAGATCGGGCTCGGCGAGCATGCGCGTCACATTCGCGAGGCACTCCCGGGGCGAGGCACTCCAGAACAGGTAGTTCAACTTCAGCGTCTCCCGCGCCAGTTTCAGATGTTCGCGCACGGGGATGGGCGTCTCGTCGCCCGGCTCGATCTTCGCCTCCGAACGGTCGCGGCCGCGGTCGAACATGGCGGTGCGCTTCTTCGCGGCGACGGAGTAGTCCGGCGACTGCACGGCGGCGCCGAGCGGAACGTGGCCGGCGAGCTTCGGGTAGAAACGGTAGACGCCGCGGACGGGGTCCGACACCGCGTCCGGACGTGGATAGACGTCGGGGCCGCCGAGGCCGACACCGGCCTCCTTCATGAACGTGGTCAGGCGCTCCAGCAGGTCGCCCGGGAAGTTGGTGTATTGAATGACAACGGTCGCAGGAAACGCCTTGCGCAGGGCGAGCATGAGCCGTTCGAGGGCCGAGGCATAGCCGTCCGGCGTGTACGGGTCGACGCCGGTCTGCGGTGTCTTTGCCAGGTTGGCCGATGGCGCGGTCTCGGGCAGCACGACGGCCTCCAGGGCGGCGTCGCGGTCGAACTCGCGCCCGAGGGCGGCGAGCAGCGCCTCCAGGCGCCCGCCGACCGCGGCGTTCCAGATCACCGGGTTCCATGACCCGCTCGATGCGCGGTAGACACCGCCGCCGAAGACCGATCCCTCGATGTACGCGGGCGCATAGCGCGCGTCCTTCCCGAAGGCCTTGTACTGAAGCTGCAGCACGAGCCGCCGGCCGGCGCGGCGCAGGCGGTCCAAGTCGGCCCGCACGGCGGCGAAGTCGTAGCGGTCGCGCCCGGGTTCGAGCCGGTTCCACGCGTAGCATCGCTGCACGCCGCGGAAGGGCCCGGCGAGGTGTTCGTCGCCGATGGCGCCGTGGCCGGTGAAGACGTAGTGACCCGGGTGCCATTTCGGCCCCGGTCCGGCCGCCCCGCGGGCGAGCCCCGCCGCCCCGGCCGCCGCGGCCGCGAGCCATTGCCGTCGGGTGAATGCCCCGCGACGGCCCCCCTCAATCGGCATGGAAGATCTCTTCCATCGGAGCCCACGGCCCCTTCTTGCCGGAGGGATCGACGGGGGCGTCGGGGAGCGGGATCTGGCATTCGTCGGTCAGCTTCCACCATCGCTGCACGACGGGGTTCTCCCCCATCGCCTTCATGTCCGCGTCGAAATCCGCGCCGACGTATTCGAGGTAGTAGAAGAGATAGAGCTTCCCGCCGATGTCCTTCAGGAAGATCGAGAAGTTCCGGAAATTGGACTCGCGGTTCTGTTTCAGGACGCCGGGCCAGGTCGTCGCGTGGAGGGTCCGGTAGAGCTCCTCCTTCTCCGGCTTGAGCCCGGTCACGGCGGCCATGCGGCGGACGGCCTTCGGCTTCGCGTCGACGGCGCCGGGGTCGAAGAAGACCTCCTCCATGTCGTCCCAGATCTGCTTCCTCGCGGCGGCGCGCGGGAGCGGCGCCTGGCACGGGTCGGTCTCCTTCCACCATCGCTGCGTGTCGGGATCGGCGGCCATGCGGGCGCAGTCGGCGGCGAAGTCGCGTCCGCGGTGCTCGAAGAAGCTGAAGAGGATCGGAAGGCCGTCGATCTCCCTGACGTAGATCGAGTAGTTGCGAAGGTTCGAGCGCCGGAGCTGCCGCAGAACCTCGGGCCACGGGTTCGCGTGAAGGCTGCGGTAGACTTCGGCCTTCTCCGGCCGCAGTCCGGTGACGGTGCCGACGCGCAGCGGGCCGCGCGCATCTCCGGCACGGGCGGCGGCGGCCAGCATGGCGGACAGGGCGATCGCGGTCCCCCTCATGGTGTCACTCCTCCTTCGGCGGGGCAGCCCGGCTCTACGGGCGCCACAGGAACATCGGGCGCGGCCCCTCCATCCGGGCCAGGCGACCCAGGAAGCCCGGGGCCCGCACGCCGAGCAGACGGTCGAACAGCGAGCCGCCGTGTTCGTAGCGCACGACGCGGACCTTCTCGACCTCGAGCTGCTTCGCCATCTGGGCCACGGCCTCCTCCCAGTATCCGATCTCATCCACCAGCCCCTTCGCCTTCGCGACGTCGGCGCTGAAGATGCTGCCGTCGGCCAGTTCCTTCACCTTCGCGGCGTCCATCTTCCGCCCCTCGGCGACGATCGAGCGGAAGCGGCCGTGGATCTGGTCGATCATCGTCTGGAGGATGCGGACATGGTCCGGATCGACCGGCCGGAACGGGTTCAGGAGGTCCTTGTTCTCGCCGGCCTTGATCGTGGTCGCGTCGACGCCGATCTTCTGCGTGAGCACGTTCCAGTTGACGCTCTCCATGATGACGCCGATCGACCCGACGATCGCGGTCGGTTCGGCGACGATCCGGTCGGAGGCCATCGAGACGTAGTAGCCGCCGGAGGCCGCCATGTCGCGGACGAAGACGACGACCCTGCGCCCGGGGTCCGACGCCCGGAAGCGCTTCAGGGCGTCGTAGATCTCGTCGGAGGGCGTGACGCCGCCGCCGGGGGAATCGACCTCCAGGAGGATGCCCTTCACGTCGTCGTCGTTCGTCGCGGCGCGGATCTGGCGCAGGACCGATTCGACCATGTCCTCGCCGCCGCCCAGAAGGCCCCCGCCGGAGAGACCCCGCATGATGATGCCGTCAACGGCGATGCGGACCACCTTGGCATCGCCGCCGCCGTAGGACCACGTCTCCGTCATCTGCGGGAACTCGTCCTCGCCGCCGCCGTCCTCGCCGCCGCCGCCGTCCAACAGAAGGCCGGCGGCCAGCCCCGCGTTCAGGGCAAGGCTGACGGCCAGCGCCAGCAGGAGCAGGCCGACGAACACCCACGGAAGCCGCCGCGGTTTCTCGACGCGTTCTGTCATGGTCGATCCTCCGGAATGGCGGAAAGACTACACGCCCCCGCCCCGCCGTTCGAGACGGAATGCGGGGGGCGGGCGTGGAGACGGGAGGCGCGGCCCGACCGGCTACAGATCCACCGTCTCGCCGCGGGCCGGCACGAACACCTCGCCCAGCCGGCGGGCGCGAAGGGTCTCGGCGAGGGCCGCGCGGGCGGACTCCTCGCCATGGACGAGGAACGTCCGCCGGGGGCGGACGGCCTCGACGTAGGCGATGAGGTCGTCCCGGTCCGCGTGGGCGCTGAAGGCGTGCAGGGTGTGGATGCTCGCGCGCACGTCGAACATGTCGCCGAAGATCCGGACCTGGCGGTCGCCGTCGACCAGCCGCCGGCCGAGCGTGTAGGAGGCCTGGTACCCCACGATGGCGACGGCGTTGCGGGGATCCCCGATGCCGTGCTTGAGATGGTGCAGGATCCGCCCGTGCTCGCACATGCCGGAGGCGGCGATGACGATGCAGGGCGACCCGGAGGCGGTCAGCCGCTTGGACTCGTCGACCGTCTCCGTGAACCGAACCCACTTCGGGAAGATCGATCCCTGGACCTTCATCAGCGCATGGGTTTCCTCGTCGAGCAGGCCGGCATGCTGTTCGAACACCTTGGCCACCTTGGCGGCCATGGGGCTGTCGACGAAGGCGCAACTCCGGCCGATGACGCCCCGGGTCTGGAGCACGTTGAGGTGGTAGAGGATCTCCTGGGCGCGCTCGAGGGCGAAGGAGGGGATGAAAAGGCGGCCGCCTCGCCCCAGGGTCTCCCGGACGACGTCCCCCAGCCGGGCCGTCGCGGTGCGCGCATCGTCGTGGACGCGGTTGCCGTAGGTGCTTTCCAGGATCAGCGTATCGACGCCCTGGAGGATCTCCGGATCGCGCAGCAGAGGGAGGTTCCGGCGCCCGAGATCGAAGGCGAAGGCAACGCGCACGCGCCGGCCGCCTTCCTCAAGGTCGAACACGGTGAGGGCGGCCCCGAGGATGTGTCCGGCATCGTGGTAGGTCACGGTGACCCCGGGGGCGATCTCGACGGGCCGCCCGTAGGCATGGCCCCGCAGGAGCTTCAGGGCGGTCTCCGCGTCGGCCATGGTGTACAGCGGCTCGACGGGGGGCATGCCCCTGCGGCTCGTCTTCTGGTTCAGGTAGGCGGCATCCTGCTCCTGAATGAACGCGGCGTCGCGGAGCATGATGCCGCACAGGTCGCAGGTCGCCGACGTGGCGTGCACCGGCCCGCGGAAGCCGGCGCGGGAAAGCGACGGGATGTTCCCGCAGTGGTCGATATGGGCGTGGGAGAGGACGAGCGCATCCGCCGTTGCCGGCGGGAAACGGAACGTCCGGTTGCGTTCGAGCGACTCCGCCCGTCGCCCCTGGAACAGGCCGCAGTCGCGCAGGATCCGCCGGCCGCCGGCCTCGATCCAGTGCATCGACCCGGTGACCGTGTCGGTGCCGCCATCGAACGTCAGTTTCACTCGTGCTGGTCTCCGCCGAGGGCTTCGCTATGATGCGGACCTCGACCCCGGCATTCAATCGTGCGGACCCGGCGAAGTCAAAGCCCATCGGCATCGGCCCTGAGGGAGGCGTTCGACCTCCTGTTCCGGGCCTTCGGCCCCCAGCACTGGTGGCCCGGCCGGACACGGTTCGAGATGATGGTCGGCGCCGTGCTGACGCAGAACACGGCATGGACGAACGTCGAGAAGGCGATCGCCAACCTCCGCCGGGCCCGGCGGCTGACGCCGGCCCGGCTGCACGAGCTTCCCCTGCCCGACCTGGCGGACCTCATCCGGCCGGCCGGCTATTTCAACGTCAAGGCCCGCCGTCTGCGGGCGCTGACAGGGCTGATCTGCGACCGGTTCGGCGGCCGCCTCGACCGCCTGTTCGCCCTCGACACCGGGGCCCTCCGATCCGCGCTTCTGGCCACCCACGGCATCGGGCCGGAAACGGCCGACAGCATCGTGCTCTACGCCGCGGGCCGCCCGGTCTTCGTCATCGACGCCTACACGCGCCGCATGATGGAGCGCCACGGATGGGCGTCACCGCGCCTTCCTTACGATGCCCTCGCGGCCCGGTTCACCGCCTCATTGCCACGTGACACCACCCTCTTCAACGAGTACCATGCCTTGATCGTGGCCTTGGGCAAGCATCACTGCCGGCCGACGCCCCGCTGCACGGGGTGTCCCTTGCAGGGCTTGCTTCCGTCCGCCGGGCCGCGGGACGGTGGCCGATGAATCCGGTCCGATCGTGGGCCGCGGGGATCGGGCTGGCCGCAGGCCTGGCGGCATCCGGGTGTTCGACCCCTACGGCATCGGCGCCCGTAGCGGCGGGCGTCCAGGCCCGGCCCTGCGGGACCGTGATCCGGGCCCGGAGCCGCGACGGCTGGGTGGTGCTGGAGTGCCCGCTGTCTCCGGCTGCCGGATCCGAAGTGGCCCTGGTGAGAGGCGGAGAGGCGGTGGCCCGCGTGCGCATCACGGCGCACCGGCGCGGGTCCTACGTGGTGGCGGAGATTGTGGATGGCCGGCCGCGGGCCGGCGACGTGATCGACGAGCGGCGGCAAAGGCCGGAGGAGCGTCCATGAGTACGATCGGATTCATCAGCCCGAGCAATATCGGCCCGTGGCAGGTGTTGCTCATCATCGTGTTGATCGTGTTCCTGTTCGGCGGGAAGAAGATCCCCGAGATCTCGCGGGCCCTGGGCCAGAGCCTCAAGGAGTTCAAGAAGGGCCGCGAAGAGTCGGAGAAGGACGACGGCGAGGCCGCGAAGGCGAAGGATGCGGCGGACGCCGCGAAAGACGGCAAGGCCTGATCCCGCCGAACGACCGGGGCCGGAGGCCGCGCGGGGCGCCCGCGCCGTCCCGCATCACGGGAACGGCGACCGCTTGATCCCCAGGTCGACCGGGGCCGGCGTCATGCCGATGCCTCGCTCCCCCTGCGGGGAATCGCGGGACTCGTCCGGCAGCCGCAGGATCGGAGCGGGGGACGTTCCCGCAAGGACCTGTCCCATCACCGAGGACACCACGGGAGCTTCGCGGATCAGGGCGAAGTCGGGACGGCCAAACCACGCCGCGACGCGTGCCCGGTCGAGCCGCTGTGCGGCCTTCAGCAGCAGGTCGGCCACGTCGCCGAACTGCTTCTGCTGTGCGAAAGCCAGCACGAGATTCAGGTAGGTGGCTTCGGTCCCGCGCCCCTCCCGGATGATCTCGCCCAGCAGGAACGAGGCCTTGCCGTACTCGCCCAGGCGCAGATGGCAAAGCCCCAGCAGATCCTGGGCCTCGGTGGATTCCGGATCCTGCCGCAGCCAGACGCGGGCGTGGCCCGCGGCGATCGCGTACTGGCCCGCGCCGATCGCCGCCCGAACGGCGACACGAAGCGTCGCGCTCGGCGTCCCCCCGTCGTCCAGCGCCCACTGGGCCGCCTGCAGGGCGCCCTCGGGATCGTTCAGGTCCAGCAGGGCCGCCGCCAGCCCGGCACGGGCCTCCAGATTCGCAGGGTCGGCCCCGAGCACCGCGACGAATCCGTTGCGCGCCATGGCGGCGTCGCCCAGCGCCGCGTGGATCCTCGCCTCCGCGAGACGGAGGCCGAGGCTGTCCGGCTTCTCGGCACGCCGCCGCTCGAGGTGAACCAGCGCCTCGCGGGCCATGCCGCGGGCCATCAGGCGGTCCGCCTCCTGGAGGGCGTCGCGGACCTCGCGGGCCCCGTCGAGAAGCCCGCGGACCACGGATCCGGATGCCGGCGGTACGGCAGGGTCCGACGGCTTCGACGGACCGGGCCGGGCCGGGGCGCCGGGGCCCGGGGAGGAGGGCGACGCCGATCGCAGAAGCCGTCCCAGCCCGGGGGTGCGGGACACGATGTACACGGTCGACGCCAGGGCGTAGAGGGCGACGGCGACCAGAAGCACGAGGGACCACGGCCGCGGGGAGCTGCGGCGGCCGCGCGGGGCGCCGGACCCGCCGCCGGCCGTCCGCTCCCTTCCGCGGAACAGCGTTCCCGGTGACGGGCGACCGTCGTAGATGCCCCGCCCTGCGCGCGGCTCGTCGTGCCCGTCGGGGTCCGTCGTGGAATCGGAACGCGCCATGGCCGCGCATCATAGGCCAAGGGCTCCGCCCGCGCAACGTCCCGCGCCGCGCTTGCAGCCCCGCCGCCGCCGGGCTAGGGTTGCGGCCCGGCCAAGCGGCCGCAGACAGGAGATCGCCCATGAAGGCAGGCTTCCGCCTCTACGCCAGGCTCGCCGCGACCGCGGCCCTCGTGGCCACGTCCTCCGCGCACGCGGACTGGGCCCGCTTCCGCGGGCCGAACGGAAACAGCATCCTCGAAGACCCGTCGTTCGAGCCGGCCGTCGCCGGAAAGGGCCGGGTGCTCTGGACCGCCGAGGCCGGCAAGGGCTACTCCGCCCTGTCCATCGCGGGCGGCAGGGCCTTCACGCTCGGCAACGACGGCGGCCGGGACTCCGTCATCTGCTATGACGCCGCGACCGGCAAGGAGGTCTGGCGCCATTCGTACGCGGCCGAGCCCGGAAGCTACCCCGGCCCTCGCGCCTCGCCCTGGATCGACGGGACCCGCGTCTACACGATGGGCTACTGGGGACACGTAGGCTGTCTCGACGCCGCCACGGGGAAGCCCGTCTGGGAGAAGAACGTCGCCAAGGAGATCGGCGCGGATGCCGGACGCTGGGGGTTCGCCGGATCGCCCTTGATCTCCGGCACGACGCTCTTCCTCAACCTGGGCCAGTCGGGCTGCGCCCTGGACAAGGCCACCGGCAGGCTGATCTGGTCCGGGAAGGGCGGCACCTCCGGGTACGCAACGCCGGTCCCCATGCCCTACCGCGGACGGCCGCATCTTGCCGTCTTCGGCGCGAAGTTCCTCTATGTGGTCGACGCGGCGAACGGCAAGATCGCCGCCGAACATCCGTGGGAGACCTCCTACGATGTCAACGCCGCCGACCCCGTTCTCATCGATTCCAAGGTCTTCATCTCCTCGGGGTATGGCAAGGGATGCGCCATGCTCGACATCTCCGGCCCGAAGGCGCGGGAGATCTGGCGGAACGAGTCCATCCGGAACCACTTCAGCAGCACGATCCTTCTTGACGGCCACCTCTACGCCTGCGACGGCAACACGGGCAAGGGCGACCTCGTCTGCCTCGACGCCTCCACGGGCCGGGAGAGCTGGCGCGAGAAGACCGGGTTCGGCTCGCTGATCGTCCTCAACCGCCACATCGTCTACTTCAACGAGAAGGGAGACGTGATCATCGGCAAGGCCTCCCCCGCCGGCTTCGGGCAGGTCGCCCGCGCCGATGCGATCGTCACGGGCGGAAAGGCGTGGACCGCGCCGACGTTCAGCGCCGGACGGCTGTACCTGCGCAACGACAAGGGATCGATCGCCTGCGTTGCGGCCGGGCGATGACGGCGCCGGCGGCCCCGGCGGTTCCTGATTCCGCGTTCCCGGCCGTCCTCGTGCCGGCCATCCGGCGCCCGATGTCCGACATTCGGTGTTCGATGTTCGATGTTCGGTGTTCGATGTTCGTCCCATGTCCCGTTGGCCCGACATCCTGATCTGCCGCTGCGTCCACACGGGCGTCGTGCCCGCGGACCGCTCCGCGGCCGTCGCGGACGCGCTGCGCGAGGCGGGGCTCCACTACGTGACCGTGCCCGATCTCTGCGGCCTCTGCGCGAAGCGGGATCCCAACCTGCTGGCCTGGGCCTGCCGGCCGGGCCGGACGATCGTCGCGTGCCATCCGCGGGCGGTCCTTAATCTCCTCGACGCCGCCGGGGCGCCGCTGCCCGGCGACGCCCGGATCGTCAACCTGCGGACCGGCACCGCCGCCGCGGCGGCCGGGCAGCTGGGCCTGCCGGCGACGGAAGACGGAAAACGGAAGACGGAAGACGGAACGGCGAACCTCGAACCCCGAACATCGAACACCGAACACCGAACGCAGTGCTCCCTGCGCGGGAACGTGGACTCCCC
>CAYODK010000190.1:0-11158 GCA_964402695.1 uncultured Verrucomicrobiota bacterium
GGGCTGGTGCAGGTTGAGCACCAGCGCGTGATGGATCGTGCGTCCGCTCACGACGCCGCCTTCCGCCGGTGGACGGAGCAGCCGTAATCGCCGGTCTTGTAGGCCTCGATGCGGCCGTCCTTCGCGAACGGCTCCGCGCGCGCGACGATCGCGGCCACCTCGGCCTCGGTCATCGGCTGGAAGGTGCGCGCGACGCCGAGGTCCTGGCGGAGGTTGTCCATCGACATGATCCCGCAGACGAGCGACGTGACCGGCAGCGAGAGCGCGTAGCGGCGGCACTCGGTCGCCGGCACGCCGGTCTCCCGCGGGATGCGGCCATCCTGCGCGCCGAGCGACTTCATGCCGAGCGGGGCGATGCCGCGCTTCACGAGGACCGGCAGCACCTCCTTCTGGAAGCTGAAGTAGTGCGGGTCGAGGATGTTCAGCGGCATCAGCACGGCGTCGAACTCGAACGGTGCGTCCTTCGCGGCGGTCCGCTCGAGCATCGCGAGATGGAACTTCGGATCCTTGTGGCCGGTGAAGCCGATGTGGCGGATCTTGCCGGCCTTGCGCGCCTCGATCGCCGCGCGGGCCGCGCCGTTCTCCGGGTCGAAGATCAGGCCCGGATCCTCGTCCCACCGGATGCCGTGGAACATCCACAGGTCGAGCCGGTCGGTCTGGAGGCGCCGCAGGCTCTCGTCGAGGTGCCGCTTGGCGTCCTCGTAGGTTCGGCCGCAGACCTTGGTCATCAGGAAGACCTTGTCGCGCCGCCCGCCGGCGAGGGCCTTGCCCATGAACTCCTCGGAACGGCCCTTGTGGTATTCCCAGCAGTTGTCGAAGAACGTGAGGCCCTGGTCGATCGCCTCGTGCATGATCGCAATGGCCTCGGCCTCCGGCGGCCGCCCGATGTCCCAGCCGCCGAGGGCGATCATCGGAAGCATCACGTCCTTGTGCCGCCCCATCGGCCGCCGGGGAACGCCGCCGGCCGCCTGCGCGGCGAACACGCCGCGGCCCATCGCCAGCCCCGCCGCCGCCGTCGCCAGGAACTCCCGCCGTGACACGAGGTTCATCGTCCGCCCTCCGCGCCCGTCTCCGGGCCCGCGCCTACAATTCCCCCGCCCGCCCGGCGGGGCAAGCTTCATCTTCCAGGGATCAATACCGGGAGGGCGAACACGGAGACGCGGAGAGCGCAGAGGGGATCCGGAGGACCGGAGCCAGAGGTCGGAGGTCGGAGGTCGGCAGGAGACAAGCACCGCCCCCCATCCTGATCGTAATCGTGCTCGTAATCGTAATCTGGCGATCCGGCGCATGGTGCCCCGACCGGGCGGACAGGAGGTCCGGCCCGCGGGCCGGACCTCCCACTTGCGCCTTGCGAAGACGGGGGCGGGACGGCACACTGCGGCCGTTTCGGACAGGCGATCATGATCATCCACGCACAGGCGTATCCGCGGGCGGGGCTCATCGGGAACCCCTCGGACGGCTATTTCGGCCGGACGATCTCGTTCACGTTCTCGAACTTCAAGGCCGCGGTGACGCTGTACGAGACGCCGGAGCTGGAAATCCTTCCGCGCGAACGGGATCTGTCTCGCTTCGACAACCTCGACGATCTCGTCCACGACGTCCGGCTGCACGGCTACTACGGCGGCATCCGCCTGCTGAAGGCCGCGATCAAGCGTTTCCACGACTACTGCGTGGAGCAGAAGATCCGGCTCCACGACCGGAACTTCACGATCCGCTACCACTCCGACATCCCGCAGCAGGTCGGGCTCGCGGGATCGAGCGCCATCATCACGGCGTGCATGCGGGCGTTGTGCGAGTTCTACGCGGTGTCGATCCCCCGTCCGCTCTTCGCCAATCTCGTCCTCTCGGTCGAGACCGGGGAGTTGTGCATCCCGGCCGGCCTCCAGGACCGCGTGGCGCAGGCGTACGACGGGCTGGTCTACATGGATTTCGACCGGGAACTGATGGAGCGGCAGGGCCACGGCGATTACCAGCCTCTCGACCTTGCGCTGCTGCCGGACCTCTACATCGCCTACCGGACCGACCTGTCCGAGGGCACCGAGGTCTTCCACAACAACATCCGGGCCCGCTGGGAGCGCGGCGAGCCCGAGGTGGTTGCCGCGATGAAGACCTGGGCCGGGCTGACGGTCCAGGTGCGCGACATGCTCCTTGCCGGCCGGGGCCGCGAGATCGGTCCGCTGCTCGACGCCAACTTCGACCTCCGCAGATCCATCTACAGGATCGGCAGCGGCAACGTCCACATGGTCGACGTGGCGCGGTCGGTCGGCGCCAGCGCGAAGTTCACGGGGTCGGGCGGGGCGATCGTCGGCACCTACGAGGGCGAGACGATGCTGCTGCGCCTCGAGGAGGAGCTCGCGCGGCTCGGGTGCCGCGTGCTCCGGCCGCGCTACGTCCGGCCCCAGGGAGACTCGACATGATCCGCAAAGCCGTCATCCCCGCCGCCGGGCTTGGAACCCGGTTCCTGCCGGTCTCGAAATCCCAGCCGAAGGAGATGCTTCCGATCGTCGACAAGCCGGTGATCCAGTACGTCATCGAGGAGGCCGCCGACGCGGGCCTGCGGGACGTGCTGATGGTGATCGGAAAGAGCAAGCGGGCGATCGAGGAGCATTTCGACCGCAATTTCGAGCTCGAGAACGCCCTGGCCGCGCGTGGCCGCGAGGCGGAGCTCGAGGCGATCCGCCGGATCTCGACGATCGCGCGCATGCACTTCGTGTGGCAGCGCGAGTTGAACGGCCTCGGCGACGCCGTCGCCTACGCGCGCGACCACGTGGCGAACGAGCCCTTCGCCGTGCTGCTCGGCGACACGCTGATCGAATCCGACCCGCCGCTCACCCGCCAGCTCGTCGAGGTCTTCGAACGCTTCCGCGACCCGGTCGTCGTGCTCGAGGAGGTCCCGCGGGAGAAGGTGCACCGCTACGGGGTCATCTCCGGCGCCGAGATCGAGCCCGGGCTCTTCAAGATCACCGACCTCGTCGAGAAGCCCGACCCGGCGAAGGCGCCCTCGAACCTCGCCATCGCGGGCCGCTACCTGCTGGTGCCCGAGATCTTCGAGCACATCGATGCCACGCCGCGCGGCAAGAACAACGAGGTCCAGCTCACCGACGCGATGCGATCGATGGTGAAGAACCGGCCGATGTACGGTCTGAAGCTGAACGGCCGCCGGTACGACATCGGCAACCGGCTGGACTTCCTGAAGACGAACATCATCTACGGCCTGCGCCGGCCGGATCTCCGCGACGACCTCGCCGACTACATCCGCGAGCTGGCGGCCGGGCTGCCGAAGGCCTGAGCCTGAGCCATGCAGTTGACCGTGAGTTGCGGGGATCCCACGGTATCGATGAAGAAGTAGGGAAACTCCAAACTCCAAGGAAGTGGGAAGTACAAAGGGAGAAGGAAGGAAGTCGGACCGCATCGTTCCGGCTGAGCCGCCGCCTACTCGAACGCGGGGGAACCGTAGCGGACCGGCGGCCGGACGGCCTCCGCCCCGCCAAGGGCCGTGATGGCCCACCCCCGCCGCGCCGGAGCCAGGATCGCGCGCTGGCGCTCGTTCTTCGCGTCGAAGACCAGGTCCACGTCGACCTCCGCGCGCCCGTCCTGCCCGTCGTCCGCGCGGCTGACCGCCACGCCGCGAAGCCCGGCAACCGACGCGCGCAGCCCCGCCCGGAACGCCTCCGTCCCCTGCTGCGCCCTCGTCGAGACGAGCGAGGCCCGGAGGTCGCCGGCGGCCAGCGCCAGGCATGCGCGGTCGTCGCCGCGGGCCACGGCCTCGAACCAGGACTGCACGGCCGCCTCGGGCGTGGCCGGGCCTCCGCGTCCGCGGAGCCAGAGCGCGAACAGGAGGAGGACGATGGCCAGGGCCGACTGCGCGAGGCGGCGGCTCACGGCGACGCCTCGAGGATGCCCAGGTCGAGGGCGCGGCGCGACGACGGATCGACGACGACCTTTCGCAGGCGGGGCATGATCTCCTCGGCCGCCTCCAGCACCAGGCGCAGGATCGTCAGATCCCGCGCCGCGCCGATCTGCCCCACCAGCGCCCGGAAGCGTTCCGACTCCCCCTGCGCGACAGCCACCATCTCGCCCGCCTGGGCCTGGGCGGCGAGGATGGCCTGCCGGGCCTCGCCCCGCGCCTGGGGCAGGAGCCGGTTGGCATACCCCTGGGCCTCGTTGATGACCCGCTGGCGGTCCTCGCGCGCGGCGGCGACATCCCGGAAGGCCTCCGCCGCCTCCTGCGGGGGCACGACGCTCTCGAGCGTCACGGAGGCGATCCGGACCCCCGCATGCCGGGCGTCCAGCGCGACCTGCGCGGCCGCGCGGATCTGCTCCTGCATGGCGAGCCTGCCCGTCGTGAGGATCTCGTCCACCGGCATGGCCGTCAGGACCGCAGTCAGCGCGGCGGATGCCGTGTCCTCCACCAGCTTCGACACGTCGGAGGCGGTGAACAGGAACGCCCGAACGTCCTCGACGCGGAACTGCACGACCCCGGCCACGCCGATGAGGTTCCGGTCGCCCGTGAGGAACTCGGCGGCCGACGACGCCTCCCGCCCCGCCGCCCGCGCCCCGAGTCCGGCGCCGATCGCGACACGCCGCAACTCCTGCACCCGCAGCCGCGTCACACGGTCCAGCCCCGCCGGCCATCCGACGTGCAGCCCCGGCCCGCGCAGGTCCGGAAGCATCCGGCCGAAGCGCCGCACCACGGCCTGCTCGTTCGGCTGGACCGAGAAGACGCCCGTCGCCAGCCACGCGACCGCGGCGGCGGCGAGCACGACGGCGAACACCCGTCCCCAGCGCACCGGATCGCGCCGCGCCGGTCGCGCGTGAGGAGCGTGATCGTGATGGATGGGCCGGTGCATCAGGGGAGGAGGCGGAGTTTCAAGTTCCAAGTTTCAAGGGGGACCAGGTGAAGAGGTTTCAGGTGTCAGGGTTGAGGTGTCAGGGTTGCTGGCGGCTTTGCCGGCGGCGGGCGCGGGGCGGGCGGCGAGGGCGCCGGGGCGGATGGGGCGAAGAGTTGACGGAGCAGCGGCGAGTCGGCGGACAGCAGGACCGTGGTCTTGTCGTCGAGGAATCGCCGGCAGGCATCGAGCGTGCGGGACAGCTCGTAGAACGCGGGATCCTGCCGGTGGGCATCCGCGTAGATGCGGGTCGACTCCGCCTCCGCCCGGCCGCGGATCTGCTCCGCCTCGGCATAGGCCCGCGCGAGGGTCACGGTCTTCTCCTTGTCGGCCTCGGCGCGGATCTTCAGCGCCTCCTCCTCCCCTTCCGCGCGGTATTGCCGGGCGATGCGCGCACGCTCGGCGCGCATGCGCTGAAACACGCTGTCGCGCACCTGGGCCGGGAGATTGACACGCTTCAGGCGGACGTCCGCCACCTCGATCCCGAAGGCCGGCTTCGCCCGTTCCGCACACCGGGCCGTCACGCCGGCCAGGATGGCATCGAGCCGATGGGCCGCGGGGTTGGTCGTGACGAACGCGTCGAGGGGGCTCCGGCCGACCTCGGCGGCCAGTTCCGACCATACGAGATCATGGAGGCGGGCCTCGGCGCCGGCTCGGTCGATGACCGTCTCCAGGAAGCGTCGCGGCGCGTCCACCCGCCACGCGACGTAGACGTCGAGATCGAGGTTCTTCTTCTCCGCCGCCAGGAACTCCGAGGGCCGGGGATTGTAGATCTGGATCCGGCGGTCGATCCGGAGGACGGACTGCCAGGGGGCCTTGAACCGGGGGCCGGCCTCGCCGAGGTCGCGGACCGGGCGGCCGAACTGCGTCACAATGACGAACTCGGCCTCGTCGACGAAGACCACGCAGCGCACGGCCGCCGTCACCACCGCCGCCGCCGCCAGCCAGATCACCCATCGCTTCACGGCTCCACCTCCCCCGCGGGCGCGACGACCGGCGGCGGCGCCGTCGGCGTCCCGCCGGCGCCCACGACGCCATCCCGCCCCAGCCATACCATCCGGCGACCGCCCGCGTCGGCCGGATCGACGATCGTCTTCCGGCGCCCCGCCAGGAGCGTCTCCACGGCGCCCAGGCGGAGCCGCACGGCGGCCACGTCCGGCGTCTCGCGGAAGGCGGCCGCCGCATCGCGGAACCGGTCCGATTCGCCCTGGGCCCGTGCCACGCGGCCGGACCCGACGCCCTCAGCGTCCACGACCCTCTGCCGCGCCTGACCGCGCGAGATCGCCGCCGTCTCGAAGCCGTACGCCTGGGCCTCGCCGATCATGGCCTCCCGCTCCTCCTGCGCCGCGGCGACATCGCGGAAGGCCGGCACGACCTCCAGCGGCGGATGCACGTCGCCCAGGCGGACCGCCAGCGCCTCGAACGCGCCGCCGTCCACCTCGCCCAGCGCGGCTTGAAGCCGGCGGAGGACGGCCTCCTCCACGGCGGCCCGCAGGCCCCCGAGGACGTCGTCGGACGGACGCGCGGACATCTCGGCGCGCAGCGCCGACTCCGCCGCCGCACGGATCATGACGGCCCACTTGTCCGAACCGTCCGGCATGCGGTCGCCCAGCACGAAGAGGGCCGCCCGGGGATCCCGGATCCGGACGTGAACGACGAGGTTCAGATCGGTCAGGCTCTCGTCGCCCGTCCACACCGCCGCCTCGTCGTCCACCCGCGTGTAGCGGCCGCCGCGATGCTGCACGTTCCACTCGTAGGCGGGCGGCTCGGTCCCGGCGCCGGCCTCGGCGCGGAACCCGACCTCGACGCGCCGCACCTCGTCCGTCCGGACCCTCCGGTGCGCCGCCAGCGGCCACGGAAGGCGGACGTGCAGGCCGGGCGCGCGGAGCTCGTCCGCCGCGCGCCCGAACGTCTGCTCCACCGCGACCTCGCCGACTCGGACCGCGTAGATCCCCTCCGCCAGCCATGCGACCGCGAGCGCGGCGGCGGTCACCGCGGCGATCCGGCGACGATGCACGCGGACGTCCTCCCGCCAGTGTTCGAGGCGATGCCGCCATTCGCCGGCGTGGACGAGGAGCCTCATGGAGTTGAGCACGACGGCCAGGGAGGCCGCCTGGTGGACCACGGCCGCCGCCACGGGGCCGATCCAGCCGAGCGACGCCGCGGTCACGGCGAGCACGTTGAACCCCAGCGTGAAGCCGAGGATGTTCTGCCAGACGGTCCGCAGGACGCGCCGCCCCATCGCGACCGCTTCGGCGATCTTCGTCAGGTCGCCCCCGATCAGGACGACACCCGCCGATTCGATCGCGACATCCGTGCCGATATCCGCCATGGCGACGCCGACCGACGCCGCCGTCAGCGCGGGGGCGTCGTTGATCCCGTCGCCGGCCATCAGCACGGGACCGGTCTCCCGCGCCGCACGGCGGACGAACTCGACCTTGGCCTCCGGCATCAGGCCCGAACGGATCTCATCGAGTCCCAGCGCCGACCCGACCGCCTGCGCGGCGGCCTCGCCGTCGCCCGTCAGCACCGGCAGTCGGCGGATGCCGAGGGCCTGCAGCGCCCCGACGGCCGCCGATGCCTCGGGCCGGACCGTGTCCCTCACGGCGACAAGGCCCAGGCAGGCATCCCCGCGCGCCACGAAGACCGACGTGCACCCCGCACGTCCGTACACGGCCGCATCGTTCGCGAGCCCCTGCGGCACGCGGATGCCCGCCTCCTCGAGGAAGCGTGCATTGCCGACCCGCACGCGGGCGCCCTCGACGACGGCCTCGGCGCCCAGTCCGGGCCGGACGGCGAATTCGTCCGCGCCGGCCCCGGCAACCCCCTCGGCTGCGGCATGCGCACAGATGGCGCGCGCGACCGGGTGCTCGGAGCGGCGCTCGACTGCGGCCGCCAGCCGCAGCACCTCCCCCGGCCGGCCCCCGGGCGCGACCACACCGATCGTGCGCAGCCGGGCAAGGGTCAGCGTGCCCGTCTTGTCGAAGACCACGCACCGGACTGCCGCCAGCGCCTCGAGCACGGACCCGCCCTTGACCAGGACGCCGCGGCGGACAAGGCCGCCGATGCCCGCGGCGATCGCCGTCGGCGTCGCGAGCACCAGCGCGCAGGGGCAGGCCACGACGAGCACCGCCACCGACCGCGTCACGTCCCGCGTGATCCAGTACGTGATCCCCGCCGCCAGCAGCACGATCGGAACGAACCAGGCCGCATAGCGGTCCGCCAGGCGCTGCGATGGCGCGCGCGCGGCGGCCGCCTCCTCGACGAGATGGATGATCCGCGCCAGCGCGGTGTCGGCCCCGGCCTTCTCGACCGCGAACTCGAGCGCGCCGTGCAGGTTGATGGTTCCCTCGAAGACCGCGTCGCCGGGCCCCTTGTCGACGGGGATCGACTCGCCCGTCATCGGGCTCTCATCCACCGACGAGCGGCCGGACGTCACGCGCCCGTCCGCGGGGACCCGGTCGCCCGGCCGCACCGCGACGACGTCGCCGGGGCGGAGCGACTCCGCCGCCACGACCTCCTCCCCGCCGCCGCGCCGCACCCTGGCCTGCCGGGGCCTCAGCGCCAGCAGGGCGCCGATGCCGGCGCGCGTGCGACCGACGGTCCACGCCTCCAGCGCCTCCCCGACGAGCAGGATGAAGATGACCTCGGCGGCGACCAGGGCCTGTCCGATGACCAGCGCCGCGACCGCCGCGATGACGACGGCCAGTTCGGCCGAGATCCGGCCGCGCGCGAGGGCCGACACCGCGCCCCAGAAGACCGGGAAGCCCCCGGCGAGGGTGAGGATCACGGCCAGGTCGATCCCCGCCACGGACTGCAGCCGGCCCGTCAGGTAGGCCGCAAGCCCCGCGCCGACGACTGCGACCAGCGCCGCGTGGCGCCCGCGGGCGCCCCCGGGAAACCCCGCCCGTCGGGGGGATCCGAATGACGGGGTCGTCGTCACCGCTTCGCGATTCCGCCCATCGTCCGCACTCAGTCTTCCTTCTTCGCCGGCTTCGCGGCGCGATCCTTCGCGCGCGGCTTCGTCGCCCTCGGAGCGGACGATGCGCCGGTGATGGTCTGCACCAGCCGGCTCACGTAGCCGTTGGCCCGGCCGGCCGCCTTCGGGTCCTGGAGCGGAAGGGCGCGGACGGCATCCTTCAGCGACGCCGCCTTCGGCCCTAGCGCGTCGATCGCGTTCAGCGCCAGGATCGCGAGGTAGGCGCCGTTCTCGACGGGCGAGGCATGCTCGCGCAGCACCGGCAGGGCCAGCGCGAGGCCGGCCTCGCCGCCGTGCTCGCCGAGCGCGCGCGCGGCGATCACGCGCACGGTCGGCGATTCGTCCTTCAGCGCCGCGGCCAGGTCGTCCCTCGCCCCGGCCACCGCCTCCGCGCCGCGGACGAGAAAGCCCATCGCCGCCCAGTATCGCACGCCACTGTCCGGATCCTTGAGCCCCGCCTTCAGCCTTCCCTCGACATCCGGCTGCCGGAGCGTCGCGAGATCGGCCATGTCGAGGATGCGCTCGAGCGGGTACTTCGAGGTGTCGTGGCCGAACTCGTAGATCGAAACGCCCGCGGCGGCCGCGCGACGGTGGAACTCGGCCTCGGACAGCAGCCCGACATCGCGGATGGCGAGCGCGTGGTCCCGCTGGGCCTTCCGCAGCGTCTCGAGCACCGCGCGATGCTCCGGCGAACCGGCGAGGTTGCGGGTCTCGTCGGGGTCGGCCTGGAGATCGTAGAGCTCCTCCGCCGGCTTCGGCTCCCAGAAGTGCGTCCGCGGCGGCTGGAGCTTCCCGGCGTCGTGCATCTCCTTCCAGATCCGCGTGGTCGGGGTCTGGAACATGTAGTCGATGTGCTGGCCGTAGACCAGGTGCGGCATGTACTGGCGCAGGTAGACGTGGCGGCCGTCGGTGACGGACCGCACGAGGTCGTAGCGCTCGTCCATGCGGCCTCGGAAGCCGTGCTGGAATCTCGCCGGCGGCGCGGCAAACGTCCCCATGAACGCGCGGCCCTGCATCCAATCCGGTGGTTTCGCGTCCGCCAGACTGACCAGCGTCGGCGCGAAGTCGACGAAGCCGACGAGCCGGTCGGTCGTCCCGCCGGGCTTGTAATCCGCCGGCGCAAGACCCCGGAACTTCTCCGGCACGTGGACGATCAGCGGCACCTGCAGACCCGAGTTGTACGGCCAGCGCTTGCTGCGCGGCATGCCGGAGCCGTGGTCGCCGTAGAAGAAGACGATCGTGTCGTCGGCAAGGCCGTCCGCCTTGAGTTCCTCCAGCACCTTGCCGGCCTGGCGGTCCATCGTCGTGATGTTGTCGTAGTACTGGGCCCAGTCCTGCCGGACCTCCGGCGTGTCGGGATGGTAGGCCGGCACGGGCGCCTTGGCGGGGTCGTGAACCGCCTCGTGCGGGCGTTTCCGGATCTGGCTTTCGTGGGTCGTCGTGAAGTTGAAGATCGCGAAGAACGGCTGGTCCTTCCCGCGGTTCCTCCAGTGGGCCCGGCCGGAGGAGTCGTCCCAGACCTGCCCGGGCTTGGTCAGGTTGTAATCCTCCTTGTTGTTGTTGCTGCAGTAGTAGCCGCGCTCGCGGAGGAGCTGCGGGTACATGCGGAAGAACGGCGGCGGTGCGACCTCGCTGCGCATGTGCTCGGCGCCGAGGCACGGCGGGTACATGCCCGAGATCAGCGTTGTCCGCGCCGGCGCGCAGACGGGGGCGGTGGACCACGCGTGCAGGTAGCGCAGGCCGCGCGCGGCAAGCGCATCGAGGTTGGGGGTCGTCGCGTAGGCGTCGCCGTAGCAGCCGAGTTCGGGCCCGGTGTCCTCGCAGGTGATCCACAGGATGTTCGGCCGCGGCGCGTCCGCCGCGACCGCCGCCGTAGCGCCCGCAAGAACCGCCACCGCCAGGGCCATTCCGAATCGTGATCCACTCATCCCATCCTCCATTCCACCGCATCCGGCAGTCCGGAGAATCAGCCTACCACCGCCGGAAGCCCGAAGTCGACCCCCGGGGGCGCTGACTTGCGTGGCGCACAGGTTGCGCCCCCTCGACGGAGCCCATCTTCGATGTCCGGCGCCCGGCGGCCTGGCGCCGCCGGGGCCCAACATCTCCGCGTCCCGCGACGCAAGGTCGCGGGGGCGCGACAAGGGTCGGAGATGCGGCCCTCTCCCGGCCGCGTTCCAAGGCCTGGAAGGGCCGTCGCGCGGGACTTCCAAGGTTCGGACTGACACCTGACACCCGACACCTGATGTCACGTCCTAACTTCCGTTTGACACTTATTCATGGTTTTCGGTCC
>CAYODK010000191.1:0-11086 GCA_964402695.1 uncultured Verrucomicrobiota bacterium
AGGAAGGGTTCCCCGAGGACGCCTTCTCCTACTACGTCGCCGGGCTGGCGCTGGAGATGATCGACGACCCCTCCAACGCCGCGCTGCTGTACCGCAAGGCCGCGGCCGTCGCGCCGCCGGGCGTCCGCATCGACGGCGCCACCGGGCGCATCGGCCCGCGTCCGCCGGGCGAGACCAACGCCCCCGCGGCCCCCCTGCCCCGTCCGCCGGCGCCCTCGGGGTGGACGCACGAACTGGTCTGCTTCGCCCTGCTCGGACACGGACCGGCGGGCGGCATCAACATGGCCGACCATGCGTATGGAGTCGCGGGCGGCCACGCGGAGATCCGCATCGGGGGGATCACGGCCGGCCGCAGCTACCCGCTGGCGGATGTCGCCTGGCTGGCCGCCCAAACCGACCGCAGGCTGGCCGCGATCCGCGTGGCCAAGACCGTGACCCGGGTCGTCGCCAAGGAGGTCATCGCCGAGTCGGTGGCGCGGAGCACGGGCAACGATGCGCTCGGGGACCTGATCCGCATCGTCCTGATCGGCCTCCTCGAGCGGCCGGACATCCGGCGATGGGAGACGCTCCCGCGCACCCTGCACGTCGCCCGGGTCCCCTGTCCGCCCGATCTCAAGGACGTCGAGATCGTGCTCCGGTCCACCCACGGCGCCGCGACGGGGTCGGCGGCCCTCGCCAGCCCGATCACGCGGCGACGGACCACGTGGGTCACCTTCGTGCGCGAACTCCCGGGGCCCCCGAAGGGCGGACGGCCATGAACGGATTCGGCATCAGCCCCGAGAAGGAGAAGGCCCTTGCGGACCGCATGGCGGCGCTGGGGATCCGCGAGGCCGACCTCGATGAGATGTTCGTGCGGGGCTCCGGCGCGGGCGGGCAGAAGGTGAACAAGACCTCCTCCTGCGTCGTCCTCCGCCACCGCCCGAGCGGCATCGAGGTCCGCTGCCAGCGGGAACGCTCGCAGGTGATGAACCGCTTCCTCGCGCGGCGCGAGCTCTGCGAACGCATCGACGAGCGCCGACGCGGCGCCGCCAGCGCGCGGCAGCAGGCGATCGAGAAGCTCCGCCGCCAGAAGCGCCGCCGGTCCCGCCGCCAGAAGGCCCGCATGCTCGACGACAAGCGCCACCACGGCGCCAAGAAGGCCGCCCGCCGCGCGGCCCTGCCGGCCGACTGAGCCGGGCGCCGCGTCAGGCGCCCGGCAGCGCGGCCCGGAGTCCGGCCGCGGGGATGGCCCCCTCCCGGAGGATCGTGACCTCGCCCCCGCGGACCTGCGCCACCGTGCTGGGGACGCCGTCCGGGACGGGACCACCGTCCAGCACCAGGGCCACCGCATCCCCGAGCGCCGCGACGGCCTCGGCGGCCGTGCGGGCCGGCGGCTCGCCGGACAGGTTCGCGCTGGTCGCCGCGACGGGCCGGCCGAACGCGCGGACGACCGCCAGCGCGACCGCATGGTCGGGCCAGCGGAACCCGGCCGGACCCGCGGGCGTGTCGAGAACGAGCGTGAGAGGGCCGGGCCAGAAGCGGTCCGCGAGCGCGCGCGCGGCGGCATCCAGGACCGCGCCGGCCTCGGCGAGATGCCCGAGCCCGCCGACGAGGCAGGCGCACTTCTTCTCCTCCGGCCGCCGCTTGGCGGCGCACAGCGCGGTCATCGCGGCCTCGCTGCGGGGATCGGCACACAGTCCGTAGACGGTTTCCGTGGGGACGACGACCAGCCGGCCCGCCGCCAGGGCGGCGGCGGCGTCCCGGATCGCCGCCTCGTCGGGGCGGGCCGGATCAACGCGATGGACCCGGGGAGTCATGCCGCGGCTCGGGGCTCAGGGCGTGAAGCGCATGCAGAATATCCACCGCGCGTTCGAGAACCGCATCCCCCTCGATGCGCCTCCGGAGGGCCTCATCGACCTCCTCCTCCTCCAGCGCCTTGCGTCGGGGATTCGCGGCAATGGTCTCGGGCGACTCGGCCGCTCGGGCGGTCGCGCGCGTGCCGGGCCCCGGGGCGACCTCGACATGCGGGCGAACGGGCGCCTCGGCGGGAGCCCCCGCCACCAGAAGCCGCCGCGTCGTCACGTAGAGCCGGCGGTCCCGATCGTAGGGGATCGCCTCGCGAATCAGGGGATCCCCCGCCGTGCTCCCGCCGACCAGGAGGGCTCCCTGCCCGCCCGCCTTGAGCGCCGCGGCGAAGACCTCGGCGGCCCCCGTCGTCTTCGGTCCGACGAGCAGCATCAGCGGCCCTTTGAGCGGCGCATCCTTTCCGCCATGGAACTCGATCCGCTTCCCATCCGAAAGGTCCTCGTGGGCGAACATCGAGGCGGTCGGCGCGCAGGCCAGCCGGGCGGCCTCGGCGGCCTCCGCCGCGTCGCCGCCGCCGGCCGACCGCAGGTCGAGGATCAGACCGGGGCCGCCGTTCGTGACCGCGCTCCGCCATGCACGGGCCAGTTCCCGGGCCGCGCCGGTCCAGAACCCGCGGAGTTCGATCAACCGGACCCCGCCCGGGAGATGCTCGTTCGAGGCCAGCGCGGGCTGGCGGACGGGGGCCGGCACGACGGTGACGGCGACCGGCTTCTTCTCCCCGGCCCGCACGACGGACACGGACACGCCGCCGGTGCATCCGCGGATCCAGGCCGCCTGCGTGTCGAGCGGGATGCCCGTGACATAGCGGTCGGCGATCCGGTCGACGACGTCGCCCACCTTCAGCTTGTCCGCCGCCGGACCGTTCGCCAGCACCTCGGCGACGCGCGTCTGTCCGTTGGAGACCGCAAGACGCACCCCGATCCCCAGGACCCGTCCCTGTCGCTCCATCTCAAGGTCGCGGTACCGCGACTCGGCCAGGAGTTCGCCGCCCGGATCGACGCCGGCCACCACGGCGGCAAGCAGCTCGTCCTCCAGCCGGCCCGCGTCGGGACGCACCCCGCGTGCCGCGAGACGGTCGAGAGCCTTCCGCACGACCTCCGGGGCGCCGGCCGCCGCGGACGGCGCGTTCGTGCCGGACGCATCCGCGCCCTCCGCAGCGACGGCGGCGCCCGCCATCGCCACGGCGAGCACGGCGGCCCTGGTGGCGGCGGGGCTCACAGTTTCGCGATCTCCGCCTGCAGATCGGCGTCGGCCTGGGCGACGCTGTCGCGCAGCGCGGCCTTGTGCTTTTCCATCGACGCCTGCAGCGCGGGATCGGAGAGCGCCAGGATCTGCACGGCCAGCAGCGCCGCGTTCACGGCGCCGGCCTTGCCCACCGCGACCGTCGCCACCGGGATGCCGCCGGGCATCTGGACGGTCGACAGCAGCGCATCGAGCCCGTTGAGCGCGCCGCCCTGGACCGGGATGCCGATGACCGGCAGCGTCGTGTGGGCGGCCAGAACCCCCGCCAGGTGCGCCGCGCCGCCGGCCGCCGCGATGATGACGCAGAGGCCCCGCGAGGCCGCCGTCCGGGCGAACTCCGCGGCGCCGTCGGGCGTGCGGTGGGCCGACTGGACCTTGACCTGGGCCTCCACGCCGAACTTGCGCAGCGTCACGTACGCATCCTTGATCACGGGCCAGTCCGACCCGCTGCCCATCACGATCGCCACCTTCGCCTGTGCATTCATGTATTTCACCCCTTCCCTTCCAGCCGCCGCAACGCCCGCGCCGCAATGTCGCGCCGGCACTGCATTCCTTCAAACCGGATCCGGTCGACCGCCTCGTAGACCCGCGCAACCGCCCCGCGGATGTCGGCGCCCAGCGCCGTGACGCCGAGCACCCGCCCGCCGGCCGTGACGATGCGCCCGTCCTTCACCGCGGTCCCCGCATGGAACACGGCGACCTCCGGCAGCGCACCCGCCGCGCCGAGCCCGTCGATCGCCTTCCCCTTCGCGTAAACGCCGGGGTAACCGCCCGCGGCGAGCACGACGCAGACGCACGCGCCGGGATGCCACGAAACCATCGACGCGTCGAGCCGCCCCTGCGCGCACGCGAGCAGCGCGCGCGACACGCTCCCGGCCCAGCGCGGCAGGATCGCCTGCGTCTCGGGATCGCCGAACCGGCAGTTGAACTCGAGGACCTTCGGTCCCGACGCGGTCATCATCAGGCCCGCGTAGAGCACGCCCCGGTAGGTGATGCCGCGCCGCCTCAACTCGGTCAGCGTCCGCTCGAAGACCATCTCGCGGATCGCGGGAAGGTCCGCGTCGGCGATGACCGGCGCGGGTGAGTAGGCGCCCATGCCGCCGGTGTTCGGCCCGCGGTCGCCGTCGAAGATCCGCTTGTGGTCCTGCGCCGACGCGAGCAGCACGACACGCTCGCCGTCGACGAGGCCGAGGATCGAGACCTCCTCGCCGACGAGGCACTCCTCGATGAGCACCTCGCGCCCGGCGTCACCGAAGACGCCCTTCACGAGCGATTCGTCGACCGCCGACTCCGCCTCCGCCGCCGTCGCGCAGACGGTGACTCCCTTGCCCGCGGCGAGCCCGTCGGCCTTCACCACGACCGATCCGCCCTGCGCGCGGATGAACGCCTTCGCCGCCGCCGCGTCGGTGAACCGCTCCGCCGCCGCGGTCGGCACGCCGGCCGCGCGAAGGACATCCTTGCAGAAGATCTTGCTGCCCTCGAGCCGGGCGCCGTCGCGGGTCGGGCCGAAGACGGCGAAGCCCGCCGCGGCCAGTTCATCCGCCAGCCCCGCGCACAGCGGCGCCTCGGGGCCGACCACCACGAGGTCCGGCCTCTCGGCCCGCGCCAGCGCCACGAGGCCGGGCAGGTCCGCCGCCTCGACCGCGACATTGCGGCCGACCGCCGCCGTGCCGGCGTTGCCCGGCGCGCAGACAATCTCCGGCCGTTCCGGGTCCCGGGCCAGCCGCCACGCCAGGGCATGTTCCCGCCCGCCTCCGCCCACCACCAGGATCTTCATGCGTTCCACGCCCCCGATTCCGCGCCCGCGGCGCGGTGCCCCGCTTCTTATCCGACCCGACCGCGGCAATCAAGCCGGCGCCACGGCCAGGCTTGCATCGGCCGCGATGCGGTCGTATCTGTCCCTGCGGCGCACGGGCGCCACCGGGAGGAGCATCCATGAGCAGGCGAGCGACATGGCGGGCGGCGGCGGCGACGCTGGCCCTGGCGGGGGCCGCGGCGGGGGGCGAGGCGAACTACCAGCCGTTCATCGTAGGCGAACGCGCCGCGGGCATGGGCGGCGCCGTCGTGGCGACGGCGGAGGGCATGGATGCCTGCTTCTACAATCCCGCCGGCCTTGCCGGCGAAAGCCGCAACTCGATCTCGGTCAACGGCACCCTCTACGGCATCCAGAATACCGAAACGCGGGATGCGGCCTTCCCCGGCGAGGACTTCAACATCTCGTCGTTCGCGACGATCCCGACCGGCCTCAGCGCCGTACGCAGGCTGGGCGACGGGATGGCCGCCGCGTTCTCGGTCTTCGTCCCCTCCCAGTCGAGCGCCCGCGAGATCCAGGCCTTCCGGCAGAACCAGCATTACTACAACTACAGCTACGACGAGGAGACGCTCTACCTCGGACCCTCCCTCGGCCGCGCCGTCAACGACCGGCTGTCCTGGGGTGCCTCCGTCTTCGGCGTCTACCAGACGGCCAGCGAATTCGAGAACCTCTACTGGGGCGATTACGCCTACACGTACAGCGCGAACTACAAGTACTCCGTGATCGGCGTGGTCGGCACCCTCGGCGCCCAGTACCGGCTCGCGGAGGAATGGTGGGCCGGCGTCACGGTCACGACTCCCTCGGCGACCCTGAGCGGCGACGGACGCGTCCAGGTCAGCGAGGTCCAGGGCGCCGCCGAGGCCGCCGGCGCGGGGGCCGTGTACTACGAGGACCTCGATGCCGACAACGGCCTCCCCGCCCGCGGACGCATCGGACTCGGCTGGCGCCGGCCGGGCGTCGGCAGCGCGGGGCTCGACATCACCCATCACCTCTCGCGCGACTATGACTGGATGAGCGGATCGCAGGATGGCGAGACCGTCACGATCCGGCAGGAGCGCGAGGCCGTCACCGACGTCCAGATCGGCGGGGAGATCATCGTCCGGGATCGCTACCCGGTCCGCGCCGGCTTCTTCACGAGCTTCTCCTCCGCGCCGGATCTCGACCCGGCCGACACCTCCACGCCGGACCGGGTCGACCTCTACGGCGTCACCGCCAGCGTGGGATCCGTGGGCGAGAACGTGGTCCTGAACCTCGGCATCAGCTACGTCTTCGGGGACGGCGACGCGTTCGGCACACGACTCGATGCCGCGGGGGATCTGGAGACCGTTGTCACGGAGACCCGCGAACGGAGCTTCTACGTCTTCGCCAGCACCGCCTACCGATTCTGAGGCGATTCCGGCCCGACCTCCAGACGCAGGCAGTCCCACAACACCGCCGACGCCGGACTTCCCATCCTCTTCCCGACGCGCCGGCCGGGCGACGGCAACGCGAAGGTCATCACGTTGGTTCCCGCCGCGAGGCGCGACGCATCGAACGCAATCTCCCGCTCGTGGGCCAGGCCGCGGAGCCCGCTGCGATGCGCCGCGCCGTCGGAGGGCATCCCCGACACCTCGCCGAGCGGATCGCCGTTGAGCCCCACGCGGAGTTGCGGACGCGACCGTCCCTCGTGACCGCAGATGCCCAGCGTCAACACCGCCCGCCCCGTCCGCGCCACGGCGTTGGTGAAGACCACGCGCCACTCGGGCACGCGCCACGAGAAGTCCGGCGCCTGCGTCGCGGCCATCTGGAACGGCCAGTCGCGATCGGAATCGCGGCCGACGACAAACGTCACGCCGCCGGTCGTCGCCTCCGCGATGCGGTCCCACAGGCCCCACCGACGGAAGTCCTCCGCGAAGCCGAACTCCGCGGACGTGCGGTCGGGTGTCCCGATCTGCCAGAGCGCATCGCCGGTCGCGGACGGCCGCCAGTCGAGCGTCGCGACATCCGTGGTCCGCCGGGGCGCGACGTTCACGCCGCGCTGCACGAACCGCCCGAAGCGGCCGGGCGCCCACGCGTAGAGGTCGTAGGCGCCGGGCCGGACGTGGGCGAGGTCGAATGCGCCGCCGGCCCCCGTGCGCGCCGCGTAGCGGCAGCCGCGCCACTGCTGCTGCCAGTCGAGCGGGTTCTCCGCAACCTCGTGCGTCGCAAGAATCACCCACGCGCCGGCCGGCCCCGGCGAACCCCCGATCGCGAGCCGCCCCGTCACACGCCCGCGGCCGTCGGGCGCGAATTCGCGGCCGAGCCACGCATGCGGCCAGCGCGCGGCCTCGGCGTCCGCCCGCGCCTTCGCGTCGCGCCACAGCGCAGCCGCGGACGCCCCCGTGTTCGCGAAGACGAAACACGGCGCCGAGACCTGCCGCCACGAGCCGTTGCTCGAGGCCGAGACCACCGCGCCCGCGCCGTAGTGGCCCGCCACGGCGTGGCGCAGCAGCACCGGCGTCGTGTCGGTCTGGTGGACCGTCAGCTCCTGGTGCTCCGGCCCGCCGTTGAGGTGCTCGTGGCTTGGCATCGCGATCCAGACGCCGATGTCCGCGCCCATCGCGCCGTGCACACGGTGCGACGGCGCCATCGCTGCCGAGAAGAAGTACTTCGAGTAGATGCTCCCGTCCGGAAGCCGGTACGTCGCGTCCATCACCTGCGGCGCCCCGCGCAGGTCCTCCGGCCGCGGAAACGGCACGGTCCGCGCGTCGTCCACCGCCGCGATCGTGAACAGCGCGGGATTCACGCGCAGACAGAAGTTGAACTGGCCCAACTCGTGCACGCCCGGGCTGCGCGCGGCCCCGTGGCCGTACGCAAGGTGGTTCCAGAAGCCCGGCTCGCCGGAGCGGAGGGTGTAGTGGCACGCAAGGTCGAACGGACACTCCGGCGCGGAGTTGGTGAACGCGATCTCGATCAGATCGGGTTCGCGGCGCACCAGACACGCCTCCCAGCGCATCCGCGGCGTCCCCCCCGTCCCGCCCAGCGCCACCAGCGCCTAGCCGCCGCCGCGCCCGAGCAACACGCGCCCCACCAACGTCCACGACGCCAGATTCCCGCCCCGCCGGTCGAACGAAAGCCGCACGAGGTCGTTGCTAAGGACGATCGTCGACGCATCGCCCGAGATCCCGACGCCCGCCGGCGCAGCGCCCGTCATCGCCAGCAGGACCGCGGCGGCGAGGACGCCGCGCACGAGAGAAACAGGGCGGATGGATGGATGAATGGATGATTGGATGGAGGAAGCGGGCCTTCCCATCCACCCATCCACCCATCCATTCATCCGCCCATCCATCCGCTCCCTCCGTGCCACCCGCTACCGCCCCTGCCACGCCCTCAGCTCGCAGGGGCCAAGCGTGCAGCGGACCGTCCGTCCCGCCGCGATTTCCGCACCCGTCACCGCGTCGGCGACCGGGCCCTCGCCGGGCAGGCGGATCGTGGCCTCGACGGACGTCCAGCCGGTGTGCGCGATGGCAAACCACGTGCCGTTCGACGGCGTGTCGATGCGGCGGACCACGACCTCCGGCCGGTCGCATGCGCCCTCGACCACGCGCGACGGCAACGCGGGGAGCGCGAGGAACGCCGCGTTGAAGCGGCGTACCGGCTCCGGAAAACCGCGGCCGAAGTTGCCGCCGGACAGGTAGCCGATCATCGTCGGATCGCCCGCGGCCACCGCCTGCACCTCGGCCATCATGCAGTGCGGACCGGCGCGCTCGATGTCGGCGACGAAGTAGCCGAGCTTCTCCTTGTCCGCCGTGTCGAACATCATGTTTTCGTTGAGCGTGTGGTGCCGGATCGCCGCCAGGCCCGTGCGCGTGCGGTAGGCATCGAACGTCGCCGGCGACGCGACGGTGTACAGCCGGTTGAACGCATGCGTCAGCATCACGCCGTCGAGGTCGCGGTACGCGGCGGGATCGTCGCCCGGGTTCGCGTGATGCACCTCCCACCCGCCCCAGTTCAGGCCGGGCGCAAGGAGGCCCTTAAGGTAGAGGCCGTCGCGGACGACCTCGTCGACGGAGACGGGGCGGATCGTGTCGTCCTTCGGGGTCTTGTGCTCCGGCCGCGCGAGGACCGGCGTCCACGCCCCGGGCGTGTCGGTGACGAGCACCGGCTCCCACGAGTCGAAGCCGACGCCCGGCTCGCCCGCGCAGCCGGTGAAGAGGACGCACGCGTCCGCCACGCCGCCGGCGCGCAGGCGGTCGCGCGCGGCAACGAGGAAATCGCGCCGCTTCCCCTCCCACCAGCGCAGGTAACGGTCGTAGAGGGCGCGGTCGGCCTTGAGCTGCTCGCGCGTCACCGCGGCGCCGCCGTTGGCCTCGCGGGCGAAGCGCGCGCGCGTCGCTTCGCCGAAGCCGACCGGCAACTGCGACCGCGGCCGCAGCCAAACGCCGGCGAAGCGGGCCTTGTCCTTGAGCGCGAGCACCGTCAGGTCGAGCATCTTCCCGAAGTCCTCGACCGCGTCGGGGTCGGTGACGTCGGCGTTGGCGCTCTCAATCCACGGGATGTGCGTGAAGGCGTCGTCGCGCGTCAGCGGTTTCGCCCTGCGCTGCGGGCCGAGCCCCTTCGCGCCCTTGCTGCCGCTGTATTCGTAGTAGGGCAGCACGTCGAAGCCGTGGGCGCCCATCAGCGCGACGATCTCCGCCCACAGCCCCTTCGTCGCGGCCTCGTGGTAGACCCACTCGTTGCCGCCGAGCGGGGTCGGATCCCAATGCTGACAGGCGCCGAACTCGAGGAGGTCCTTCGAGAACGTGTTCATGCCGAGGAACCGCATCAGCCCCGCCTTCGCGCGGTACCAGTCGAGCCGGTCGCGCAGGCCGCGCTCGCCCTCCTTCGCGCCGGCGATGACACCGTCGGCCATCTCCTCGCGCCAGAAGAGGCGGCGGTGCGGCAGACCCGCCGGCGGGAGGCGCAGCGGCTGCGCGAGCGCGTCGGGGTCGGGCACGGCGTAGAGGCGGATGCGCGCGACGGCGGCGCCGCGGGACATCGGCACGTTGCGCGCGTCGAACTGCGCGATCGTCACATCGAAGCCGTCCTCCGGCGTCAGCGTCCGCGGCCCGGCTCCGCGGATCAGACCGCGCTCGGGGAACCGGTCGTGAAGGCGGAAGAGGAGCGTCCACCGCTCCCACCGGCCGGACAGCGGCACGTCGAGCGACTCGTTGCGGTTGTCGACGTACTTCGGGTGGAACGCGTCGCCGGTCGTCGGCCCCGTGTGGAAGCCGCGCGAGGTCTCGTTGCCGGTGGCGATCACGACCATCGAACGCGGGGCGTCCTCGGGGTATTCGACTTCGAGCACGTAGGCCGCGCCGGGCTGGAGCAGCTTCATGCGCCCGATACGCCAGCCCATCCACGATGACTCGTTCTCCGCCGGCGGCAGCACGCGGCATGGGCGGCCCAGGACCGTCTCGACGCGGCTCGCGCCGGACGGGCTCTCCCCGAACCCGCGGTCCGGCGCTGTCGCGGCGCAGTCGATCTCGTCGATCAGCGGCAGCGGGCCGAACGGGGGGCCGAGGTCGATCCGCGGCCGTTTCGCCATCTCCTCCGCCGCGCGCGCAAGGGCCGAGGCGCGTTCCGCGGCGGCCCTGGCCTCCTCCGCCCTGCGCGCCTTCACGGCGGCCCACGCCTCGGCGGTGTGCTCGTAGACGGCAATCTCGCTGAAATTCGCGCCGGGCGTCAGCCTCGTCAGCCGCAGGTGCCGCGTCTCGACGTCCAGCGGCACGGCGACCCACCGTCTGTACTGCGTGCAGCCGTTCGTCGCGACCGGTGTCCACGCCTCCGGCCCGCCGCACGCGATCACGACGCCGCCGGTGCCCTCCGTGTCAAAGAACCACAGCTTCGAGACGGGACGCACGCTCCCGAGGTCGAGGTCGGCGCTGAAGGGGAACTGCTTCCACTGGGTCGAGGGGATGGTCCAGCCGCGGGCCGGCGCGCCGACGGGCGGACCGATGATCCGGTCCTGCTCGTCGACGAGCCCCGCGGCGTCGCCGGCCCCCGCGGAGACCTGCGCCGGTCCGAGCGGCACGCGCAGTTCCTCCGCCCCCGCCGCGGCGGAGAGCAGGAGGGCACCGAGGAGCGCGGTGGACACCGTGCTGCGGGACGAAAGGTGGCCGGGGCCGGCGCCCCCGGCTGCAGACCCCAGCCGGGGGGAGTGATTCGCTGTGGCCGCGACCGGTGGTC
>CAYODK010000192.1:0-10969 GCA_964402695.1 uncultured Verrucomicrobiota bacterium
GTGCTCGCCGAGCTCCGCGAACGGGAGACCGTGACCTCGCCGCGGCGGCGGATCTCGGCGAGCCGGTCCTCGGAGCGCTTGAGATCGCGCGCCAGCGCCTGGCAGCGGCCGCAGAGCCAGAGATAGGAGAGCGCGAAGGTCGCGACGACCGTGAGCAGCAGGAGCAGCCGGACCGGGAAGACCCGCCGGACGTTCCGCTTCACGTTGACTCGACGCCTCGCGACCATGGCCCCTACGCCGTCCTTTCCGCCGCCCGCAGCCGCGCCGACCGCGCCCGCGGGTTCTCCGCCGTCTCCGCCTCGCCGGGTTCCACCGGTTTGCGCGTGAGAACGCGCACCGGCGGCGCCTCGCCGACCCACCGCTCCCCGCCCTCGGGGAGGCCCTCGCGCCGGGGCTGGTGGGCGCGGAAGAAGCGCTTCACCGCCCGGTCCTCGAGGCTGTGGAACGAGATCACCGTCATCCGCCCGCCCGCGCGCAGCGCCTCCAGCGCCCCGCGGAGACCGCCGTCCATTTCCTCCAGCTCCCGGTTCACCGCGATCCGCAGCGCCTGGAAGGTCCGCGTCGCGGGATGGATCCGCCCTCCGGGCCGGCCGCACGCCGCGGCGACCACCGCCGCGAGGTCGGCCGTGCCGCGGAACGGGGCGGCCCGCCGCCGCTCGACGATCCGCCGGGCGATCCGCCGCGCCGCCGGTTCCTCGCCGTACCGCCACAGCAGGTCCGCAAGCTCATCCTCGGGCAACCCGTTCACCAGGTCCGCCGCGGTGGTCGGCTCCTCCGGGTTCATCCTCATGTCCAGCGGACCGTCGGCCCGGAAACTGAACCCGCGCCCCGGTTCGTCGAGCTGGAACGACGACACGCCGAGATCCATCAGCACGCCGTCCGCGCCGCCGAACCCCCGCTCGACCGCCACATCCCCCAGGCGGCCGAACCGCGAGTGGGCCGCCTCGAACCGGCCGCCGAACCGCGCCAGACGCCCGCGGCACCGCGCGACCGCCTCCGGATCCGCGTCGAGTCCCAGCAGGCGGCCGTCCGGCGACGACGCGTCGAGGATGGCCTCCGCGTGGCCGCCGCCGCCGAGCGTCGCATCGATGTAGCGACCGCCCGGCCGCACCGCCGTCCACTCCAGGACCTCGCGCAGCATGACGGGACGATGCATCCCTGCCCCCCTACGAAAGCAACCGCCCGCCGCCCCGCCGCACGAGGATCTCCCCCGCACGGCCCGGCGCCTTGACATCCGTGAGGAACTCCGACGACATTCGGCCCCGATGAAGGAAACCGGGCAGCCGCCTCGACCCCGCGCCGGGCAGCGTGTAGCGGCGGCCGCCATCCATGCCGCCATCCAGCATCCGCGTGATCCCGAAGAAGTGACCGATCCTGAACATCGACTCCACCCCGCGCCCGGCCCCGCCGGGAAGCCCTCAAACCCCCACGTACTTCGAAGCGTCCAGCAGCCCCCGGTCGTCAAGCTTCGACACGACCGCCTGCCAGGCCTTCGGATTCCACAGCTCGAATCCCTCGAAATTGCCCACGAGCAGGACCTCGGACGTCAGCCCCGCATGCGCCAGCAGCTCGTCACGCACGCGGATCCGGCCCTGCGAGTCCCACCCGAGCACCTCGGACCTCGACCCCATGATCCGGAGATAGGTCCGGCCCTGGGTGTCCGCCATCGAAAGGTTGTGGATGTTGCGCAGCTTCGGCCCCATCACGCGCGCCGGGTAGACGTACAGGTGCTTCTCGTCCCCCACACTGGGGATGACGAAGAACTGCTCCGGCTGCCCCACCACCGCCCTCCACTCGGACGGCACCGTCAGCCGGCGCTTGGGATCGAGGTTGTGAAGATAATTGCCGCAGAAGTACTGCGGCATGACCTCCGCCCCACCCGGCCCCGGTTGAACAGGCTCCACCACTTTGATGCCTTTCGTGACACCATATGACACCCTGCCCCACCGAGAGTCAACATCCGACGTGAAATTTTTTTCAACAGCATGAAAACCCTTTCCAGGAGCGCTTCCGGTGGCCTGCGGGCCGGTCTCAGGGACCGTCGGCCGGAGCACAGCCCCGCCCGCACGCCCCACCGGGGTCCGCGAGCCCCCTTCCTTCGCAGGATCGTGCGCGCGCTGGCGTCGCTCTGCGCGATCTTTCCGGCCTCGGACGTTTTCGCGTGGGGCGACCCGCACACCGCCATCACCCGCGCCGCCACCGAGGTCCTCCCGGAGGACCCGAAGGCCACGTGGAGCTCCGAACTTCAACGCCTCGCCGCGGAGCACTGCACCATCCCGGACCGCGTCTACAACGATCCCGAGGCCGCGCGGTTCGCGGCCATGGACACCCGCGCCGGCCAGCGCTACATCGTCGGGCTCCATCTACCGGCTTCGCAGCCGGAGAACCTCGAAATCCTCCGCACCTTCCTCGGCCGCGCCGTCGCGTCACTCGCCGACGGACGCACCGGCGACGCCGCCCGCTGGGCCGGAACGCTCGTCCACGCGCTGGAGGACTGGAGCTGCCCCGCCCACTCCGTGCCGGACGACAACATGTTCACGCGGTTCAAACAGTTCCTTCCGCCGCCCCCCGAGTACCGCTTCGTCCCGCTGCACGGCCCCGTTGAGAAGGGCTCGTTCGCCGTGGACATCCGCGGCTACGAACCACGCGTGCTCGGCCTCACGGTCGACGAGGCCGCGTTCCACCTGCTCCATCGCGCGAACCTCGGCATCCTCGCCGCCCGCGCGCAGGTGATCCCGATCCTCACCGCGCTCTACGCGCACGACACGAACGCCCTCGTCGCCGCGCAGCGATCGGCCGCGGAAACCGGCGCGCGGCTCGCGGCGGATGCGCTCCACACGATCGCGTGCCTCGCCACGGGGCGGATCCCGCCGGGCGCGGCGGACGGGCTCCGCACGGTCGACCTCTCCCCGCGCATCCCGCTGGAATCCGTCGCGCTGGCCGTCCCGCAGACGTCGTTCTTCAGCCGGCCCTACTGGGGCCATGCGACGCCCGGCGCCGCGCTGCAGGGCGGGACCAACGAAGTGCCGCTGACCCTGCGGATCGACGACGGGGCCGTCTCCGCCGTGCGCACGTTCTCCGCGGGCATCGGCGCGGGGACGAAGTGCTCGATGACCTTCCCCGTCCCCCCGGGCGTCTACCGGTCGTTCGAGGCGTGGGCCGGGCTGCACGCCGCGCTCGGCACGAACGGCAGCGTGGTCTTCGAAGTCATCGGCGACGGACGCTCCCTCGCGCGCGTCGGCCCCGTGGCCGGGACGAACACGGCACGACGCCTGGTCGTGGAGATCGGGGGCGTGACCAACCTGCAGCTGGTCACGACCTCGGGAGGAGGCGACGGATACGGCAACTACGCCGTGTGGGGCGAGCCGCGGCTCGTGAAATGACGGCGCGGCGGCCTCAGCCGCCGTGGTTCGTGACGTCGAGCACCGAGCCGACGCCCTGGATGTTCTCGCGGATGAACGCCTCGATGCCGCGCTGCATCGTCATGCGCGCGCCCGGGCACCCGCGGCAGCCGCCGCCGAGTTCGAGGTGGATGTTGGTCCCCTCCACCTTCACGAGGTTCGCGAACCCGCCGTGCGAGTTCAGCGCCGGGTTGATCTGCTCGTCGAGCAGCTTCTGGACGGCCGCGCTGATGCGCGCGTCCTCCGCGTTCGGGGTCCCGGTCGTGCTCGGCGTATCGCTCATGATGATATCCTCGTGCAGGCCCACTCTACGCGCGCCCCCCGGCCCGCGCAAGCCACGGGGCGGACAGGAGAGTACGATTACGATCAGGATTACGAGTACGACGAAAAAGGCCGGGGGCTTCCCGGCGCCCACGGCGCCATCGATCCGGCCACCGGCTCCCAATCGTAATCCTGCTCGTAATCGTAATCGCCTCGCCGTCAACCGGAGACTCGATCGAGATCGGCGTCACGCGCAGGCTGTCGGAGGTTCGATGTTGGATGTTGGCCGTCGCCTCCTCCCTCGTCCCTCCTGGGTGCGGGCTGGCGCGGCGCGGAGGAGGAGGCTAGACTTCGGATCGAAACGCGGGGGGGGCGCATGAACGGACGGGAACGGTACATGGCGGTGCTGGAGGGCCGGCGGCCGGACGTGGTGCCGCGGATCCCGATCCTGATGCAGTACGCGGCGGAGTTCATCGGGTCGAACTACGGCGCGTTCGCGGCGGACCACCGCGTGCTGGTGAAGTCCAACCTCGCGTGCGCGGAGGCCTTCGACTTCGACCAGGTCAGCTGCATCTCCGATCCCTACCGCGAGACCGAAGGCTTCGGCGGCATCATCGAGTACGTGCCCGACGGCGTGCCGCGCTCGACGCACCCGCTGGCGGACAACCCCGCCCTCGACGCCCTTCCCCGCCCGGATCCGCTGGCCTCCATCCGCATGCGCGACCGCGTCGACGCCTGCAGCGCCTACCGCGCCGTCGACGGCGGCCGCCACTCGATCCTCGGATGGATCGAGGGCCCCGCCGCGGAGGCCGCGGACCTGCGCGACGTCATGAACTTCCTGATCGACCTGATGGACGACCCCGCCTACTGCGGCGAGCTGATGGACCGCTGCGTCCGGACGGGCATCGACTTCGCGCACGCCCAGATCGCCGCGGGTGCCGACACCGTCGGCATCGGCGACGCCGTGGCCAGCCAGGTCTCGCCCGAGACCTACGAGACGCTCATCCTGCCCCGGGAGAAACAACTCGTCGATGCGGTCCACGCGGCCGGCGCGCGCGTCCGTCTGCACATCTGCGGCGACATCACGCACCTGCTCGCGGGCATCGCATCGCTCGGCATCGACATCCTCGACGTGGACCACATGGTCGATCTGGCCGTCGCGCGCGCCGCCGTGGGGCCGCGCGTGACGCTGGCCGGCAACCTCGATCCCGCCGGCGCCGTGCTGCGCGGAACGCCCGCATCGATCCGCGACGGCATCCGCCGCTGCCTCGACGAGGCCGGCACGCCGTTCATGACCAACGCCGGCTGCGAGATCCCCTCCGGCACACCGGTGGAGAACCTCAAGGCCCTCTGCGAGCCCCTGCCGTGGCCCTGACCACGCCGCCGCCCACCCCGTCGAACTTCAGAGGATGACGCGATGAGAAGGATTGCCGCCGCCGCGCTGGCAGGGATGGTGTCCGCCACGGGAGCCGCCCCCGGCATGACGATCGGGGACGCCGGATGCCCGGTCGTCGTGGCGCCCGACGCGACCGAGACCGAACGGCACGCGGCGCAGGAACTCGCCCACTGGCTCGGCCGAGCCGCCGCCGGCCCCTTCGCCGTGACCAACGCCGCGCCGGCCCGCGGCCCGGCCGTCGTCCTCGCGCACGACCCCGCGCTGGGCGCCGAGGAATCCCGCATCCGAACGGCCGATGACGATCGCATCCTCATCTCCGGCGGACGCCCCCGCGGCGTGCTCTACGGCGCCTACGGCCTGCTGGAGGACCACCTCGGCTTCCGCTGGTACACGAAGGACGCCGTCCGCGTGCCGCCCGCCGCCTCCCTCGCCCTCCCCGCCGGGCTCGACGTGCGGACGAAGCCACCGCTCGAGTACCGCGAGGTCTTCTGGACCGAGGCCTTCGACGGCGACTGGGCCGCCCGGAACCGGCTCAACTCGAACTCCGCCAGGCTCGAGCCCCGCCACGGCGGGAAGGTCCGCTACGGCACCTTCGTCCACACATTCGAGCGGATTCTCGCCGCCGACAAGCACTTCGACGCCCATCCCGAGTGGTTCTCCATGGTGAAGGGCAAACGGGTGAAGACCCGAACGCAGCTCTGCCTGACCCACCCCGAGGTCCGGCGGCGCGCCGTCGAGGCCGTGCGCGGCTGGATCCACGCGAACCCCGGCGCAACGATCTTCTCCGTCTCGCAGAACGACTGGCACAACGCCTGCGAATGCCCGGCGTGCAAGGCCATCGACGACGCCGAGGGCAGCCATGCCGGCACGATGATCGACTTCGTCAACCACGTCGCGGCGGCGATCGCGACGGACCACCCCCATGTCGCGATCGACACCCTCGCCTACCAGTACACCCGCAAGCCGCCGCGGACGGTCCGCCCGCTGCCGAACGTCATCGTCCGCCTGTGCAGCATCGAGTGCTGCTTCGCCCACCCGCTCGACGGCTGCCCCGAGACGACCAACACCTCGTTCCTCGACGACCTCCGCGGCTGGAACAAGCTGACGAACCGGCTCTACATCTGGGACTACACCACCGACTTCGCGCACTACCTGCTCCCCTTCCCCAACCTCGACGTGCTCGACGACAACGTCCGCACCTTCGCCTCGAACGGCGTCGTCGGGCTCTTCGAGCAGGGCAACTACTCCGGCGGCGGCGGCGGCGAACTCTCCGAACTGCGATCCTGGGTGCTGGCGAAGCTGCTCTGGGATCCGTCGCGCGACGGGGACGCGCTGATCCGCGAGTTCGTCACCGGCGCCTACGGCCCCGCCGCGCCCGCGGTGCAGCGATACCTCGACCTCCGCCACGAGGCGATCCGCCGCGCCGGGAATCACGTGCGCATCTTCGACGGCTTCACCCGGCCCGACCTCGCCGCCGCGGACCTGCGTGCGTGGGACGCCGCCCTGGCGGAGGCGGAGCGCCTCGCCGCCGGCGATGCCGCCCTGGCGGCGCGCGTCGAACGCCTGCGCATGCCCGTGTGGTACGCGCAGGTCATGCAGGCAGTCGAACCGCAGGAGATCATCGGCGCCGCGTCGCGCCGGCTCGCCGCCGCCGCGCGCGCAAACAAGCTGACGCACTTCCGCGAGTCATCGCGCGGCCTCGACCACGAGTTGCGCCAGCTCGACATCGCCGCCGCGCGCAAGCCCGTCGCGGCCCCGGCGGGCGTCGTCCGCGGCGAGGACCACCGGTTCAGCCTCTACCGCGACGGCGACCTCGTCGAACGCGTGACCGACCCGGCCGCGGAGGACGGCGTGGCCGTGCGGCTCACCGGGCGCACCACCGAATGGGCCGTCCAGTGGCGGCCGGGCACCAACGCCCCGGCCGTGCGAACCCTGCTCCGCGCGCGGATCCGGGTGGAGAAGAAGGGCGACGCGGGCGGCGCGTTCTCGGCGGGCGTCTACGACACGGAGACGAAGAAGGGGCTCGCGCACCTGCAGGTCGACGTCCGGACCGTGGTGGACGGCGCCTATCGCGACTTCGAAATCGGCCCCTTCGACCTGACGCCCACCGCGTACATGTGGATCGCCCCGCGCGACAACGCGACGAACGTCCCCGCGATCTTCATCGACCGCATGGATCTTGTCCCGGCAGCGAAGTGACGCCCCGCTCACACATGCTGGAGGGGCGAGCTACCGCGAGCCCGGACGCTGCGCCCCGTGACACCCTCCGCGGCCTCGCGTAGCTCGGCCCTCCATCGACCGCAGGATGGCGGCATGCCGGAGAAGAGGTGTCAGGTTTCAGGTGTCAGGGAGGAGGAGTTCCAAGTTTCAGGTTCCAAGTCCGGACCTCG
This sequence comes from uncultured Verrucomicrobiota bacterium, assembly GCA_964402695.1. GTDB lineage: Bacteria > Verrucomicrobiota > Kiritimatiellia > PWTM01 > PWTM01 > VGWF01. Next base: position 7,449 of record CAYODK010000192.1, read on the forward strand.
GAGCCCCGTCCTCCGCCCCCTGCCCTCCGTAGCTTTAGCGAAGGAGGGTCCGCCCTCAGCGGCTCAGGGAAACGGCGGCGTTCTGCGGGCCGTCGAAATCCTCGCCGTTGAAGCCGTTCTCCGTCCAGTTGAGCGTCATGGTGTTGCCGCCGAACGTTCCGTCCGCGGAACCGTGGCCCGGCATGAGCAGGCTGATGGATCCCCCACTGACGGTTCCGGACAGCGCCCCCGACATCGTCCCGCGACCATCCCGCGTGATGCTGTAGGTGCCCGAGATGGCGTTCCCCGTCTGCGTGATGTTCAGGGTGAAGTTTCGGATGGGCACGCTCAGGTAGACATAGGTACCCGTGCCCGTCCACGTTCCCGTCGCCGAGCCCCCGCCCCCGCCGCCGCCGTCATCGTCATCGTCACACGCGCCAAGCGAAAGCGCCACGACCAGCCCAAGCAACAGGCTCATCAACCGTTTCATGCGCCCTCCCGATATGCGGACGAAAGTCCGCCCCATCCTCCGTCGGCCGGCCGCCGCGAAGCCGGGACCCCCGGTCCGTGGGGCGGCGTGGCTTGGCCGGCCTCACGCCTCCAGTGTGCTCCCGGCGGGCCGGAAAGCAAGTGAGTTTCAAGTCCCAAGTTCTAGGTTCCAAGTTGCCGTGGGGCAGGCACTCCTGCCTGCCCTCCTGATCGTAATCGTACTCGTAACCGTAATCTCCGGCGCTTGGAACGACAGATGTCAACCGAATGGAGACGGCGGGGACGCGATACCCATCGCCGAACCCGGGGCGCAGAACCTCGCGTGAAGGGTGGCGCATGGGCGTCACCCGGCAGGGGCCAAGGTGTCAGGTGTCAGGCCGAGAAGTTGGATGCTGAGTGCTGGCTGTTGAATCCGAACTTCGATGCCCGCCCTCCGTAGCCTTGGCGAAGGAGGGTTGGGCGTTCGATGTTCGGTGTTCGGTATTCCTTCCAATCCTTGGAAGCTCTCCGCCTCCGCTTTTCAACCCTTGGACGGCCCGGTGCAGGCCGTGTCCCTGTTCTACGCATGAATCGCGACCGACAGATGCGAAAGTGCGACTTGTGTCTTCATCCATTGCTTACTCGGAACATTGATGTGAACAAGTGGAACGCAAAGCAATCCCACACCGCACAACGTGATCACAGCTACAACGACGCTCCACGCCTTGGTCATCCGCGTCCTCCCTGTCGACGCCCCCTGCGCCGGGTGGCGGGCGAGCCTCTTCCGCTGCGCATGCCGACCTGTTCGTTCAACGCAGCCATGGCGGTCTCCGCGGCCCACTCTGGTCCGCGGCCGCGGGCGCGTCAAACGCAATCCCGGCCCCACGCCGGAAGGGAACGCGTCGCCGCCCCTGCGCAACGATGACGAAGACGCTCGCGAGGGCGCCCCGTTCGGCCGGGCGAGCCGCCCGGCCCCACCCAGCCGCTTCCGTGGGATCCGTGGTCGGGCCCGATCCACCTCCGCCAAGGCTACGGCGGACAGGCCGCCGGGCTCGCCACGCCGGAGCTTTAGCGAAGGCGGGCGGGCCGAACGGCGGATCGTCGTGGCAACTCGAACCCCGCCAGGAACCGCACCACCGCCTCGCGGGCGAAGGCGTGGGCGCGGGGCTCGCCGCTGGCGCGGGGGCCGGCGAAGTTGAGGCGGGCGGCCCCGTGCGTCGCGACGAAGGCGGCGATGCGGACGGCGGCGCGCGCCGGGGAGAGCTCAATCGCGTCGAGCAACAGGAACGGCCGGCCGTGGGCGAGGCAGAAACGCAGGGTCTCCGCCGTGCCGCCGCTGATCTCGCCGAAGTAGATCAGCACGGTGGCGTCGCTGTCGATGACGTTGGCCTCGGTACGCTCGGGGTAGCCACCGCCCTCCAGTTCCACCAGCGGATAACGGTCCGGGATGCGACCGTCCTCCGCCAGCCGTCCCTGCGGGCACCATCCGCCGCAGGACACGCCCGCCTCGAGCGCCGCGTCCAACGCCCCGCGGTCCACCCCCGTCTGCCCGCCGGAAATGACCTTGACCGGAAGATGCGGGTTCTTCGGCCCCACCGCCGTCTCCTCTGCGCCCTCCCCGCCTCTGTGTTCTGCCTTCCGGGCCGGCTTCAGACCAGCAGCGTCTTGCCGGGGATCGCGACGGGCTCGACGGGGAGCGGACCCATCTCGATCTTCGCGGGGCGGAGGTCGAGCTTCGAGGCCTGCATGGCCCAGTCCCACTTGAGGGCGCGGCCGGTGTAGGTGCTCATGCGGCCGACGATGCCGGTCATGGTCGCCTCGGCGAGGCGGACGCACTCGTTGATCGGCTTGCCTTCGCGAATCGAGCGGATCAGCGCGGCGTGCATCTCGGTGTCGCCGCTGGACGAGTTGCCCTCGAACTTCCACGGCTTCTCGCCCTCGATCTTCGCCATGCCGCGGTTGACCTCGGCCGTGCCCTTGGTGCCGTGGATGACGTTGCAGACGCGCGTGCTGACGCCGCGGATCTGGGTCGCCATGCCGAACATCGGCAGGCCGTTCGCGTACTCGTAGCGCACGGCGAAGTGGTCGAAGATGTTGCCGAACTGCGGGCCGACGCGCACCTGGCGCCCGCCGATGCCCTGGCAGACGACGGGCGTTCCGCCGGCGACCCAGTTGGCAACGTCGAGGTTGTGGACGAGCTGCTCGACGTAGTGGTCGCCGGAGAGCCATGTGAAGAACGGCCAGCAGCGGACCTGCCACTCCATGTCGCTCCACTCGGGCTTGCGGTCCGCGTAATGCCACAGCTCCATGTCGCCGATCCACAGCGCCTCGACGAGGGTCAGGTCGCCGATCTGGCCGTCGCGCAGGCGCTGGATCAGCTCGAGGTACTGCGGGGCGTAGCGCTGCTGCGTGCCGACGACGATGGACCGCTTCTTCGCGTCCGCCTTCGCGGAGGTGTCGAGCAGCGACCGGATGCCGACCGGGTCGACGGCGCCGGGCTTCTCCATGAAGAGGTGCTTGCCGGCCTCGATCGCGGCGGCGGCCATCTCGGGGCGGAAGCCGGGAGGCGTCAGCAGCATGACGAGGTCGACATCGTCACGCGCGAGGATCTTCTTGTAGGCGTCGAATCCGAGGGCCACGTCCTTCGGCGTCACCTTGACCTGGGCCGGCACGTTCTTCTTCAGGCGTTCGAGGGTCTTGTCCACCTTGTCCTGGAAGAGGTCGGCCATCGCGACGAGTTCGACGCCCGGCGCGGACTTGAGACAGCTTTCCACGTCGAAGACGCCGCGGTCGCCGGCGCCGACGGTGGCGATGCGGACGGTGTCCGAGCCGGCGGCGTGGACCCGCGGCGCGGCGGCGGCCAGCGTGGCGCCCGCGAGGGCGGAGGTGCGGAGAAACGAGCGGCGGGAGAGACCCTGGGTGTTCATGCGATATCCTTCCGTTTCACGTTGGCGGAGGATTGCCTTTTCCCCGCTCAAGATCAAGGCCCTGCCGTCTTCATTCCGGACGCGCGACCGCTGTGCACTCCAACGCGACGATCGTCGGAACCTGGGGGATCAAGTCCCTGGAGGGCG
>CAYODK010000193.1:0-10964 GCA_964402695.1 uncultured Verrucomicrobiota bacterium
TTTCCGCTCCACTTGGCCCCTTTCCAAGTGTCAACCTACAGCCGGACGAGACAGAAACTTGAGACTTGGAACTTGAAACTCCCGTTCCTGACGCCTCTCCCCCCGTCGCATATCTTCGCATTCAGCGAGTATTCGTGAGGGTCTCCACCGGTCCGCCTTGCGAGCGGGCGCGGTTCCGCGCTACGCTTCGCGGCCATGCAGGAACCGGTCGTCAGCTTCGTCATCCCGACGCTCAACGCGGGGCGTCTTCTTCCGGGGTGCCTCGCCTCGATCCGGGCGCAGGATGTCGATCCGCAGACCGTCGAGATCCTGGTTGCCGACGGCGGTTCGCGGGACGCGACCGCGGCGATCGCCGAGCGCCACGGTGCGCGGATGGTTGACGCCACGGACATGATGGCCGAGGCCGCCAAGTGCCGCGCCTTTGAAACCTCACGGGCGCGCTACATCGCCCTGCTCGACGCGGACAACGAGATCGTCGGCGCCTCATGGCTGTCGCGGGCGCTCGCCGCCCTCGAGAGCCATCCCGGGGCGCTCGGGTTCGAGTCCTACTACCTCAAGTCGCCGGCGCACACGGCGCTCAACCGCTACCTGACCTCCTGCCTGCAGATCAGCGACCCCTACGCGCGCTTCCTGGCCGGCCGCCTCCGCCGCGTGTCGGCCGGGCCCGAGGGTCTCGAGGTCTTCGAACTTCCCGCCGACGGTTCCTATCCGACCGGCGCGAACGGCTTCATCTTCCGCCGCGAACTGGCCGGCCGCCTTTCGAAGGGCGACGCCTACCACGAGGCGGTCTTCTTCCCCGCCCTGATGCGCGAGGGGCTGAGAACCCTGCTGAAGATCCGCGACTGCGGCGTGCTCCACCACTACGTGACCACGTGGGGCGACTACTACCGGAAGCGGCAGCGGGCGATGATCATCCGCGGCCTGCGCCGGGAGGAGGCCCCCGCCACGTGGGATGCCGGGGGCGGAGGGCGGAAGCTCGCGGCGCTGCTCTATTTCGGCACCGCGATCGGCCCCGCGGTCGAAGGGTTGGTCCGCGCCGCGGTCGCGCGCGATCCGGACTGGCTTCTCCATCCCCTCGCCGGCCTGGTCTCCACCGCCGGCAACGCGATGGGGATGCTGCGCGCCCGGAGCCGCGCCGACCGCGCCGCCCGCGAGAGCCTGACGAAGGCGTTGCACGACCAGGCCCGGCGATAGCCGCCTAGCGCCTTCGGAGGAAGAGCCGATCGCCGAGGAACCGCCACGCGGAGGCGCGGAAGACGGACCGCCAGTTCTTCCGCGCAAAGTCCAGCGGGTGGAGGACCATGTTGCGGATCATCGTCCGGCGCGCCATCTCGGTCGGTGCGAACGGATCCAGTTCGGGCAGTTTCAGTTCATCCCGCAGCCAGTTCAGGTAGGCGATCCACTTCTGGTCGATCGCGACCCACTGTCCGTCCGGCGGCGGCGGGCGGTCGTCCCGCGTGCGGATCACGGGCTCTCCCGCGACGACGACCTTCGCGCCCGCGGCGGCAAGCGGGCGGATCATGCCGAACATGTGGGGGAAATCGGTCTCCAGGCTGGCGCGCGCGTAGGCGGCGTCGTAGCAGTCGGTCCGGAAGATGTTGCTGGAAAGAAGGGTGTGCTCGGTCAATGCGCCGGGGTTCCTCGCGGCGCATTCGCGGGCAAAGGCGCGATAGTCGGGGAAGACCGCGGGGGTGTCGAGACCGAGCCGGTACTTCGTGTCGTAGACCAGCAGGAGGCCGGGATCGTGCGCCTCGAGGAGGCCCAGAACGCGGTCCAGGGCCCGGGGATCGAGAATCTCGTCGTCACCGAGAAGCCAGCAGAACCGCCCCTTCGCCATTTCGCAGGCCGTGCACAGGTTGGGATTGATGCCGAGGTTTCGTTCATGCCGCGACGAAGCGAGAGGCAGCCCCTTCGCCTGGAACCGATGGATGACGTCGGGGGTTCCGTCCGGAGAACCGTTGTCGGACACGGCCAGGGCCACGCGGTCCGGGCCGTGTCCGCCGACACGGATCTGCGTGGACAGCGCCGTCAGCATCTCGTCGAGATACGCCGCCCGGTTGTAGGTTGGAATGCAGACCGTCAGAAACGCAGCCATGGACATTGGTTCTCCGCGGGGCAACCGTCGCCGATCGGGCCTGTCGTGACAAGAGGAAACGTCGCGACGACACGTGGCGACCGGTGGCGCTTCTCATGTCGCCCGATCCGCGGTATCCTGATTCCAGGAATGCAGGGCTCCGATTGAGGTCGCTGTGTTCCCGGCCATTTCTCGGGAGGGGCGCCATGAGCGAGACATCCGCATCCTTCGCCTCGGTGCCGGGCTCCGTTCAGGGAATCCTCGCCGAGGCCGTCGACCTCAGTCGCTCGGCCATCGCGATCACGGATCCCGACGGCGGTCTCGTCTACGCAAATCCCCGCTTCCGGGAGGTCTCCGGATGCCCGATCGGCGAGCCTTCGCAGGCCCGCCCCGTCCTGTGGCGATCCGAGCACATGCCGCCGGAGGTCCATGAGGATCTCTGGCGGACCCTGAGGACCGGCAACGTCTGGCGCGGCATCCTGCATGGACAGCGTCCCGGCGGCGATCCGTACCTGCAGTCCACGGTCATCGTGCCGATTCGCGATTCCGCCGGGCGCGTCCTTCACTACCTCCAGGTCTCCGAGGATGTCACCGGCCTCGACGCCCTGGCGTCGACGGTGGAGAAGTCGGCCGAGGCGTCCGCGGAGTCCCGTCGCCGGGTGGCGGAACTGGAGCGCATGGCGCTCACCGACGATCTGACCGGGTTGTTCAACCGTCGCGGGTTCGAGCAGGAGATGCGACGGATCTGGGCGTTGGCCTCGCGACGTCAGGAACCCGTGAGCATCATGGTCATCGACATCGACAACTTCAAAGGGGTGAACGACCTGCGCGGACATCCCGTCGGCGATCGCGCGATCCGGGAGGTCGCCCTTCTGCTCCAGCGGGAGTTCCGCGTCTCGGACATCCTGTGCCGGTGGGGCGGCGACGAGATGATCGCGGTGCTCCCCTTCACCGACCTGCGGGAGACGCGGGGCATCGCCGAGCGAGTCCTCCTTCGCGTCCGATCCCAGGCGTTCTGCGGGGGCGCCACGGATCTCCACATCACGGTCTCGATCGGTGCCGCGGCGGCGCTGGTCGAGGCCGGAATGTCGCCCGAATCCCTGTTGATGCAGGCCGACCAGGCCATGTTCCGTGCGAAGCAGGAGGGGCGGAACAAGGCGTGCTTCGCCGACGACCGCGACATCGCCATGGCCGTCCGGCCCGCGGACGTGCGCACCGGACGCGGGCGGGGCCACATCCTTCTGGTCGAGGACGACCCTGACGCCGGCCGGGTTCTCTGCCGCCTGTTCCAGGCGGAGGGATTCGACGTCGAGTTGCTCGCCAATGTCGAAGACACGCGCCGGAGGATCCACATCGAGCCCGCCCCGTTCGACATCCTGATGGCCGATCTCTATCTGGGCAGCGACAGCGGAATCGAGTTGTTCCGCGAAGTCCACAGCCACGACGCCTGCATCGTCGGCATCATCATCACCGGGAGTTCCACCGTCGACAATGCCATCGAGGCCCTGCGTGCCGGCGCCTTCGACTTCCTCGCCAAGCCCATCGACCTCGGGTACGCCACGGCGGCGTTGGACCGGGCCATGGAGCACCGCCGGCTCCTGGTGGAGAACCGGAGATACCAGTTGAACCTGGAGAAGATGGTGCGCGACAAGAGCGCGGCGCTCGTCCATGCCCTGGAGCGGGCCCGGTCCACCTTCCTCTTCACCATGGAAGCCCTCGCCTCCATGCTCGACGCGCGGGAGAAGTGCACAGGCGATCACAGCAAGCGGGTCTCGGACATCGCCCGGATCGTCGCCCGCGCAATGAAAACGCCCGAGGATCTCGTCGAGATCATCCGGCAGGGCGGGCTCCTGCACGACATCGGGAAGATCGCCGTTCCGGACGCCATCCTTCTCAAGGAAGGCCCCCTGTCCGGGGAGGAATGGGCGGTGATGCGCACGCATCCGGACGTCGGCTACTCCATTCTCGAATCCAACCCGGACTGGGCCGGACTGGCCGAGATCGTGCGATCCCACCAGGAGCACTATGATGGAGGCGGGTACCCGCGGGGGCTCGCGGGGGAGCAGATCTGCATCGGGGCCCGCATCTTCTCGGTGACCGACGCCTACGACACCATCCGCACCGGCCGGCCCTACTCCCGGGGTCGTTCCCCCGCGGAGGCGCTGGCCGAGATCCGCGCCCACAGCGGAACGCAGTTCGATCCCGCCGTCGTGGCCGCCCTTGCCGACTGCCAGGACGAAATCGAACGAAGCATCCAGTGGCCGGATGCCGGTGGGTGAGCGGGGGCGGCGGAAAGGAGCTAGATCTCCGCGTCCTCCTCTTCGTCGTCTTCCTCGTCGGGCGCGGACTGGTTCACCACCGCCACGCCTTCGGCTCCGCTCTGGTCGCGCACCTGGATGGAGTTCTGCCCGACAATCCCGGTGCTCGTGTACACGGCTCCATAGCCGCCGCTCGATTCGATGCGGCCGAGGCGTCCGTCGCTCACGCTCCACTCCAAGGGCAGGTAGATCGCGCTGTTCAGGTTCGAACTGGTGACGCTGTCCTCGGCCGGCTCGGCCGTCAGGAGGACGGTGGCGTCCTGCCCCTCGATCGTGGACGTGCCGGGCGTGATCACAAGCGCCCGGCCCACATCCACGTCGTCGCAGCCCGGCACGGTCAGCGCCAGGATCACGGCAACCACCCCGGCCCCCCACGAGATCCACGTCCGCTCCGGCTTCATACGCCCTCCTCCCTTCCCGTGCCCAGGCCTCAGTACTGGATCTCCACGCCCAACCGGGACGCGGCGTATCCCTCCATCCGCACCGCGAAGTCATCGAAGAACTTCTTCTCCTGCCCAGACTGGTCATAGAAGACATGGACACCGATCTCGGCGGGCTGATCCACCAGGAAATCTGCCGTCGTCAGCCTTGCATCCACGTTCGTGACCGTACCGTCGTCCCAGGTCACGGCGTGGGGAAAGACGGTGGCATCGGGCTGCCACACGGCATTCGTGGGGCTCGTCCACAGCGGATAGACGTCCGTGCCCTGGATGTAGGCCACGATGGCGTTCTCGCGCCCGCCGGAGTCGTCGTAGCGCTCGTCCAGCTGGAGAAGAAGGGTCGAGTAGTCCCTCAATTCCGGATTCCCGTCGCGCATCTCCACGACACCGTCCGACACGGTCAGCTGCCGGCTGTTGAGGAGGGTGAACTGGCTGCCCATCCGGTGCCACAGGACCAAGTACACGTTGGTCCCGCGGATGGACTGGAACTCAGCCGGAAGCGCCTCCACCCAATCGGGGGGATTGGCGCCCTCCTTGCCCGTCAGCGATCGGAAGTACGAAATCCCGTAGCAGTGCTGGACGTCCGGATGAAGACGGAAGGAGATTCCCAGCATGTAGTGCTTGCTGTAGGCCGCCTGGCTTCCGGTGTCGAAGGGCTTGATCTTCATCTGGACGTCGTAGCAGAGGAGCCCGCCGTTCACGCCCCATACGGAGACGAGATTGATCTCCGGATTGTCCTGCCACTTGAGGTAGATCTCCCCTTCGGTGCCCTTCAGGGTCAGGGCCGGCTGTCCCCCGGACGGCCCCGTGGAGGACATCTTCGGCTCGACCCCCACGGTCCCCCATGTTTCCGCGTCGAACTCCCCGTCATTGTCGTAGTCGAAGCCGATCGGCAGCGGATCCCGGCTGATCCGCTCGAGAATCTCGAAGGTGACCCTGCGGCGAAGTTCCATACGGCTTCCCGGGTTCACGATCCCCGTGGAGATGACGCGGAGGAAGTTCGCATTGCTCTGCGTGACAATGTCGAACTGGTCGCCGTTGCCCAGCGTGAAAAGGCCCGCGGGCAGTTCCCAGGGATTCATGCGTCGCGCCGCCTTGGCATACGATGCGCCGGATTCCGCCAGGTAATAGGCCCGATCGATCTGGCCGGCGAGCACCCGCTGGTAGCGCGCGCTGGTGGCGGACGACAGGAGGGCGACCCCGAGGACCAGCACCGACAGCAGCACAAGCGCGGCCACCACGAGCAGCGCGCCGCGCGTGCGAGCCGACCGGGGCCTCTGGCGATCCGCGTTCATTCCTGCGCCCTCACATTCCTCGGACGGATTCGCAAGGTGAAGATATGCGGGGCGCCGACCATCCGGATCTCCGTCTCGATCAGCCGGCATCCCGGCGACCACGTCGACCGAGGGGATCCGTCCGGGAGTTCGAGATAGCGGAACTGCAGCGCGCCGACCCCGTCGAGAAGCGGAACCCCGTCGAGCGTCAGCGGACCGCCGGACACCCCGCCCCACGCCAGGGTCCTGCGATGGACCACGGACGCGTGGTCAAGATGATCATATGTGATCGTACGCTCCGCACCGTCGACCACGTTGGAGATGGAAGTGAACTCGCGCGCCACCCGCGTCATCGCAAACGCGGTCGACTGGGCGAGGTCGGAGTTGCGCCGGACCTGGAGAAAGGCCTCGGACATGGGGACAAGGGCCACGGTGCCGGCCACCATCAGGACGCTGACCAGCACGAGCACGGCCAGCATCTCGATCAATGTGAACGCCCTCTTCACAGGGATTCCGCGAACAGGCGCGTGACCCGCTCGCCCAGGGAGTTCTCCAGGGTGACCTTCAGCACGTTCGTGCCGCCTGTTCCTTCCGTTTCCACCCCGCCATCAAACCAGATGAAACGATTCTCGATCACGGTGAGGTCTCCGGCCCACACCCCGCCCTCCGGACCGAGGTGCGCGCTCAGGCGCGCGAGCCGCCCGGTCTGGCAGGCGACGAGTTCCTCCATCCCGGTCTGAAGCGCCAGCGCGTCGCGAAACTGGGCCGAGGACTCGTGGCTGCGGGCGAAGACCCTGCCCAGGAATGGCACGACCGACGACATGACGATCGCAACGACCACGAGGGTCAGGATCAATTCCACCAGGGTCCACCCGGCATCGCGTCTGGAGGTCGCCCTCATCGAATCAGCCCCGTTCCACCCAGGAATGTGACCGACTGCTGATGCACTCCGTCGCCGACGATGAACGTCCGTGTGCGGTCCGGGACGCCCCATTCGTCGATCGAAACCACCCCTCCGTCGCCGGACAGGCTCACCCCGCCCTCCAATCGATGCGTCGGCGCATCCTCGTCCGGGAGGTTCATCGGCGCCGGGACGCCATTGCGTTGCATGGTGTACGACGAGGACGCGATGTGAACACTCCAGGCGACGGTGTTGTTGCACATCGCCATGGCCTGGATGAAACGGAGATGCCCGCGCAGGATCTGCGCCTCTGCAACGACGGACGACTCCAGCGGGCCGACCCGGGCGGCCACGACGACCGCGAGAATTGCAACGACCACCAACGCCGCCACCGCCTCGAGGATGCTGAAGCCCCGTCTCCGCGCGCCCGTGCGCGGGCATCCCATGAAACTCAACCCGGAAGGCCGCATATTGAACGGTCTCCTTCCGCCCCGCAGCGCGGGAAGACCGCCGTCCGGGCGGCCCTCCCGCGACCGACCCGCCGATCAGGGTTCCTGCCACAGACGCGTGTCGGTCACCGATGTATCCCGGACATCGGTGGCCGTCACGTTGACGCCGGCCGGGGGCCCCGCGACCGCCGCAAAGGCGAACGTGTAGTCGGGGCTGTTCGGAGGCCGTGTCGTCACCTCGGCGGTCAGTTCGGCCGCCGTAGGCGCACGCCCGGTCTGCAGGCTCAGACGCCCGTAGGCGAGCGAGACATGCGACAAGCCGGCGGCCAGGGCGCCCTGCAGCGCCTGGTTGCGGGCCTCGTCGATCAGACTGATGTAGCGGGGGATTGCCACGGCCGCCAACACCGCCAGGATGACGAGCACGGCGATCACCTCGATCAGCGTGAAGCCGGACTTTCCGTTCCTTCTCCGCAATGCCCTCATTGTCCCCTCCTCACTGTCATGCGCACCCATGCGCCCATCGCCCTCAACACTCGCACGCGCGGGCGGTCCGTCCGCCCGGCATTGATCCCTTCGTGCGGGCATCGGCGATCCAACTCCCACCCTTAGCACGTGTCAGGCCAGTCTCCGAAGTGGCGCGGCATCGATGGATTTGACGCATTCGGACGATCCTTGATCCTTTCCACCAGCGCTCCCGGCTTCACGGGATGATGCCTCCTCCTGCATATCATGGAGCTTCCGCCCGTGGGGTCGGCCTGGATTCTCCCGCAGCGCCGCGACATCGATCCCGTGCTTCGCGATCCGGTGCCAGAGGCTTCGCTCCTTGATTCCCAGTATCTCGGCGGCGCGCACCTGGACGCCCCCGGCCCGCCGGAGCGCATCGACGATCATGTCCTTTTCCATCTGGTCGATCCGCACGTCCAGGTTCGGCCGCCCGGGGGCCCATGGCACGATCCGCGGCCCTTCGGGGGCGACATCACTTTGCGGCGCCGACATCGTGGGACCGAGGTGCTCGGCTCGGATGACCCCGTCACCGAGGATGGCCGCCGTCTCCACCGTGCTCTTGAGTTGCCGGACGTTTCCCGGCCATTCCTGCGAGACCAACAGCGACATGGCCCCCGGATCGATCGTGCCGCGGGGCTTGACCCCGCGAAGGAAGTGCATGGAGAGCAGTGGGATGTCCTCCGGCCGCTCGCGGAGCGACGGCAGGCGAAGGGAGAACCCGGTGAGACGGTAGTAGAGGTCCTCGCGGAAGCGGCCGTCGCGCACCATGTGGGCCAGGTCCTTGTTCGTGGCCGCCAGCACACGGATATCCACCCGCACGGGCGCCGCGCCGCCCACCCGTTCGATCTCGCGCTCCTGGAGAGCCCGCAGGATCTTGGCCTGCAGACCCATCGGCATGTCCCCGATCTCGTCCAGGAGAAGCGTGCCCCCCGCCGCGCTTTCAAACTTCCCGATCTTCCGCTGGTACGCGCCGGTGAACGAGCCCTTCTCATGCCCGAAGAGTTCGCTTTCCAGGAGCCCTTCCGGGATCCCGGCGCAGTTGATCGCCACGAACGGGCGGCCCGCCCGGGCGCTATGGTCGTGGAGGCTCCGCGCGATGAGTTCCTTGCCGGTGCCGCTTTCCCCGTAGATCAGCACCGTGGAGTCGGTCGGGGCGACCTTCATCACGACGGACAGCACGCTGCGCATCGCGGCGGACGAGGCCACGATGCCCGGGAACAGCATCTGCGCCTCCACGCTGCCCAGGACCTGGGACACGCGGTCCAGCACCGACGTCATTCGGCTGAGATCGTCGTAGCGGACCGTCGCCGGCGCAGACGACGGGCCGGTGGCCGGTGCCGGGACGAGACGTTCCACGGTGCGGAGGAACTGCTCCACGGGTTTGACCATCATGCGGATGACCGCCACTCCGCACAGGAACGCGGCCACCACCAGCAGGGCGCCGGCGCCCGCCACGGACCAGGGGATGCCCTCGTCCGGCCGGGCGCCGCGACGGGCGATCTCCCCGGTGAGCACGACGCCCAGGGCGGTGAATCCCGCGAAGATTGCAGGGATGACCACGTAGGCCGGCAGCTCGTAGCGGGTCCGTTTCATGATCCCCTGGTTGCGATCCGGGCGAGATCCCACATCGGCAGGTAGACGGCCATGGCGAAGAACCCGACCATGGCCGCCAGCATGACGATCAGGAAGGGGCCGAGCGCCGTCGTGAGGCGCTTGGTGGCGTATTCGACCTCGGCATCGTAGTGGGCGGCGATCTCCCTCAGCATCTCGTCGAGGTTGCCCGATTCCTCGCCGATGGCCACCATGTTGACGAACATCGGCGTGAAGAAGCGGGCCGCCATGAAGGGGCGGGCCATGCCGTGCCCCTCCTCAAGCCGCGCCTGGACGCCGGCCAATTCGCGGCCCAGGGCCGCGTTTCCTATGGTGTCGGTGAGGATGCGGAAGGAATCCAGCATCCCGACCCCCGTGGCCTGCAGGATCGAGAGGATGCTTGCGAAACGCGAGAGCGCCGCCTTCACGAGCAGACCGCCGATCATCGGCATCTTCATCAGGATGCGGTCGCGGATGTACCGGCCGGACTCCGTTCGGACGGCCCAGATCAGGGCGGCGGCGACCCCCACGACGGCGACCAGCATCACCGGCCAGTACTCCCTCAGGAATCCGCTGATCGCCAGGCAGATCCTTGTGGGCATGGGCAGGTTCAGCTTCACCTTCTCGTAGACGGCGGCGAAGCGCGGGATCACGAGGGTGATCAGGGTGAAGAAGGCCGCGACGAGCGCGAGCAGGACCAGGATGGGATACTGCAGGGCGGACCGGACATCGCTGCGGACCTTGTACTCGTGGCCGATGACGTAGATCAGCCGTTGCAGGACCTGCGGAAGGGCCCCGCTCGTCTCGCCCGCGAGCACCATGCTGCAGTAGAGCGGCGAGAAGACCCCGTGATGACGGCGAAGGGCCGAATGGAGAGTCCCTCCCCCGCGAAGGTCCGTGGCGATCTCGCTGCAGATCTGCTTCAGCCGGGGGTTCTCGGCCTGGGTCTGCAGGATGTCGAACACGCGCAGCACGGGAATGCCCGCGCGGAGCATCGTGCTCAGTTGCTTGGTGAAGAGGATCAGTTCCTCCGCGTGGACGCCCCGGAGCCGGTCCAGCCGCGCCCCCCACCCGCCTGCGGATCCCGCCGCGCTCTCCGCCGAGAGGGCCGTGATGACCAGCCCCCGGGCCGCCAGGATGTCGTTGGCGTGGTCCATCGAATCCGCATCGAGGACCCCCTTGACCTCGCGCCCGGACTCGGCCACCGCCCTGTAGGAGAACCGAACCATGGTCCATCTCCCCTTACACGCCGCCGACCACCGACATCGCCTCCTCGGCCGTGGTGAGGCCCTGCATGACCTTGTCGGCCGCGTCCTGCCGCAACGTGCGCAGCCGTCCCGACGCGCACGCGGCCCGGTTGATGTCGAGCGTGGTCGCGCGCGATGCGATCATCTCCTTGATCGCATCGTCGATC
>CAYODK010000194.1:0-10920 GCA_964402695.1 uncultured Verrucomicrobiota bacterium
CTGCCGTCCTCATGGCCCGATCGCCAAGGCATGAACGGGGATCACCGCCATTTCGGCGCTGTTGTTGTTCCAGAGCTCGCGGCCCTCGCCGACGCGGCCGACCCCGCCTCCGGAGTTGGAGTAGCCGACGTAGAGCTTCCCGTCGTGCTCGACGGCGCAGGGATAGGCCAGCGACGCGCGCGGGTGCGACTCGCCGGGGCCCGCCGGATGCTGGGCGTGGCGGATCACGAAGACGCGGGAGAAGTTGGTTTCGCCCGGCCGCGACAGCGCGATCGTCAGCGGCGAGCGCCGGCTGCCGCCGTCGGCCGTCGTCGAGCAGATCAGGAACCGCTGCCCGGTGCTCAGCGTGCCGGCGCAGGGCTTGCTCGCGGCCATGGGGAGGTTGGAGGGCCGCGACTCGGTCCACGTGCGGCCGAAGTCCTCGCTGAAGGCGACCAGCGCGACCGGCTGCTTGCCATCGCAACGCGCAATGTTGGTCACACGCCGGCCCTCGACGATCACGGCCGACTCTCCCCACATCTTCAGCCCCGCGGGCTTCGGGATCACGACAAGGTCCCACTTCGTGAAGTCGTCGCCGCGACTGATCGCGACCGCCGCGGGGTCGCCGTCGCCCACGCGGATGCCCGCCATGATCCAGTTGCCGTCGTCCATCCGCACCGGCTCGCCGAGCGGCCAGAAGCCGCCCCCGACGACCGTCCCCTTGCGCTTCCACGAGCCGTCGGCCTCGTTCAGCACGTACGCGCGGGCGTGGACATCCTGCATGATGCCCGTGTAGGCGCCGTGGAAGGCCCAGAGCCGACCGGCGTGCGAGAGGAAGACGCCGTGGCTGACGCCGACGCCGGGCTCGTCGCCCGGATCGATCGTGACCACCGGCCCCCACGTCGCGCCGCCGTCGTCGCTGACGCGGACGCGCGCCTCCTCGGTGTCGGTGTTCTCCCCGCCCCGGTTATGCCCGAATGACGCGTAAAGCCGCCCCTTGTGCCACGCCAGCGCCACGCCATGCAGGAAGCGATAGCCGTCGCGGTCGAACTCGTAGGGCTTGATCACGCGGAACCCGACGCCCGGCATCACGGGGGCCTCGGCGGCCCCCGGCAGCGCCCCGCCCTCCCAGAGCGCGATCTGCGGTGCGGGGGGTTCGACCTTGTGCGGCGGCGGTCGCCGGTCCGCGAGCGAAGCGATCGCCGCGGGCTCGAGCGCGGCGCGGTACAGCATGCTCTCGTCCAGCGCCCCGTGGAACTCCTGCGTGAGACGGCCGCCGCTGCGGACCCCGCCGAACGTGAGCGGGGCCTCCGTTGCCACAACCTCGGCAGGGATGTCACCCTCGCCTTCCAGCTTGCCGTCGACGTAGAGTCGGCTGCGTCCGCCTTCGATCGCCACGGCAACATGGTGCCACTCGCCGGGCTTCGGAACCGTCGTCCCCGACACCGTCTTCCATCCGTCGCCCCGGGCGTAGAACCGGAAGAGCCCGTCGCTGTCGATCATCAGGCCCCACTCGCGCCGGCCGACCTCGTAGTCGTTCTTCGCGACGATCATCCTCTGCGCGCCGGCGGGGGCGTAGGTGTTCGCCCACGCCGCGACGGTGAACGGCCCGCCTGCGATGGCGAGACCGGTGGCTGCTGGCACGGTCACGAGCGTCGACCGGCCGTCGAAGACCAGCGCCCGCCCCTCCGCACCCGGCGCGCCATCCGCCGCTCCCTCCACGCGTCCGTGATACACGCCCGATGCATCCGCAACCTTCCCGTCCGCGATTTCGTCGAACGTCCATCGGGCGGCCGGTCGCACATCCTGTGCCCGGGTCCCGGAGCCCGCGGCCAGCCACATGCCAACCGCAAGGCCAAGCCATCTCATGGCCACACTCCCCGCCGCGTTCCCCGTGGATCGGCTCACGGCACGCCCAGTCGCGCCGCGTCGCGCGGCGAAAGGGCGCGGTCGAAGACGGCGATCTCGTCGAGACGGCCCTCCCAGCCGCTGTCGCCGTCGCTGCGGCCGCCGAAGAAGAACCCGCCGGGGCCGGAGGCGCCGGCGACCTTCGCATCGATCTCCGGCTTCCCGTCGAGATAGACCCGCACCGCCGCGCCGTCGCGCACGAGCACGACGTGGCGCCACGTCCAACGCGGGATCACCGTTGTGCCCGCCACCGCCGTCGCCGGATCGGCACCGTGCAGGAACACGAGCCGCCCCGGCGCGCCGTTGGTGCCGCCGACGCCGAGGTGGTCGCCGTGGGCGCCGAGCGCGTGGTCCGGCCCGCGCGAGACCAGCCAGCCGGCCGTGCCGCGTCCCTCGTTGGGCATGCCGTTCCAGAGCCACATCGAAACGGAGTAGCGGTCGCCCATGCCGTCGAGCCGTGCGCGCAGCCGTCCGCCCGCGAAATGCGGCGCGCGGTTGACGCCGCCCGCGCCGCAGAAGTCCGGCGCCGCCGGGCCGTCGAGGTAATGCGCGATGGCAGGCTCGTAGACCGCGTCGCGACCGCCGCCCGTTACATCGGCGGCGAACGGTCCGGCGAACTCGTCCAGCCGCCAGTATGCGACGGGCTCCGCGCGCAGGACCGCGCGGGCGGCCGGCCCGGCGGAGGGCGCGACGGCGCGGCGCGGCTTCGCGCAGACGGTCTCCAGCAATGCGATCAACGCCTCGGCGATCTTCGGCTCGGCCCCGACCTCGAGCCCGGCGCTGCGCGCGGGCCAGGTGTTGTAGCCGCCGAGTAGATGCTGCTCCGGCGGCGGGATGTAGCCGTCGCCCCCGTTGGCCAGTTCGATCACCATGCAATCCGCCAGCGGGCTCGCGGCCTTGATCTTCAAGCCGGTGATCGCATAGGTCTCGCATGGCGATGCAGCAATGACGACGTCGCCGATGCGCAGCGCCTGCAGCACGATCTCGGTCCGCTGCCGCTCGTGCAGGATCATCTGCTCGCGCGCGTACACCTCGGGCTGCGTCTTCGGCGGCCGATCCGCCAGCGGCGCGCCGATGCGCTGCGCCCATTCGAGGCGCTGCCGGTCGGGGACGCGGTAGTCCAGCGTCATGCGCCGCTCGGCCATCGCGAGGTCGGCGTCGTCGCGGTGGCGGACGTCATTCAGCGCCGCACAGGCGATATCGAGCAGGCCGTCCGCGTAGTCCCCGATGCCCTTCCACGGATTCCGCTCCGCCTCGGGCTTCGTGTAGTCGCAACGCCAGATGTCGCCGCTGCAGCCGTGGGACAGGATCCCGACGAACGGCGCCTTGCCGGGCGCGGCGTCGGGCGCAAGGCGCTTTCGCAGCCCCTCGCAGAAGAGGCCGAAGTAGTCCGCGCTCAGGTCCTGGTCGCTGAAGTAGTGCATCGAGAAGTTGGCCAGCACCGCGAGCGGCCGGCCGTCGCGCGCGCGAATCGAGATCATCGAGAGCTCGGGATCTTCGGGGCCGGACGGCCCGGTGACGTCGTCCCAGTTCCGCGCCGCGTGCATGTTCGCGCGCACGGTGCGATTGCTGAACGGGTCCTCGGCGACGCGGTCGGACCGCCGGATCCAGCGCCGCACCGCCGTGAACGCCCCGGCGTCGGCGCGCGCGAAACCGACCTGCGCGGGCTCCAGCGCGGCCTGCGCCGCCATCACGGCGTCGGCGATCCGCGCGCGTAGGAAGGGCACGTAGGCCTCGTCCGCCTCGGTGCCGAGGCACGCGAAGACGGAGGGCGCCGTGTGCGTGTGCGTCGCCGAGACGAGGATGCGGTCCGCGGGGATGCCGGTTGCCTTCGTGGCGAGCGCCTTGGCCTCGTCGATCAGCGGCCGCCCCAGGATACAGGTATCGACCACGACGAGCGCGACGCGCGTGCGGCCGTCATCGAGCACCAGCGCCCGCGCGTGTAACGGCGTGCGGACCTTGTCCACCGAGCGGCTCAGGAACCCGCCGTTGACCAGCACCGGCAAATTCGTCGGCGTAATGTCCACCGCGGCCGCGCCGGCACGGAGGTCCGCGGCGGACACGGCGGCCGTCCCCGGGGCGGCCATCAGGATCAGCGCCAGAAGCCTCTTCATGGTTGCCTCCTACCTCAGGGCCTGCATCGCCCTGGCGTACCGCAGGCCGAACTCGCGCAGCGCAGGCGTGTCGAAGTGGGTGCCGTCACCCTTGTCGCCAAGCCCTGCGGACTCCACGGCGGCGGCGCGGGGGATGAGGCGCCCGATCGTGGCGATCTGCTCGTTGACCACGGGCCGCAGGGACGGCTTCCCGCTCTTTGATTCCTTCGGGGGAAACTCTCCGAGCTTGCCCGCAACGAAGGGCACGTCGCCGGCGCCGAGGTCGGCGCGCAGGTCGGTCACCATCCGCGCGAGCCGCGCCGCGTAGCTTCGCGCCTTCTCCTCGCTGCCTGCGTCGCCTTCGCCCTGGTGCCAGAGGATGCCCTTGAGCGTGCCGTCCTTCAACGCGATCCGCGCACGGACCAGCGCCGCCTCGTACAGGTCGACGCCCTTCATCCACCGCTCGAGCGGCGTGCCGCCGACCGCGCAGGGAACGAGTCCGATCGTGACCGACGGTTCGGCGTCGGCCATCGCGCGCGCGAAGCTCATGCCGAGACCGGCGCCGGCGATGGTGGGTTTATCGAAATGCAGCGGCTCGACCGCCGGTGCCCACCGGTTGTCGGCGGTGAACTTGAGCACGCGGTCCGTCGGAAGCCGGTTCGTTTCGTTCAACAGCCCCCGCCCCGCCATGTTCGACTGGCCGAGGAGCAGATAGACGTGCAGCTGCGCCTTCGGTGGCAGCCCCACAGCCGGCGGCTCGGCGGCCGATACCGCTCCGAGGGCGACAGACAGAAGCGCCAGGAGCAGACCCGGCCGCCGGTCGTGCCGATACCAACCTGCGGACGCCATTTGCTTCATGCTTGTCCTCCGCCCTTCTCCGCCGCTCCGTTGTCCCGATTCAAACGTCACGCGCTGTGTGCGATTGACGATCCGATCGTCAATCGGTCAGTCCGAAGCCCACGGCATCCTACCATGCACCCGGTTGCGTCGTCCCGACAGGCCGCAGAGAACCGACCGCCGCCGGTCCGCCGACTCCCGGGCCGCCCACGATCAGTAGTCCCTGAACGGCCCGCGCGGCTCGGCTGCGTCCATTTCGCGTCGCCAGGCATCGAAACGTGCCTTCATCCGCGCAGCGACGTCGGGCTTCGCGGCGGAGAGATCCCTGGCCTCCCCGATGTCCGTCGCCAGGTCGAACAGGCCGCCGGACGGTCCGTCCACCCACTTCCACGTCCCGACGCGTGCGGCGCGGTCGCCGCGGCGCTGCCAGAACATCTCGGTCCGCGGCGACGGCGCGTCGCCGCGCAGCACCGGCGTCATGTCGAAGCCGTCGAGCCGGATCGCGGGATCCGGCGCGGCGCCAGCGGCGGCGGCGAGGGTCGGGAGGATCTCGAGCGACGTGAGAAACTCGTCCGTCACCCGGCCCGCCGGCAGCCGCCCCGGCCAGTGCGCGAGAAACGGGACGCGGAGCCCGCCCTCCCACATCGTGGACTTGTGTCCGCGCAGCGGCGCGTTGCCACCATTCCCGCTGCCGCCGTTGTCCGAGAGAAACAGGACGAGCGTGTCGTCCGCCTGCCCGGTCTCCTCGAGAAGCGCCATCACCGCGCCGATCGCCGCGTCCATGCACGTGACCGCGCCGCAGTAGCGCGCAAGCCTCTCGTCCTTCACCTTCCCGCGATACGGCGCGACGTACTCCTCCGGCGCCTGCACGCCCTCTCCACGGGCGCGCTTCGCCACCCCGGTCACGACGCCCGGCGGATCGGAATCCGCCGCAAACGACGACGCACTGTGGGGCGCGTTGAAGGCGAGGTAGAGGAACCACGACCGGTCGCCGCTCTCGCGGATGAACCGGAGCGCCTCGCGGCGGAAGAGGTCGGTCGCGTAGGTGCCCTTGTCGGCCTCGGTGCGCTCGTTCCCGCGGAACATCGACGGAATGCCGTACCGCTCGTGTGTGTAGTAATCAATGCCGTTGTTGCCGTGCCCGTAGAAGAAGTCGAAGCCGCGCTGGAGCGGGAGGTAGCGTCGCGCCTGGCCCATGTCCCACTTGCCGACGACCCCGGTCCGGTAGCCGGCGCGCCGGAGCACGTCGCCGAGCGTCGTCTCGCGCGGATCGAGCCCGAGGGTCATCTCGGGCGAGACGGCGTACTCCTCCGGCGTGTAGCGGTGGCCGTAGTTCACGAGGTCGTTGCGGACCATGTCGTAGAGACCGTTGCGCTGCGGGTAGCGGCCCGTGAGCAGGCTGCCGCGCGACGGCGTGCACGCGGGCCACGTGACGTAAAAGCTCGTGGCGCGCACACCGCCGGCCGCGAGCCGGTCCAGGTGCGGCGTCTGCAGCGGCTTCGTCCCGATGCAGCCGAGGTCGGGGTAGCCCTGGTCGTCGGTGACGATCAGGAGGATGTTCGGCTTCTCCCGCGCGGCCTCCGCCCCGCCGGGAAGTGCCGCGGCGGCAAGTGCGAGGAGAGCAACGAGGCCGCACCGGTTCATGAAGCGGAGCATACCCGGTCGCGGAGGCGACGGGAACTCCGGTCTTGCGTCGCGATTCGAACCGGTCACGTGGCAGCCCCGCGGAGCGCCGCGGATTCCACGAATCGCACGGATGGCGTTCGGGGGTCCTCACGTTCCTCGGGAGGGATCCGCCCATCACGCGGAGTGGGACGCCGACAGGGCGTCCGCCGCGCGAGAACCCGAAAGGGGGGGGCGTTTGCCATTCGACCCTTGCTCGCGCGTGTCGGACGTGGCACCGTGCCGTCGGATGCAGCGGATGCCGACACGACGGTCGACCGTTCGGGACGTTCCGGACAGCGGAACGGCGGCGGCTCTTTCACCCTTCAAGCGCGATGCGTGGAACCGTCTGTCCCCCGCCGAGCGCCTGGACCGTTCGTGGGCGCTCCGCAAGCGATTGCCCGATCCGGCGGCTGTCCATGACCGAAAGCTTTTTCCAAAGCCTTGAGCGGAACCGCGTCGCCTACCTCCTGATCAGCGGGCAGGCAGCGGTCCTGTACGGTGCGGCGGCATTCTCCGAAGACATCGATCTCTGGATCCGCCCGACACAACCCAACGCCGAAGCACTTCTCGCCGCCCTTCGCGAGGTCGGCGCCCGCTACTACAAGCTGACGCCGCCACTGACCGAGCGGAATCTCCGCCGCGGTCATGGGTTCCACTTCCGGGTGCCTGACGATCCCGACATCTTCCTCGATGTGATGGGCGCCCCCCCGCGCGTTTCCGACTTCGAGTCGGCGCAGGCGGGCTCCAGGACCATGGAGACATCCTGGGGCCGGATCCCCGTCGTTGGCATCTGCGACTTGGTCGCTCTTAAGTCGACGCAGCGGCTTGGCGACTACCCGGTTATCGGACAGCTCGTCCTGCGACACATCGAGGAGTGCGGCGTGCCCGGGGCGGATCGAGAGCACTGGGCGGACATCATCGGCGAACTCCGCGAGTTCCGGGCCGCGGGCCGCCTCCTCCCCGAAGGCCAGCCGGTGTGACCCGGCGCCTCACGGCGCCGGGCGGAGACGAGGGTCCTTCTCCGTCGGGAAATCGTCCGGGATCGGCAGCGTGACCGCGCCGGTCGCGGCCCATTCGGTGCCGCGCTGGAGCGTGCACTGGAAGCCTGCGCACCGCATCGACTCGACATCGTGGCCGAGCGTCGTGTGAAAGATGCGCCCCTCGCCGAACCGAACCGCCATCAGCATCGGCTCGTTCTCGCCGGTGCCCTTGTTGGCCGGGTCGGACCAGGCCGTTCCGACGACCTCGACGCGCTTCGCCGGACCGCGCAGGCAGTGGTAGAGCTCGTCGGCGTGGTGCAGCCAGGTCACGGGCAGGCCCTTCACGACGGGATGGTCGGGCATCCGGTGCGTGATCACGAACGGCTTGCGCGCGCCGTGCCCGCCGCAGGGACCGGGCTTGTCGTCGCGCACGACCTGGCCGTCGCGCCAGCGCAGGTACGGCCCGGCGGAGGCGTCGCGCCCGCCCCATCCGCCGACGGCGATCATCTCGTTCCACTCGCCCCAGTCCTTCCACGCGTTGTCGGCGGAATGGACCACCGAGAGCCCGACGCGGCCGGACTGCACCAGCCCTTCGAACCGCTTCCGCGTCGCCTCGGGCCAGTAGTCCCCATCGACGTTCATCAACACGACCGCATAGTCCTCGAACCGCGGATCCCAGGCCGAGAGGTCCGATCCGAACGGCGGCATCGTGTGGATGTCCACCGCGAAGCGCCCTGTGCCCTCGAGCATCGCCCGCAGGTACGGCGTGGTCTCCTCCCACTTGTGATACTTGTTCATTTGCCCGGTCAGAAGCAGCACGCGCACGAGACCCGCACCCTGCGCCGCCGACGGGTACACGCCCGGCTTCGCCATCGGGAACTTCGCGACGTCGATCGCGCGCGACTCGTGCGCCGGCGTCGGCCCGCGCGCGGGCGCCGGATCCGCCGCGCCCGCGGTAATCGCCGCCATCCCCGCCACCCACGCCATTGCACTCCGGATGAAGTTCATGGTCCTTCCCTTTCCATTGCCGCCCCCACGATGCGTCATCCCCGGCCGTTTGTCATGCGGGATCGTACGGATCGGAACGCGCATCCGGGCGCCGGGGCCGCCTCACGGCAGCTTCGGTTTGAGCGGGGCGCCGGTGGCCTTGTCGACCGGGTAGACGGCGCCCTGCTTCTCAAGCCCTGCGATCAGGCCCTGCATCATCTCGCGCAGCTTTGCCGGCTCCGACGCGGCGAGGTTCGCCTGCTCGAACGGATCGTTCGCGAGATGGTAGAGCTGGTAGTGGGAATCCTCCGAGTCCTTGGACGGGATGTAGTGGTAGATCACCTTCCACTCGCCCATCCGGTAGGACGTGAAGTAGGTGCTCCGGTGCGGCGCGTGCGGATAGTGCATGAGGAATTCCTCGGGCCGCGAGGAATCGCGCCGGCCGGCCAGCAGGGCGTCCAGCCGCGCGCCGTCGATCGCGTGCCCGGACGGCGCCTCCACGCCGGCGAGGCCGAGAATCGTCGGAAAGAGGTCGTAGACGGCGGCCTGCTGGGCCTGGATGGCCCCGGCGGCGATCGGCAGCCGCTTCTGGTGCGGGCTGGCCGGGTTGGCCTTCGCCCACGCCGCGATGAAGGGAACCCGCATGCCCCCCTCGTAGTGCGACCCCTTCTTGCCGCGCAGCGGCGCGGCGCACGCAACCGCGTGCTCGTGGCCGAGCGGCGCGTCGCTGCCGTTGTCACCGAGGAAGACGACCAGGGTGTTCTCCGCGAGACCGCGGGCTTCGAGGTGGTCGAGCAGGTCACCGAGGGACTTGTCCATGCCCTCGATCAGCGCGGCAAACGCCTGCGCGTTGGCGGGTTTGTCGGAGTTCGCATAGTGCGCGGCGAAGCGCGGGTCGGACTCGAACGGCGCGTGCACCGCGTAGTGAGCGAAGTAGAGGAAGAACGGCTTGCCATCCTTCACGGCTTCGTCCACCCGCGCCTTCGCCTCGATCGTCAGCGCCTCGGAGAGAAACGTCGGCGTGCCGTGGTACTTCTCCAGGCCCGGCACCGCGGCCTGCGTCCGTTTGCCGATGCCGCCGTAGTTCTTCTCGCCGTAGTAGCTGCCCGGCGCGCCGATGGAGCAACCGGCGACATTGACGTCGAAGCCGAGGTTGAGCGGCTCGGCCCCCTCGAACGCGCGTGGACCGAAGTGGGCCTTGCCGACGTGGATCGTCCGGTAGCCGGCGCCGCGGAGCACGGCGGGCAGCGTGACGTCGCCCTTCTTGAGCCCCTTCCAGTTCCAGTCCGGCGGGCCCTGCGGCCCGGCGTTGTTGTTGTCGGGATTGATCCAGTTCGTGGAGCGGTGCCGCGCCGCATTCTGCCCGGTCATGATGGAGATGCGGGTCGGCGAGCAGACGCTCATCGCGCAGAAGTTGTTGAACCGGACACCGCGCGCCGCGAGCCGCTCCATGGCCGGCGTGCGGTACCATTCGTTGAGCGGGTACTTCTTCGCCTTGCCCGCCTCGTCGATGAGGAACGGCACGGACGTGTCCATCACGCCCATGTCGTCGACCAGGAAGACGACGACATTCGGCTTCGCGGGCGCGGCGGCGGCGCGTGCGCCCTGCGGCGCCGCCCCCAGGACGGCGAGGAGCGGAAGCAGCGCGAGGCTTCGGGACAACGGATGTACGGCGGTCATGGCAGTCTCCTTCCGGTCCGGTTCATGGCGCCCGCAAGGATGAACGTCGCCGCGCCGCCGATCAAGCCCGGGGTCGGACGTCATTCAGCGGCGCTTGCGGCGCGCGCTCTTCTCCGGGGCCGCGGCACCCGCCGCCGGCGCCTGCGGCGCCCCCGTGATCGCGGCCAGTTCGGCGGCCATCGCGGCCACCCGGTCCGGCTGCGCGGCGGCCAGGTTGTTCGTTTCGCCAAGGTCATCGGCGAGGTTGTAGAGGCCGGGGCCGACGCCGCCCTGCTTCCCGCCGCCACGGGGCATCAGCTTCCACGGGCCGTGCCGGAAGCCGAAGGGCGCCCCGCCGTTGGACTGCTCGAGCAGCGTCTCGCGCCCGACCGCATCGGTCCCGAGCAGCGCCGCCAGGTGGTCCCGGCTGTCCGGCGCTTGGCCGGCGGGGATCGCCTGCCCCGTCAGCCGCGCGAGGCTCGCGAGACAATCGACCTGGCTCACCAGCGCCCCCGACGTGCCGGGCCTGACCCGCCCGGGCCACCGCACGATGAAGGGAACGCGCGTGCCGCCCTCCCACACCGATCCCTTGAAGCCGCGCAGGGGGCCGTTCGGCGGATGGCCGTTCGTCGCGTCGGGGTCGCCGATGCCGTGCTTTGCATCGGGACCGTTGTTGTCGTTCACGCCGCCGTTGTCGCTGGACAGGACCACCATCGTGGTCTCCGCCAGCCCCAGCGCGTCGAGCTTGTCGAGCACCTGGCCGACGATCCAGTCGAACTCGACGATCGCGTCGCCTCGCACGCCGCACTCGC
>CAYODK010000195.1:0-10881 GCA_964402695.1 uncultured Verrucomicrobiota bacterium
CCTGCCGAAGCCGCCGGCGCTGTAGGCCGGTCCGCGATTCGGGGCCGCGCGGCGCCATGCGTCGCGCGGCCCTTCGCGTTTCGGTTCAGGACGGCTTTCCGGGGTCCTCTCCGCAGGGGCGTCGCAGCCGATCTCCTGCAGCCGCGACCGGCCTGTCCCGCCGTAGCGTCTGCGCGGAGGTGGATGGTCGCGGCAAGCCGTGCGCATGGGACGCAGCGCCGCGACCGACGGTCGCGGCCACAGAAGGCGGGTTTGCGCTTCCGACGATCGCGGGGGAGAGGCCCCGCAGACGTTCCACGCGCCCGTCCGGTCCGGGCGCCGGATTTGCGCCGCCGTGGCGCGGACGGTAGGGTACGCCTATGAGTACAGTCTTCGCCGTTCCCTCGTCGCTTCCGTCCCTCCCCGTGCGTGTGCTGACGGCCTGCCGGCCGTGGGGCACGCCGATCTCCGTCGTGCCGGTGCTGATGGGCGCCGCGATGGCGGTCGTGTATGGCGGCGCGCCGGTGTACTGGGGCCGGCTGGGGCTGACGCTGCTGGCCGTGTGGATGGTCCACTCGGCGTCGAACATGCTCAGCGACGTCGCGGATTTCCGCAACGGACTCGATCGCGCGCCGCTTCCGGTCAGCGGGAGCGTTGTCCGCGGGTGGCTCTCGGAGCGGCAGACCTTCGCACTGGGCGTCGCGTTCATCCTCGTGGGCGGTCTCATCGGTGCGTGGCTGGCGTCGGTGGCCGGTCCCGTGCCGCTGGCGGTCGCGGCGGCGGGCCTCGTGCTGGCCGTCGCCTACACCGGGCTCAAGCGCGTCGCGCTGGGCGACCTCGCGGTCTTCGTGGCCTTCGGCCCGATGATCTCGCTCGGAACGTGGTCGGTTTTCACCGGATCGTTCTCGTGGCTCCCGTTCGTGTGGATGATCCCGTTCGGCCTCGTCGTGATCGCGGTGCTCCACGCGAACAACTGGCGCGACCGCGAGTCGGACCGGGGGCGCGGGATCGTGTCGGTGGCGGGCCTGCTCGGCGACCGGGGCTCGTGCGCCTACTACGGCACGCTGATCTTCGGCCCCTTTGCGTTGATCCTCGCGCTGATCGTCGTGCCGCGACTGGCAGCGGTGCCCGGATGGACTCCGATGCCGTGGACGTACCTGCTTGCCTTCCTCAGCCTGCCCTCGGCGCTGAAGCTCTGGGGCCGGGCGCGCCGCCGCCATGCGCCCCGGGATCCGCTGGAGTTCGCCACCCTCGATGGCGCAACGGCGCAGTTCATGGTCCCGTTCGGACTCCTGAGCGTCGTTGCCGTCGTGCTCGCGGGGGTCCTGCCCGGCTGACGCGGCCGGCGATGGGGCCGCGTTGGTGACGCAACCCCTTCAAAGGCTTGCACAGGCGGCAGAACGATGTATCGTAAGGCCACAAGCAGGCGTCGCCGTGGGGGCGATGTCCGGTGCATGCGGAGGAGTGAGGCATGAGAAAGTTGGGTGCAGTGGTCACGGCCCTTGCCCTGAGTTCCATGACGGCCATGGCGGGGGGCGGCTTCGGCGTGTACGGCAGCTATATGGACATGGGGGACTACGACGACCCCGGTCTGGGCGGCGGACTCAAGCTCCAGGCGGACATCGTCGACGTCCTGGGCGTGGAAGTGCGGCTGGGCGGTCTGAGCAACTACGGCGACACGGCGGCAGAGGACTCGTACCTGGCGAGCATCGAGGCGAACCTCACGCTGGGCATCCCGCTCGGCGACGTGCTCAAGGTCTATGTCGGAGCGGGCGGCGGCTACTACGTCTTCCCCGAGTACGAGAGTGACGTGGCGCTGGGCGGAAGCCTCGAGCCCAACATCGATCCGGACGACGTGTTCGGCTTCTTCGCCGTCGCGGGGCTCCAGGTCATGTTCAATCCGAACTTCGGGATCTTCGGCGAGTTGAAGTACCTGATGGCCGAGTACGACAACATCGTCATCGATGATGTCGACGTCCCCGTGGACATCGACTTCGGCGGGCTCGGCGTCAACGCCGGCCTGCTGTTCCGGTTCTGATCCTGCGTCGCTGCAAATGACGGAAAACCCCCGGGGCTTCGGCCCCGGGGGTTTTCGTTGGACATGGCGCGGTTCTTCCGCAGGGGTCATGGGCGCGGCGGCCGTGGCTTCGAACCCTTCGACGCCTCGTCGACGAAGCCGCGGAGCATGGTCGAGTAGCCGGCGCCCTCTTCCATCTTCTGACCGACCTCCATCATGATGGTCTGGACGCCCTTGGCGCGGCGGTCGCGGACCACCAGACGGCAGGAGCTCAATTCGATCACGTCCCCGTCGTTCAGGAGACAGGCGGGCGTCTCCTGCCCGTTGACGATCGTTCCGTTTCGCGACTTGAGGTCCTCCACGCCGTACCCGTCCTCGATCTCGACAATCCGGCAGTGCAGCCGCGACACCCCGCCGAACTCGTTCTCCAACTGCAGATCGGCATCGGGGCTGCGACCGATGGTGAAGGGACAACGGTCAACCGGGACGACCGCCTCGGTTCCATTCGGACGCGTGTACACGAGCTGCATGACCGTATCTCCTTCTCACGCCGCGGGCATGCCCGGTTCCGGCACACGCGCCTGCGGCCGGACCGTGTCCGGGCTTCCGATCCCCGCACGACCATCCCGGATTCCATGCCCTCGACCGCAGGGCCATGCTAGCACGGCCCGGGCCGGCGGAAAAGACCCACCCGCGGGCGCGTGCAGGATCAGCCCGTGAAGGTCACCTTGGAGATCCAGGGCAGGTCGCGGTAGTAGTGGTCGTAATCCAGCCCGTAGCCGACGACGAAAACGTCCGGGATGCGGAATCCGACGTACTCGGCCTTGAAGGGGACGACCCGGCGGGACGGCTTGTCGAGCAGCACGCATGTGCGGACGCGGCCGGCGCCGCGCGCGACGAGGTGCCGCACCGCAAACGACAGGGTCCGGCCCGTGTCGAGGATATCGTCGATGAGGAGCACATCCTGCCCGGCGAGGTCCAGCGTGCAGTCCCGCGCCAGTCGCACCGTTCCGGACGACTCGGTTCCGGAGCCGTAGCTCTCCAGGATCATGAAATCGATCCGTGCCCGGATCCCGTGGCGATGGAAGGAGCGGACGAGGTCGGCGAGGAACATGAAACTGCCGCGGAGGATGCCGATCAGGACGAGCTCCCGGCCATCGAGGTCGCGCCCGATCTCGCCGGCCAGCTCGGCGACGCGGCCTTCGAGGTCGGTCTCCGGGATGAGAACGTCGTGAATGTGGTGCGGCTGCATGGTCCCCCGTGACGGCGCCGTCCCTGTCTGCGCCCGTTCGACGCATTGATAGCGGAAAGCAGGAACGGAGGGAACGATGAAGTTCCCATGGCCCCGCCATGGGCTCCGGCCGGACCGGCCGCAGGGGGGATCCGGAGGCGAGGCGGTCGTTTGACAGCGTGGATCCTCTGCGTTACGATATCAGAAATCGGCGGCTTTGAGCCCCGACGACGGCCTTGGTTTCGCAGGATGGTTCCCGCCTGTGTGCCTTCAGCGCAACGAATCGCGCAGCCCTCTTTCTCTCCACGCGTCCGGCGGGCGGAAAAGCGAAGAATTCCCGGACGAAAGCAGTAGGTAATGAACGAATCCAGTCTGGTCCTGTCGCCTGCCGTTGCAGGCCCGGTCCCCTCGCACGGGGCCTCCTTCCTCCATCACGCAGCCTCCCCGCCGGACGGTTGCGCCGTCGCGGTGCCATCCGTGCACGGCACGGCGCCGGCCGGAGATGTCTTCTCGCTGCTGTTGCCGCCGATCCGCCGCGCCGTGGCGGAGGAGGGGTACACCACGCCGACCCCCGTGCAGGCGAAGTCGATCCCGCATCTCCTGGCCGGTCGCGACCTGCTCGGGTGTGCGCAGACGGGCACGGGCAAGACCGCCGCGTTCGTGCTGCCGATCCTGCAGCACCTGGTGACGCACCCCGGGGCGGCCTCTCCGATGCGTCCGCGCGTGCTGATCCTCGCGCCGACGCGCGAGCTGGCCGCGCAGATCGGCGACAGCGTCCGAACGTACGGACGCCACGTGCGCGGCGTCTCCCACACCGTGATCTTCGGCGGAGTGGGGCAGAATCCCCAGGTGCAGGCGCTGCGCCGCGGGGTGGACATCGTCATCGCGACGCCCGGACGGCTGCTGGACCTCATGCAGCAGGGGTTCGCCCGCCTCGACGCGGTCGAGGTCTTCGTGCTCGACGAGGCCGACCGGATGCTGGACATGGGCTTCATCCGCGACATCCGCAAGGTCATCGCGGCGCTTCCGGCGCGTCGCCAGTCGCTGTTCTTCTCCGCGACGCTCGCCCCGGAGGTCGTCGAACTGGCCCGAACGCTGGTGCGCGACGCCGTGCACGTCGCGATCCGCCCCGAGGCGCCTGCGGTGGAGCGCATCGAGCAGAAGGTCATGTTCGTCGACAAGCCCCGCAAGGACGAGCTCCTCGCGCATCTTCTGCGTGATCCCGGCATCGATCGCGTCATCGTGTTCACCCGCATGAAGCACATGGCCAACCGCGTGGCCGAGAAGCTCTCGCGTGTCGGCGTCACGGCATCCGCGATCCACGGCAACAAGAGCCAGTCCGCGCGCACCAGCGGGCTTCAAGGCCGGGCGCGTGCGCGTGCTGGTCGCGACGGACATCGCGGCGCGGGGCATCGACGTGGATGGCATCACGCACGTGATCAACTACGACCTGCCGGCGGAGCCCGAGACCTACGTCCATCGCATCGGCCGCACGGCCCGGGCCGGGGCGGACGGGGATGCCATCTCCTTCTGCAGCGCGGAGGAGCGGGACGACCTGCGCGCCATCGAGCGGCTGGTGCGCCGCCCGGTGCCGGTGGAGTCGGGCCATCCGTACCACTCCGAGACCGCCCGGACGGCCACGGGTGCGGCGGCCCGTCCGCCGCCGAAGGGCGGCCGGGGGCCGGGCCGACCCCAGGGCCGGCCGCATGCCGGTTCCGGCGGACAGGGCGGCGGGAGGCAGGGCGGCCGCCCCTTCCACGGAACGCGTTCGTTCGGACGCGCCCGGCGGTAGGGCCCGGGCGGACTGCGGGAGTCGGACGACGGGACTGGAGAGAGGGAGGACGGCCGGTCCGGCGGGTCGGGGCGGTGTGCGGGGAGACTCCTCGACCTGCCGCCTCGCGCGATGACGCCGGGTCGTCTTTGGGCTCGCGCGGAGGTCGGTCCGGCGCCATGATGGCCCCGGAGGCGCTTGGGCGTGATCGGGGCGTGGCTGGACTTGCTGTTCCCGCGGGTCTGCGCGGGCTGTGGGATGGAGGTGGCCGAGTCGGGCCGGCACCTGTGCTGGGATTGCACGGCCGCGCTCCACTTCATCCAGCCGCCCTTCTGCGAACGGTGCGGCGATCCGATCGCGGGCCGGGTCGATCACGCGTTCACCTGTGCGCTTTGCGCCGGCCGAGACGCGGGATTCGATCGTGCGCGTTCGGCGGTCCGATACGAGGGCGCGGCGGCGGCCGCCATTCGGAACCTTAAGTACAACAATCACTTGTGGGTCGTTCCGGACCTCGGCACCCTGCTCGACGCTGCGGTTCGCGTCCACTATCCGGGCTTGCCGTTCGACGTGGTTTCCTGGGTGCCGCTGTATCCGGCCCGGCGGCGCGCGCGCGGATTCAACCAGTCCTGCGAACTGGCCCGGAATCTGGCCGGGCGGCTGGGCCTTCCGGCACGGTCGGCCGCGCGCCGGCTGCGGCCGACCCCGAGCCAAACCAGTTTGACAGTCCGGGACCGGGCTGATAACGTCCGCGGCGCCTTTCGGGCGCGAACGCTGTGCCTGTTGCGCGGGCGCCGGGTGCTGCTGGTGGATGACGTGATGACCACCGGGGCGACCGCAAACGAGTGTGCGGCGGCCCTGAAGGCCGGCGGTGCGGCATCGGTTTCGGTGATCACGGTCGCGCGCGGGTGAGGTGGACGGCCACGGGCGGCGTGACGGAGGATTCCGGCATATGGCGCTTTTCGGCAAGAAGACGAACTACGCGACGGTGAAGGTCCGCAAACGCGACATCCCGGACGGACTGTGGGTCAAGTGCCCGTCGTGCGGGGAGATGATCTACAAGAACGCCCTGGCCGAGAACCTCAGCGTGTGCATGAAGTGCGACCACCACTTCCCGCTCGGACGGCAGGAACGCATCGCGATGCTGACCGAACCCGGCTCCTTCGAGGAGTGGGATGCGACCCTCCGCAGCACGGATCCCCTCGGGTTCACCGGTGTGGCGCCTTATACGGAGAAGCTGGACCAGAACATGCGCAAGACGGGCCAGAACGAGGCCGTGACCTGCGGCGGCGCCCGGATCGGTCCCCAGGCGGTGGCCCTGGCCGTCATGGATTTCTCGTTCCTGGGCGCCAGCATGGGCTCGGTCGTGGGGGAGAAGATCACCCGCCTCATCGAGCACGGAACCGACCGCAAGCTTCCGGTGGTCGTGGTCTGCACCTCGGGAGGCGCCCGCATGTACGAGGGCATGCTGAGCCTCATGCAGATGGCCAAGACGAGCGCCGCGGTGGCGCGCCACGCCGCCGCCCGGCTGCCGTACATCACGGTGCTCACCAACCCGACCACCGCCGGGGTCATGGCCAGTTTCGCGACGCTGGGGGACGTCATCCTGGCCGAGCCGAACGCGCTGATCGGATTCGCCGGTCCGCGCGTGATCCGCGAGACGACTCAGCAGGATCTTCCGCCGGGCTTCCAGAAATCGGAGTTCCTGCTGAAGCACGGTCTCCTCGACATGGTGTTGCACCGCCGCGACCTCAAGGCCACGCTGGTCAGCATCCTCGCCTACATGGCGGGGGCGCCTGCGTCGGCCGCGACGGTCTGACGGCTGCCCCCCCGCGTGCGCCGGTGATCTCTCCCGCGTCACTCGATGCGGCCCTCGGGCGGCTCTTCCTGCGCACCACGCACGGGATCCGCCCCGGACTGGATCGGATCGGGGCGATGCTCGACCGGATGGGCCATCCCGAGCGGACGTATCCCTGCATCCACGTCGCGGGCACCAACGGCAAGGGGTCGGTGTGCGCGATGATTGAATCCGTCCTGCGCTGCGCGGGCGTCCGCACCGGGCTCTACACGTCGCCGCATCTCGTCCGATTCCACGAGCGCATCCGGGTGGGGGGGCGGGCCATCGGCGATGCCGACCTTGCCTCGTGCCTCGACGCGACGGAGGATGCAGCCCGCGGCGCGGCGGCGGACGGGGCGGGGGAGGCCACGTTCTTCGAGATCGGCACGGCCGCGGCATTCGAGCATTTCCGGCGTGCCGGCGTGCAGGCGGCCGTCGTGGAGGTCGGGCTCGGCGGGCGGTGGGATGCGACCAACGTGGTCCTCCCGTCCGTGGCCGCGATCTGCGAGATCGGGCTCGACCACTGCGAGTATCTCGGGCGGACCGTTGGCGAGGTCGCCGCGGAGAAGGCCGGCATCATCAAGCCCGGCCGGCCCGTCGTCTGCGGGGCGACGCACCCGGACGCGGTCGGCGCGATCGTCGCGGCGGCGGCGGCGGTGCACGCCCCCGTGATCCGCGCGGACGAGGCGGTCACCGTGGTCCGGCGCGCGGAGGGACTCGACGGCCAGCGGCTTTCGATCTCCACGTCGCAGCGGCAGTTGCCTCCCGTCCGGCTTCCACTGCTCGGCCGCCACCAGGCCGCGAATGCCGCCGTCGCGGTCGCGGCGGTGGAGGCGTTCGCCGGGCTTGCCGGCGGGGATCCCGGCGACGAGGCGATGGTGCGCGGCCTGGAGGCGGTGGAATGGCCGGCCCGGCTCCAGGTGATCGCGCGGGATCCGCCGGTGCTGCTCGACGGCGCCCACAATCCCCACGGCGCCCGGGCGCTGGCGGCGGCGCTGGACGAGCTTCGCGGGGCGCATCCGGTCGGACTGGTGTCGGGCATGCTGGTGGACAAGGACGGCCAGGGGTTCATGCGGGAACTGCGGTCGGCGGTCGAGCGTTGCTGGACCGTCCCGGTGCGCTGCGAGCGGGCGTCGGATCCCGCGGCGCTGTGCGAAACGGCCCGGCTCGCGGGGATCGAGGCCCGGACGTCGGCGTCCCTCGAGGATGCGATGGGCGAGGCGCTGGACTGGGCTCGCCGGGCGGAAGGATGGGTGTGCATCGCGGGATCCCTGTACCTGGCGGGCGAGGTGCTCGAGCGCCGGGGATGGGAAGGACGGCGCGATCCCGCCGCATGAGGGGGCCACGGAACGGACCATGGAAAAGGCGGGACAGCAGCTCAAGATCCACCTGGCGTGCGGGGGGACGGGAGGCCATATCTTTCCGGGCCTGGCGACCGCCGCGGTCCTGCGGGATCGCGGCCACCAGGTGACCCTCTGGCTGGCCGGCAAGGACGTCGAGGCCTCGGCGGTGCGCGGATGGGACGGTCCCGTGTTCACGGTGCCGGCGGAGGGCTTCGCGTCGGGCCTGCCCGGCTGGCGGGTGGTGCGGACGTCGGTGTCCCTGCTGCGCGCGTCGCGGACCTGCCTGCGCGTGATGTCCAAGGATCCCCCGGACGTGCTCCTCGCGATGGGCAGCTACGCCTCCTTCGGGCCCGCCCGCGCGGCCTTCCGGCTGGACATTCCCGTCGTCCTGCACGAGTCGAACGTGATTCCGGGTCGCGCGGTCGTGCTGCTCTCGCGCCGCGCCTCCGCGATCGCCGCGGTCTTCGAGGAAACCCGCTACCACCTGCGTCATTGCGAGATCTCGATCACCGGGATGCCCCTTCGCCGGGACATCGTCGACCGCCGGCCGCCGTCCGGCGAACGGGCCCCCGGGGGGCTCTTCACGGTTCTCGTCACCGGCGGCAGCCGCGGCGCGCGGCGGCTCAACGAGATCGTGACCGAGGCCGTCCGCATGCTGGGTCGGAACCGCCGGGCCATGCGGTTCCTTCACCTGACGGGAACCGCGGACGAGGCCCGCGTGCGGGCCGCGTACGAGGCGGCCGGCGTTTCCCACGAGGTGCACGCGTTCACGCACGACATCGCGGCGCTCTACCGGCAGGCGGACATCGCCCTCTGCCGTTCGGGCGCGGCGACGTGCGCGGAACTGATGCTCTTCGCCCTGCCCGCCCTGCTGGTTCCCTATCCGTTTGCCGCGCGGAACCACCAGTTCGCCAATGCCCAGGCGATGGTGAAGCACGGTGCGGCCGACATGGTGGAGGAGAAGGACCTCGACTGCGGGTGGCTCGCCGAGTATCTCGCGGGCATGATGCGGGCGCGGTCCCGGCTGGCCCGCATGCGCGCGGCGATGTCGCGGGGCGGCCGGATCGACGGAGCGGAGGCGCTGGCGGACCTGGTGGAACGGACGGCCCATGAGCGGTATGCGGAAGGCGCTTGAGACGGCCCGCGAGGCGCTGGACCGCGGCGGATCGGTCCATTGCATGGGCATCGGCGGCGTGGGGGTCGCCGGCCTGGCCCGGCTGCTCATGGCGCGGGGCTTCCGCGTCAGCGGGTGCGACGCCGTGCGGAACCGCCTGACGGCCGCGCTCGAGGCCGGTGGCGTCCGCGTGGCCGCGGGCCACGACCCCTCGCATCTGTCGCCGCGGCCCGACTGGCTGATCCGCACGGCCGCCGTGCCGGATTCCCATCCCGAGATCCGCGCGGCGATGCGGGCCGGCATTGCCGTGAGCGCGCGCGGCGAGGCGCTCGCCGCCATCGTCGGAAGGGCGCGGGGCGTCGCCGTGTGCGGAACGCACGGGAAGACGACGACCACGACGATGGTTGCCCAGGCCTTCCGGGCGGCCGGGTTCGACCCGTCGTTCTGCATCGGAGGCGAAGTCGACGCGCTCGGCGGTGTGGCCGGGACGGGGACCTCGGACTGGCTCGTGGTCGAGGCCGACGAAAGCGATGGCACGCTCGCGCTCTACGAGCCGGAGATCGCCGTGGTCACCAATGTCGATTTCGACCACATGGAGCATTTCAAGGACGTCACGGCGTTCCACGCCGTCTTCGAGACCGTGATCGACCGCACGCGCGGCACGGTGTGCTTCGGCCGGGACGACGAGGTCGCCACGCGGATCGCCGCCCGTCGCGCGGGCGCCGCCGGCTTCGGCCTCGACCCGGCATCCGACGTGCGCGGCGAGGCGAGGCGCGTCGATGGAACCGCGCAGGAGTTCGATGTCGTGGCCTTCGGCGCGCGTCTGGGGCGCGCGCGCCTGCCGGTGCCCGGGCGCCACAACGTCCTGAATGCCCTCGGGGCCGTGGCCGCCGCGTTGGCGGCCGGGGCGAAGCCGGGGCCGGTTCTCGAATCGCTGTCGCGGTTCTGCCCGCCCCGCCGCCGCCTGGAGCCGTTCCACGACGGCGGCGGCATCCGCGTGTTCTCGGACTACGCGCATCACCCGACGGAGATCCGCGCGTTGCTCGATGCGGTGCGAGAGGGCTTCGTGTTCGACCGTCTCGTCGCGGTGTTCCAACCCCATCGCTACACGCGGACGCTGGCGCTTGGTCCGCAGTTCCCGGCGGCGTTCCGCGGCGTGGACCGGCTGGTTCTCGCGCCCGTCTACGCCGCCTCGGAAGCCCCGCTGCCCGGCGGAACGTCCGACGATCTCATCGCCGAGTTCCGCCGGCATGGGGGTATTCCGGTCGAGCCCGCCGGCTCGCTCGAGGCGGCCTGGGCGGCCCTCCGGTCCGATCTCCGTCCGGGCGATCTCCTGCTCGTCATCGGCGCCGGCGACGTGGAGCGGATCGCCGCCTGGGCGGCGGCGGATCTGTGATAGGATCGCGCCATGGATCTTCCGCGCATCTCGGTCCGTCTGAAGCCGGGGAGGGAACGCAGCGTTCTGAACCGGCACCCATGGGTTTTCTCCGGCGCCATCGCCGACGCCGGCGGCACGGGGGGGGAGCTGGCCGTCGCCGATGTCCTCTCCGCGGGCGGCGACTGGCTGGCGTCCGGCGTCTACCACCCCGGGG
>CAYODK010000196.1:0-10841 GCA_964402695.1 uncultured Verrucomicrobiota bacterium
GACGGGGGGGGGGGCGGGGGCCGGGGTACTACGGGGGGGGGCGTCCGGAACGGGCCGCTCGCCGGTGTCCGCACGCCAGGCTGCATGGGATCGAAAATTCATGGTCCTGCATCCTTCCGGCGACGCCGTTTGCGCGTCCAACGCGTCCTGCATGTCAGTATCCTCCGATGTCCGTTCCGGTCAAGTCTTCTGCTGCGATCTTCGGGCGGGTCCGGAGAGCGTCCGGACCCGCCCGCCACGGCGTTTCGCGACCGTCGGGCGCGAAACGTCAGCTCAGCTTCCCGATGATCGACAGCATCGGGAGGAACAGGGCGATGACGATGGTTCCGACGACCACGGCCAGGCCGACGATCAGCAGCGGTTCGATGATCGAGCTCAGGGCGGCGACGGTGTTGTCGACCTCGTCGTCGTAGGTGTCGGCGACGCGCATCAGCATGTCCGGCAGCTTGCCGGTCTCCTCGCCGACCTCGACCATGCCGATCACCATGGGCGGGAAGATGCCGGAGGACTCCATCGGCGGCGCGATGTTCTCGCCCTCCTTGACGCTGTCGTGCACCAGCTGGATGCCGCGGGCGATGACCTCGTTGCCCGACGTGTCCCGGACGATG
Organism: uncultured Verrucomicrobiota bacterium; assembly: GCA_964402695.1. Taxonomy (GTDB): domain Bacteria; phylum Verrucomicrobiota; class Kiritimatiellia; order PWTM01; family PWTM01; genus VGWF01. The sequence goes on from CAYODK010000196.1 coordinate 609, forward strand.
GTGAGGGCCTGCAGGATGGGCACGCCGGACTGGAGCAGCGTGCCGAGCGTGCGGGTCATGCGGCCGATGGCGGTCTTCTCGATCAGGGTTCCGAACACCGGCATCTTCAGCTTCATCCGGTCGAGGACCACGCGACCGCCCTTGGTCTTCCCGACGAGCTTGATCAGCACGACCAGCACGATGATGCCGACGATGACGAGGGGGGCCTTCTGGACGAGCGCGTTGCTGACGCTCATGACCATCGTCGTCAGGGCGGGCAGCTGGGCGCCCTCGAGGAGGTCGTCGAAGATCTCCTTGAACTTCGGGACGATCTTGGTCATCAGGAAGAACATGATCAGCAGGGCGACGAACAGCACGACCACCGGGTAGGTCATCGCGCTGATGACCTTGTTGCGGATCTTCGCGACCTTCTCCATGAACTCGGCCAGGCGCACGAGGACGACGTCGAGCACGCCGCCGATCTCGCCGGCCTTGACCATGTTCACGTAGAGGCGGTTGTACACCTTGGGGTGCTGGGCCATCGCCTCGGCCAGGGTGCTGCCGGACTGGATCGACTCGCCCAGGTTGCCCATGATGCGCTTGAGCTTCGGATGGCGCTCCTGGCGCTGGAGGACCTGGAGGCCGCGCAGCAGGGGGAGACCGGCGTCGATCAGCGTCGCCAGCTGCCGGGTCATGACCATCAGGTGCTTCGGCTTGACCTTGCCCTCCATGAAGGACGGCAGTTTGATCTCGGTCTTCATGGCGGACTTCTTGGCCTTCGCGGCGCGGGGGGCGGCGGGGGATCCCTTGGCGGCGGCGCCGACCTCGACGACCTGGGTCGGGAAGAAGCCCTGCTCCCGGATGTGGCTGACCGCGGCGTTCTGGCTGTCCGCCTCGATCGTCCCCTTGGTCTCCTTGCCCTTGGCGTCCAGCGCGGCGTATGCGTACGTTGGCATGGCGGTCTCCTAGCGCGGGCCCGGGGCGACGGCGTACGGCCGGGGCGCCGGATGCGCCGTTCCCCGCGCCGTCGAACCCTCGAACCTCCGAACCTGTGAACCCTCGAACCTCATGTGTACTTCAGCACTTCTTCCATCGTCGTGTAGCCGTCCAGGATGCAGCGCACGCCGTCGTCGCGGAGCGTGCGCATGCCCATCTCGATGGCCTTGTCGCGGATGACGAGCGTGGGCTTGCGCTGGTTGACGAGGTTCTGCACGGGTTCCGTGACCCGCAGGTACTCGAAGATGCCCCGCCGTCCGCGGTACCCGGTCTGGTTGCACTCCTTGCATCCGGCGCCGAAGTAGAAGGGCCGGTCCCCGACCTGTTCGCGCGTGAGATTGAGCAGGTCGAGGTGCTGCTGCTCGGGCTGGTAGGGGGTCTTGCAGTGCGGGCAGATGGTGCGCACGAGCCGCTGGCCGAGGACGGCCTCGAGCGTCGACGAGATCAGGAACGGTTCGACGCCCATGTCGATCAGGCGGGTGATCGCGCCGGAGGCGTCGTTCGTGTGCAGCGTGCTGAACACCAGGTGGCCGGTCAGCGACGCCTGGATCGCGATCTCGGCGGTCTCCTTGTCGCGGATCTCGCCGACGAGGATGATGTCGGGGTCCTGGCGGAGGAAGGAGCGGAGGACGCGGGCGAAGGTCAGGCCGACGGCCTCGTTGATCGGGATCTGGATGATGCCTTCGACGTCGTACTCGACCGGGTCCTCGGCGGTCAGCAGCTTGTCCTCGATGGTGTTGAGGCGCTTCAGCGCGGCGTACAGGGTCGTCGTCTTGCCCGAGCCGGTCGGCCCGGTGACGATGATGATGCCGTTGGGCTTGCTGATGTCGTAGACGAAGGTCTCGTAGATGTCCTCGGGCATGCCCACGTTCTCGAGATCGAGCTGGACCGTGGACTGGTCGAGGATGCGGAGCACCACGCTCTCGCCGTGCTGGGTCGGCAGGGTCGAGACGCGGAAGTCGACGTGGCGGCCGGCGATCGTCAGCTTGATGCGGCCGTCCTGCGGGACGCGGCGCTCGGCGATGTTGAGGCCCGAGATGACCTTGACGCGCGAGATGACCGGCAGCGCGAGCTGGCGGGGCGGGGGGGCCATCTCGTAGAGCGCGCCGTCGACGCGGTAGCGGATCTTGAAGTCGCGCTCGAACGGCTCGAAGTGGATGTCCGAGGCGCGGTCCTGAACCGCCTGGTAAAGCACGAGATTGACGAAGCGGATGATGGGGGCCTGGTTGGCCATGTGCTCGATGTCGACGACCGAGCCGTCCTTGCCGGCGGTGAGGATGTCGCCGGCGTCCTGCAGCTCCGCCTCGAGCTGCGTGAGCATGTCGCCCACGGAGTCGCTGATGTTGCCGTAGAGGTCGGTGATGAGCTTGCGGATGTCCTCGCTCCGGGCGACGACGTAGGTGACCTCGCGCGCGAGCACGAAGTTCAGCTCGTCGATGACCTCGGGGCTGAGGAGTTCGGACGTCGCCATCGTGACGGCGTTGCCCTGGACCTCGACGGGGACGACGTTGTACATGCGGACGGAGCTGGCCGGCACGACGCGCGCGACGTCGCGAGGGATGGTGGTCGCCGCGAGGTCGACGACGTAGGTGCCCAGCTGGCGCGCGATGAAGTCGAGGAGCATGTCCTCGTTCATGACCTCCATGTCGATCAGCAGTTCGCGGACGGGGTTCCCCGTGCGCTTGTGCTCCTCCATGATCTCGGCGGCCATGTCGGCCGTGATCATGCCGTCCTCCAGGACCTGGTGCAGGAGGTAATCCTTGATGTCGGTGGTTTCGTCGGCCATGGCCGCTCCTAGCGCTTCTTGCGCCCTTCGATCTCGGACAGACGCTGCAGGACCGCGTCCTTGTCATCGCACTTGGTCACGAGGTCCTCGTACGTGATCTTGCCCTGCTGGTAGTGCGCCAGCAGGCTGTCGTCGAGGGTGAACATGCCGAGCCGTCCGCCGGTCTGGATGTCGGACTTGATGCGGAACGTCTTGTTGTCGCGGATCAGCGCCTCGATCGCCGGCGTGCTGATCATGACCTCGAAGGCCGCGATGCGGCCGGGCCGGTCGGCCCGGGGCAGGAGAACCTGCGAGATGACGGCCTTCAGCGTCGAGGCCAGCTGGGTGCGGATCTGTTCCTGCTGGTCGGTCGGGAAGGCGTCGACGATGCGGTCCACCGTGCGCGCGGCGCCGGTCGTGTGCAGCGTCGCGAAGACGAGGTGGCCGGTCTCGGCCGCGGTGATGGCGGCCTCCATGGTCTCGAGGTCGCGCATTTCGCCGACGAGGATCACGTCGGGATCCTGGCGCAGGGCGCGGCGCAGCGCCTCGCGGAAGCTGGGCACGTCGACGCCGAGCTCGCGCTGCGTCACGACGCACTTGCGGTGCGTGTGGTAGTACTCGATCGGATCCTCGACGGTGATGATGTGGCAGTCGCGCGTCTCGTTGATGATGTGCAGCATGCTGGCCAGGGTCGTCGTCTTGCCGGACCCCGTCGGGCCGGTGACCAGGATCAGGCCGCGGGGCATGAACAGCAGTTCCCGGATCTGCGAGGGGAGGCCGATCTGCTCGAGCGTGAGGAGCTTGGACGGGATCTGGCGGAGCACGAGGCCGAAGTGGCCCTTCTGCTTGAAGACGCTGACGCGGAACCGCGCGCGGTCGCCGAAGCCGAACCCGAAGTCGCACCCGCCCTGCTCGCGGACCTTCTGGATGTTCTCCTCGGACGTGATGGCGCGCATGAGCCGCTCGGTGTCCTCGGGCAGGAGCGGGCCGGAGTCCAGCGGGTGCAGGCCGCCGTTGACGCGAAGCACGGGGGGCGAACCGACCGCCAGGTGGAGATCCGACGCGTTCTCGTTGACGACCAGGTCGAGGAGGTCGTCCATCTGCAGGTCGGCGGTGGCGGCGGAGGGCATCAGTCCTTGTCTCCCATCGTGATGCGGAAGACCTCCTCCAGCGTCGTCATGCCGGCGACGACCTTGCGCAGTCCGTCCTCGCGCAGCGTGCGCATGCCGAGCCGGCGGGCCGAGGCGCGGAGTTCGCCGGCCCCCGCCTGGTCGTTGATCATGTGGCGGACATCGTCGTTCAGAACGAAGATCTCGTAGATGCCGAGCCGGCCGCGGTACCCGGTGCCCGAGCAGTCCGAGCAGCCCTTGCCCCGGAAGAGCGAGGCGCCCTGGACCTGGGCGGCGGCCGGGCCGAGCAGGTGCAGCTCGTGCTCGGTCGGCGCATACTCCTCCTTGCATTTCGGGCAGATGCGGCGGACGAGGCGCTGGGCCATGATCGCGCGCGTCGACGACGCCACGAGGAACGGCTTCACGCCGATGTCGATCATGCGGGTGACGGCGCTCGGGGCGTCGTTCGTGTGGAGCGTGCTGAACACCAGGTGGCCGGTCAGCGACGCGTTGACGGCGATCTCGGCGGTCTCCAGGTCGCGGATTTCGCCGATCATGATGATGTTCGGCGCCTGGCGGAGGATCGCGCGCAGCGCGGCGCCGAAGGTCATGCCGATGTCGTGGCTGACCTGCACCTGGTTGATGCCGCTCATCTGGTACTCGACCGGGTCCTCGACCGTGATGATCTTCCGGTCCGGCTTGTTGATCTGGTTGAGCACCGCGTAGAGCGTCGTCGTCTTGCCGGACCCCGTCGGGCCGGTCACCAGGATGATCCCGTCCGAGAGGCCGATGAGGCGCTCGAACGTGGCCTGGTCGTCGGAGAAGAAGCCGAGCTGGGAGAGGCCGAGCAGCAGGCTCGACTTGTCGAGGATACGCATGACCACGGTCTCGCCGTGGTTCGCCGGCATCACCGAGACGCGCAGGTCGAGGTCGCGGTTGAGCACGTTGATCTGGATGCGGCCGTCCTGCGTCTGCCGCTTCTCCGCGATGCTCATGTTCGACATGATCTTCACGCGGCTGATGATCGCGGCCTGCAGACGGCGCGGCGGGCTCTCCACCTCGTGGAGCACGCCGTCGATGCGGTACCGGACGCGGAACTTCTTCTCGAGCGGTTCCAGGTGGATGTCCGACGCGCGCCGGCGGAAGGCCTCGAGGATGATCAGGTTGACGAGCTTGATGATCGGCTCGTCCGACTCGCTCCGCTCCTCCTTCATCGACAGCGGGGAATCCTCGCCCGGCACGGCGGAGGTGCCGTCGGTGAGTTCCTGGAGCATGTTGGCCATGTCCTCGCTGGCCTGCGGGTAGTAGTGATCGAGCGCGATCTCGATCTCCTCCGGCAGGGCGACCGCGCCCTCGACGTTGGTCTTGAGGATGTAGCGGAGGCTGTCCAGCGTCTCGACGTCGAAGGGGTCGCTCAGGGCCACGCGGAGCGTGCTGTCGTCGCGGCTGAGGGGGACGATCTTGTACCGCCGCGCAACCTTGCCCGGAACCGAGTCGACGACCTCCTTGGGCAGGGCCATGGCGGTCAGGCTGACCGTCTCCATGCCGAACTGGTTGGCCAGGGTCTTGAGGATGTCGATCTTCGAGAGGGCGGTGTCCCGGATGAGGACATCGATGACGGGCTTGTCCTCCTTCCGCGCCGCCTTCAACGCCTCTTCGCCCTGCCGGTGGTTGATCATGCCAACCCCGGTCAGGATCTCCACGACATAGTCGTCGTTCGCCGTCAAGATCCGTCTCCCATCTCGCGCTGACTGCGGATGATAGCCGCCCGCCTCCACGGGTGTCAACGATCGGGACGCCCTCGGACGGCTTCGCCGCCCCCGCCGGGGTCCCGGCGATGGTTTTTCCGACATCGTTTTTGACATCGCCGCGCCGACGGTGTTACGGTGCGCGATCCGACGCATGCTGTGCGCCGGGCGATACGATGGCACCTGCGGAACAACCGGCGGACAGGATCCTGGTGGCCGTGAACCGGACGACGGTCCACATCCGGATCATCGGACGGGGCACGCTGAAGATGGGGCCCGTCTTCCGGGAGTTCCTCGCCGCGGCGGAAGGCCAGGGCATCGCGCACGCCGAGGTCGACCTGGCCGAGTGCGAGACGCTCGACAGCACCATGCTGGGCATCCTCGCGGGCCTCGCCATGCGACTCCGCCGGCTCGGCGGAGGCGTGTCCGTCGGGGGACTCTCGGCCCGGACCCTCGGCCTGTTCCAGACGCTGGGGCTGGACCGCCTCGTCGGGACCGCCGCCGGCAACGCCCAGGCGCCCGACCCCGGAGCCTTGAAGGCCCTCGACCGCGATACGGCGTCACGCCAGGCGGACGAGACCATCCTGGAGGCGCACGAGGATCTCGTGGCGGCCTCGGCGGACAATCTCCCGCGGTTCCGCGACGTGATCGAGTTCATGCGCGACAGCGTCGCCCGCCGCCAGGGCGAGGACGCCGCGGGGGCATGAGCGGGGCCGACATGGCCCGCTGGCTCCCGGCCGCCGCTCTGGCCGTCGTCTCCGCGCTGCTGGCCGCCCTGTGGCGGCGGTACCGCCGGTGCCGCCGCGAGTCCGACGGACTCCGCCACGAGAAGGAGGTCATGTTCGGCTTCGTCCACGATGTCGCGGAGGTCTTCTCCGACACCGACATCGTGGAGATCGAGCCGCTTCTCGAGAAGGTCCTCTTCTACGCGTTGCGCACGACGGGCGGCGCCTCGGGCGCGGTCTACCTGTGCGATCCCGACGGCGCGACGCTGCGCGCCCGGGCGATTTCGGGCATCTTTCCGCCGATGGTCGAGCCGCTCTCCCTCGACATCGAGAAGGCCGTGAGCAAGTCGCAGGTCGTCGAGCAGGCCGTGCGCACGGAGATCGTCCGGAAGGGGCAGGGGCCCGTCGGGGAGGTCGCCGACATGGGCGCGCCGACGCTGATCCGGGACGCCGAGCGGGACCCCGGGCTCCCCGTCCATGGCCCGGCCTTCCTGCGCATCCGCTCCGTCGTCGCCGTGCCGATGCGGTTCGGCCACCGCGTCATGGGCGTCCTCGTGGCGGTCAATCGGATCGACGGACAGCCGTACAACCCGAGCGATCTCAACCTCCTCCAGGCCCTCGCGGACCAGGCCTCGGTGTCCCTTCACTACGCGCTGCTGCGCGAGGAACTCGACGCCAAGCGGCGACTGGATCACGACCTGTCCGTGGCGCGGCGCATCCAGCAGATGCTCCTCCCCCGCGAGGTGCCGGTCGCGGAGAAGGCCGAGTTTGCGGCCGTCAATGTGCCGGCACAGGAGGTCGGCGGGGACTACTACGACTTCCTGCAGGTGGATGCGGATCACATCGGCATCGCGATCGCCGACGTGTCCGGCAAGGGGGTCAGCGGCGGGCTCCTCATGTCCGTCTGCCGGAGCGTGCTCCGGGCCAAGGCGCCGGGCTGCCTCAGCCCCGCCGAGGTGCTCCGGTCGCTGAACCGGGTCCTCTCCGGCGATCTCGGGGAGGACATGTTCATCACCGCCCTCTACATGATCCTCGACACGCGATCGCTGGACCTGACCCTCGCGCGGGCCGGGCACGAGGCGCCCATCCTTCACCGCCCGTCCGGCCGGGGCGTCACCCGGATCGAATCGCCGGGCCTCGGCATCGGCATCGGGGACCCGGATCTCTTCGACAGCGTGATCTGCGACGCGCGCGTCCGGCTGCTGCCGGAGGATGTCGTTCTGCTGTTCACCGACGGAATCAGCGAGGCGCGGGACGAGTCCGGCGCCGAGTTCGGGATCGACCGGATCCTCGAGACGCTCGTCCTCAGCCAGGGCGCCCCGGCCGCGGCCCTGATCGGCGCCCTCCAGCACCGCGTCCACCGTTTCTCCGGCGGACGTCCACCCCATGACGACCTCACGCTGGTCGTCACGCGGATCCGGCCGCCTACTCTCCCTCCGCCGGAGCTTTCCACTCCGGCCGCCGGGGAAGCTTGCCGTCCAAGGCGAGCTTGATAATCCCATCCACCTCCTGGCCGAAGTTCTGGCGTAGCATCCACTCGAGGTACTTGCGGCCGTCACCCGCGGCCATGGCGCGGAGCTTCGTTCCCTGGTACTTGCCGAAGCCGAGGACCATGTCGCCCTCGGCATCCCATCGGACCTTGCCCTCGCGATCCACGCCGTCGGCCACGGGGGGGAAGCAGTATCTGTCAAGCGGGCCGACCTCGTGGGGGAGGTCGGGGTAGCGGTCCAGTTGCCTCTCGATCACGCGCAGTGTCGCCTCGGCGTCCGCCCGTGCCCCGTGCGCTCCCTCGTGAGCCTCGCCACAGTAGAAGAGAACCGCCGCGGTCAGGTCGCGCATCTCCTTCTGGTGGTAGATCCGCTGGGCGTCGATGATCTTCCGTCCTGTCATGTCGAAGGCCGAGCCGGCCCGCTTGAACTCCTGCTGGAGCATGGGGACGTCGAACCGCCAGATGTTGAAGCCCGCCAGGTCGCAGTCCGCGAAGGCCTGGGCCACCTCGCCCAGCCTCTCCCGGAACTTCGGCGCGTCGCGGACATCCTCGTCGCGGATCCCATGCACCGCCGTCGATGCGGCGGGAATGGCCATCTCGGGGTTGAACCGGAACTCGATCGTCCGCCGGCCGCCCTCCGGCTCGAGGCGGACGATGGCCAGGTCGATGATGCGGTCCCGCTCCCAGTTCGTGCCGGTGGACTCGATGTCGAATACGGCGAGAACGCGATCCAGTCTCAGGTTCATCCCGGCAGCATAGGTCCTTTGCCGCGCCACGGCAACCGCAGGCCGCCCCATGTGCCGAACGACGGGCCGGTCGCCATCGGGCCCGGAGGGGTCTCGGCCCGCAGCGCGTATTTTCAATCTTGGGTCCCATTCGCGCACTTCGTTCTGGAATTTGAAATTCGTCGGGGCGGGGCAGGAAATTCGCTGGCTTCCAGTCCATGGGTTCGTATCCCCTTCTTGGACCGCCTGCACCGTGGATGATTGGCCCTGAACAGGGCAGGAGCAGGAGCAAAGGTCCGGGTATTTTGCGATCCGCATCCGGGTTGGCATGGGTCGTGCTACTATGTTTCGTCGCGAGGGTAGACAATGCAAACGACGAATCAGTCGGCGATGATCGTGACACAGGCCACTGTCCAGCCCGGGATGATCCCCGTTCGGCCCGGCACGCAGGTCGGTCCTGTGCGGCACAAGCATCACTGGTCGATCTACCTCGTCTTCGCGTCCGCCTGTCTCCTGGTGGCCGGCCTGGCCTCGGATCCCAAGCTGGTCGAGACCGTGCGGTCCCTCCTTGCGTTGCGCTGACGGACGACCCCCTCCCCGGCGCGCGACGGCCCTCCCCGGACATGTCCGGGGAGGGTTTTTCGTGCCCGGACGCAAATGGATGGTTGATCCTGCGGTCAGGATCGCTAATCTTGTCCTGAACGGGAGACTCGCATGATCTTGCTCCAAACGAGGATCGGGTTGGCTTGCCTGCTTGGCCTGGCCATCGGCCTGCGGGCCGACGGCGCACCGCGCATCGAGCATACGCCTGTGACGGTCGGCGTGCGGGGGCAGCCGTTGATGGTGCGGGCGCGGGTGTCCGGACCCGAGCGGTCGGTCAAGTCCGTGACGCTCTTCTACAGCACGTCGAAGGACGCGGCCCCCTTCAGCGTTCCGATGCAGGCGACGGGCGCCGGGGCCTACGTGGGCACGGTGCCCGGCGGGGTTCTGTCGACGCTCGACCGCGTGACCTACTACCTGGCGGCCGAGGACGCGACGGGGTCGACGGCGGAGACCCCCTGGTACACCGTTCGCATCCAGGCCGGTGCCGGGGGCGGCACGGGGCCGGCCGAATCCGGGCGGCCGGGATGGGTGAAACCCGCCCTGATCGGCGGCGGCGTGGCCCTGGCCGCGGGCGGCGTCGCCCTGCTGCTGGACGATTCAGATGACGACGGCGGCGGCGGGAGCCCGTCGGGAGCCTACGCGGGAACCTACACGGGAACCTCGACGGAGGGGAGTTCGGTCGGCGGCGGACCCGTCACGTACGAGCAGCACGGCGTGACGATCACCATCTCGGCCGCCGGCCAGGTGCAGAGCAGCGACCTGCGCACGGGGACCACGATGCAGACGTCGCTTTCGGGGTCCTCCTTCGTGCTGTCGTCCACCGTGCTGGTCGAGGGGCCGGACGGCGAGATCCGCTACATCGGCAACATCATCGGCGACCGCATCGTCGGGCAGATCCAGGGTTCGGCGGGCAGCGGAACGAACACGACCGTGTTCAGCGGGAACTTCACGGCGGTCCGGCAGTAGGGCGCGAAGGACCGCCCGGCGCAAACGGCACGCGCCCGCCCCGGGGTTCCCGGGGCGGGCGCGTCGTTCAGGCCTTCCGTCGATTACTTCGCTTCCTCGGCCTTCTTGCCGCCCTTGGCCTTCGGAGG
>CAYODK010000197.1:0-10765 GCA_964402695.1 uncultured Verrucomicrobiota bacterium
AACGATTCGCCTCCCGTGACGTCCTCGCCTTGGGTCCAACTGAATCGTTCCGGCTCAGGCGGGCCGCGTGGCGTCCGAAGATCTCCGCGTAGGCGCGGACCATCGACGCCATCGTGAAATCCCGCTCGACGCGCGCGCGGCCCGCCGCGCCCATCGCCGCCGCGCGGTCCGGATCGGACAGCAGGTCCAGCAGCGCCGCGGCCAGAGCGTCGGGTTGTCCAGGGGGGACCAGCAGTCCGGTGCGCCCGTGGTCGACGATCTCCGGCAGTCCGCCGACCGACGTCGCGACCACGGGGCGGGCTCCGGCCATCGCCTCCAGCGCCGCGTTCGGCAGCGCCTCGACGCGGGAGCTCATCGCGAAGACGGTGCACCGCGCCACGAGCCCGTCCACGCCGGCGTGCGACGGGATCCAGACGAGGCCCGCCGCGTCCGGACCGCGGAGCGCCTGTGCGATCCGCTCGCGTTCCGGCCCGTCGCCGACCATCCACAGCTGCGCATCCGGCCGGCGGTTCCGCACACCACGGAAGGCGGCCAGCAGCGTGGCATGGTCCTTCTCGGGCACGAGCCGGGCGACGCAGAGGATGACCGGGGGATCCACCCGGGGCGGCGCTGTCACGGTAGGGAGATCCACGCCGTTGAGCACGACGGTCACATGCGAGGCCGGCACGCCGTGCCGCAGGACAAGGTCCGACTTGATCGCCTCCGCGTTGCAGACCACGCCATCGGCCCATCGCCAGAGCCACCGCTCGTGCTGGCGCCGCGACGCGTCCCCGCCTCGGCAGTTGCCGATGATCGCGGGCACCCGTGCGAGCCGGCCGAGGATCCTGCCCCAGATGTTGGGAACGACGGTCCAGGTCACGAGCAGATCCGGCGGATCCCGTCGCAGGGCGCGCCCCAGTGAAGCCAGGGCAGGCGCCGAGACCGTGGGACCGGCCGCCAGCCGGGCGTGCGGAAGCGGCGCCGGATCGAGATCGTCACCGGCAGCCAGCGTCCAGATCGCAATCGAAAAGCGAGCGGGATCCAGCCGCCGGGCCAGGTCGAGGGCCTGTTTCTGCGTCCCCCCGTACTTCAGGTCCTGCAGCAGGAAGGCGATGCGCAACGGCCGTTCCGCATGCATCCTAGTATCCCATCAGGCCGCAGCATCGGGTGCAGACCGGCATGAGGCCGTCGGCGGCCAGGCTTCGGCGGAACGCCCGGTAGCGGTCGTTGTTCCAGAGTTCCGTCAGCGTGGACTCCTTCACGTTGCCCACCACGTAGTCGTGGTAGTCCCGGCAGGGCGAGACGTCGCCGTTGCTGTTCACCTCGACGGCCTGGTAGATGGACAGGCAGCGCCGGTAACCGAAATCCCGGGCATGGTCGGTATAGTAGGCGCGGAGATCCGCCTCGGAGTGGAGGCGGGGCATCACGATGACCGGGGGCGAGCCGGCCCGGCGCGCACGGCGCCGCACGGCCTCGATCTGCCGGTGCAGCAGCGCGGGATCGTCGGGCTTCCATCCGCCGATCCAGCCCCGGTGCCGGTCGGGCGCAAAGCCGAACCGACGCGCGAAGTCCTGCTCGTGCAGCGCGGCGCGGTCCTCGTCGATCCACCAGGCGAGGTAGAAGACGAAGAAGTCCACGCGGTCGGCGAAAGCCTCGTAGATCTCCGCCAGGTGCGGCGCGTTCTCGCGCGAAATGGTCGTAAGGCTGGCAATGAGCGGAAGGTCGCCGTGCGCCCCCCGCCGGGCGTCGCGCACCGCCGCCAGCGCCGCCTCGACCGCGGCGAAGCTCCCGCCGCCGCCGGCGGTCGGTCGCAGCCGGTCGTGGATCGCCGCATCGGGCCCGTCGATCGAGACCTGCAGCAGGAACAGGGGGGCGCGGGCCAGTCGCGACGCCGCCTCGGCCACGCGCGCGCCGTTCGTGGCGATGGCCACGGGCAGCCGCCGGCGCGTGGCGGCGTCGACCAGGTCCAGCGCGCCGTCATAGAGCATGGGTTCGCCGCCCCACAGGTACACGATCGGCCGGTGTCCGTGTCCGACGAGGTCGTCCAACAGGTGTTCGTATCGAGCCGCGGGAACCTCCCCCGCGATCAGCCGCTTCAGGTCCTGTCCCCGCAGGTAGCCCCGCTCGCCCCACTGGCCGCAGGTCCCGCAGCGGAGATTGCACCGGTCGGTGAGACGCAGGCTGACCTGTCGGATCGAGCCGGCCCGTCCGTCCGGACGGGGTGGATACCGCCAGTCGAAGAAGTGCTTCTCCAGTTGAAGCGAGACCAGGCGGGAGGCGATCCACGGACGTCGCAGAACGGGCAGCAGGCCCCGCCCTATCGCACCCGGCCCGATGCCGCTGCGGCGGCGCGGATCCCTGGCCTGCGCGGAAGTGACGCCCATGCGGCGAAACTCTCACAAAAACGCCCGCGGGTGTCCAGAGCCGTTGCGCGCCGGGGGGAATCGCTGCTACCTTGACGGGGTGAGCAACGCCCTGGTCTACCGCCGTTCGGTGCCGCGCTACCTGCTCTGCCGCTGGCTCGGCCGGCTCTGGCCCCGCCGGTTCTTCCCCTCCCTGGCGCCGCTGCGACCCGCGCCGTTCGTCCCCGAAGCCCCTCCGGGATGGGTGCGCCTGCGCACACGCCTCTGCGGCATCTGCGGGTCCGACCTTCAGCTGCTCCGCGGCGAGGAATCGTTCCTGATGGAGCCCTACGCCTCCTTCCCGTTCGTGCCCGGCCACGAAATCGTCGCCGAGGTCGCGGAAGCGCCGGCCGGATCCGGCTGGGCGGCCGGCGACCGGGTCGCCGTCGAGCCCGTGCTGGCCTGCGGCCCCCGCGCCCTGCCCCCCTGCGCGGCCTGCGCCCGCGGCGAGCCGAACCTCTGCGGGAACTTCACGCGCGGCGCCCTTCCCGCCGGGATCTCCCTGGGCTACACGGCCGGGCCCGGCGGCGGCATGGCCCGCGAGTTCTGTGCCCATCCGCGGCAGCTGATCCGCCTGCCGGACGGCCTCGAGACCCGGACCGCGGTGCTGGCGGACTCGCTCGCGTGCGCGCTGCAGGCCGTCCTCGGACACTTCCCGGACGATGCCGATTGCGTCGTGGTCTACGGGGCCGGCGTGCTCGGCCAGCATGCCGTCCGCATCCTCCGCGCCTGCGAGTCGCGGGCGCGGCGGGTCGTGGTCGCGCGCCACGCGTTCCAGCGGGAGGCCGCGCTCGCCGGCGGCGCCGACGAGGTGCTGCTTTCGCCGGGGCGGCGCGAACTCGCGGAGGCCACGGGCGGACGGTTCCTTCCCACCACGCTGGGCGGCGGCCAGGTCGAGGGGCGCGCCGGCATCTTCCTCGACTGCGTGGGCAGCGCGGCCTCCCTTCAGGAGGGGCTGCTCCTCCTGCGGCCCCGCGGACAACTGGTCCTGGTCGCCACCTCCGGCCGCGTCGGCCCCGTGGACCTCTCCCCCGTATGGTTCCGCGAATTGCGCGTCGGCGGATCCTCCCTCTGTGGCACGACGGAGTTCCGCGGCCGGGCGCAGCGCACGTACGAGCGGGCGGTCGCAATGCTGGCGCAGCACCCCTCCCTCTGGCAGGACCTTGTCACGCACGTGTTCCCCCTGCGGGAGTACGCCGCCGCCTTCCGTGCGGCCTTCGACAAGGCGCGGCACCGGAGCCTCAAGGTGGCGATGGACCCGGCGGGCTGATCGCGCGGAAGCGGAACATGAACCTCGTCTTCTCCATCGACGTCGAAGAGGAAGGACTCTTCCGCGGGCGTCACCCGCGACACGCCGACGGAGTGTCCAACGTTGCCGAGCTGCGGCGGATGGAACCGCTCGTGGGCGAGTTCGGACTCGTCCCCACGCTGCTCCTCACCCACGCGGCGGCCGGCGATCCCGCGAGCCGGGCCCTGCTGGGACAGTGGGCGGCCCGGCACGGCGCGGACCTCGGGGCCCACCTGCATGCGTGGAACACCCCGCCCTTCGAGGAGGGCGGTGAAACGGAGAGCACGGATCCCGACCTCCTGCCGGACGCCCTTCTCAAGGCCAAGATCGACACGCTGATGGAGGCCGTGCGTGCGATCGGCGGGCGCACGCCAACGTCGTTCCGGATGGGCCGATACCACCTGACGCCGACCGGTGCGCGCCTGCTCGTCGCCGCCGGGATCCGCGTCGACGGAAGCGCCGTTCCGCTGCGGACCGAGGTCGGAGGCCCGGACTGGTTCGGCTCGCCCGCCGACCCCTACCGGATGGGGACGGACGCGGGTCCGCTGCTGGAGGCGCCGCTCACGATCGTGCCCGTGTGGCCGGCCCTGGCTCGCCTCTGGCACCGGACCGCAAGCCGTCTGCCGCCGGGACTCCGGCCGCGGGTCCTGTCCGCGTTCCGCCGCTTCGGCGCCGCGGGCATCCAGCCGGCCTGGTTCTCCCTGCCGGTGATGAAGCTGGCCGCGCGCCTCCACGCCCGTCGGGGGGGCCGGGTCCTGCACATGCATCTCCACTCCTCCGAACTGATGCCGGGCGCCACGCCGGCGTTCCGGACGGAGGCGGATGTCGACCGCCTGGTGGCGCGGATCCGCGACTTCGTGGCGTGGGTGCGGCGCGAACTGCGGGTCGAGCCTGTCCCGCTGTCCGGACTCGAACGGGACGCCGTGGCGGCCGGGGCGCTTTCGCTTGTCTCGACTCCGGTGCCCGAGCATAGTGGCCCGGCGGTCGGACCCATGCAGAACGAGAACCAGTTTCGCGATCGAGCGCCATGACGGTGCGAGGAGGCCAGCCGTGGCGGCGCCTGCCCGGGATCGTCCTGGGAATGATCGCGCTGGCCGAGATTCTCGTCCGCGCCCTGGGCGCGGCGCCGCCGGTGCCGAAGCTCTACCGGGATGACGTGTTCGTGTCCGATCCCGTCCTCCCCTACCGCCTGGCTCCCGGCATCCACCGCACGGTCACGGCCCGGACGGGCGAGTTCCGCCAGACCCTCGCGCACAACCGCGACGGCTTCCGCGACGTCGATCACGACCTCGCCAAGCCGGCCGGGACGTTTCGGATCCTCGGAGTGGGCGACAGCTTCACGTACGGAGCCGGGGCGGACTTCACGAACACCTACCTCCACGTGCTGGAACAGTCGCTCCAGGCGGCGATGCCGACCACGCGCGTCGAGATCATCAAGGCCGGCATCGGCGGATTCAGCACCGAGTCGGAGCGCCTGCTGGTCGAGCGATACGGACTGGCCTATGAGCCGGATCTCATCCTGGTCGGCTTCAACGCCACCGACCTCTTCGAGGTGCACCTCGGGATGGAGCACGTCCGCGTCTACGAAGGCTACCTCAAGAACGCGGACGCCCGGCGGCTCGGATATGTCGGAACCTGGCTCGTGCTGCACTCGCATCTGGCCCGCGCCCTGCACCACGCGGTGCGGCGCGACACGGCGGACGACCTTCACCGGAGGTTCGAGTCCTCGCCCGAGGCCCGGGAGGATGCCTGGCGGCGGGTGTCGGCCGAGTTGCGGCGCCTGCGCGACGCCGCGGCCGCCTCCGGCGCCCGCGTGGTCGTCTGCTTCCTGCCCCTCGATCTCGATCAGTTCCGCGACGACCTTGATCGACTGCGCGCGGCGTGCGCGCCGCTCGGACTGCGCGTGGTCGACACCAGCGGCGGGTTGATCCGGGCCGCACGGGACGGCCCGGTGTTCTGGCCGCGCGACGGCCACTACACGCCGCTCGGCTACCGGGCCGTGGCCCGGGCCATCCATGACGCCCTCGCCGGGGACATCGGGATTCCTCCGCCATGAACGGCCCGGGAAACAACCTCGGACTCCGCGGGCCGGGCGCCGTCCCGGTCTTCTTCCTTCTCGTGGCGATCCTGCTGTTCGTCGCCGGCGGCGGGCGCCCGGGAAGCCGCCTGATCGGGAACGCGGATCATCCCGGGCTGCACGGCGAGATGTTCCACCAGCAGGACTTCCTGGACAATGTCCTGGCGGGACGGTGGGACCGGCCGTACTTCTCGCGCCGGATCGCGCAACCCCACGGCGAGGACCTGCGGCCCTACGTGGGGATCTCGCTGCACCTCTTCTACTACCTCCCGCTCGCCGTGTTCGGGAACCCGGTCCTCCGGTACAACGCGCTGATGCTCCTCGCGCTGGCGCTGAACGGTTTCTGCGCCTACCGGCTGGCGCGCCATCTCACCGCGTCGACCTTCGCGGCGGTCTTCGCCGGACTTCTCTTCATGTTCAGCCCCTACGCGCTGCTCAAGCTGGAGACCGGTTTTCTTCAGAAGACCATTCTCTGGTGGATTCCCCTCTTCCTGCTCGAGGTGATCCGGTTTCTCGACGAGCGGACCCGCCGCCGCGCCGTCCTCGCGGGCCTGTACTGGGCGCTGATGCTGCTGACCTACGCGCCCTACGCCGTGTACGGGCTCGCGGCCGCGGCGATCGTCGTCCTCGGCCGCGTCATCCGGCATCCTCGGGACATCCCTGCGCTGGCGTGGAAAGCGGCCCCGGCGCTCCTTCCCGCGGGTCTCGCGCTCGGCCTCTTTGTCGTCGCGTTCCCCCACGGCATATCCTTCCGGGAGGGAGACATCCCGCAGGCGATCCTCGACGCGCCCCTCGGCAGCATCGATCTGCGCCACCCGTTCCGCTCCCTTCCCTACAGCGGCTTCATCCCGATGGCCCGGACCCTGCCCGCGGGCATCAGCGGCCTCGGGCTGATCCTCGCCGTCGGGGCGCTCGCCGGCCGACGGCGGCACGCCCTACTCTTCGCCGTCGTGGGCGGGTTCTTCTTCCTCCTGTCGCTCGGCTGCCATCTGCACTCGCTCGGCCCGCCGTTCGACGCCATCCCCCTGCCCTACTACTTCCTCGCCCGATACGCTCCCGGCGGCGACCGGCTGGGGTTCCCGCTGCGCACGCTGCCCTACACGGACCTCGCGCTGGCCATGCTCGCCGCGCTCGCCGTCGCGGGCGCGGGGCGCCGGATCGCCGCACGGCCCCGCGGCATCGCCGTCGGCTGCGCGGCCGTCCTGCTCCTGGCCGCGATCGCAGAGCGGCGGCTGCTGTGGCCCGAGCTCTTCCCCGTTCGCAGCACGGCCCACGTTCTGTCCCCGGAGATCCAATGGCTCCGGGATCGAGGCGGGGTGGTCCTGCATCTTCCGTATGTCCCCCGGGGCACGGACTGCCGGCGCTACATCTACATCAGCGCGATGTCCGGCACCCGGATGCTGAACCACTACCTGGAGGCCCCGCCGGGGTTCCCCGACATCCCGCGGGGCCCGCTCCCGGACCGCGAACGGATCCTGTACCTCGAGCGCCTTCACCGGCTCGGCTGCGACTTCATCGCCGTCCATCCCAACCTCATGGCCGAAGCCGCGCCTCCGCTTCGAACAGCCGGCGACCCGGCGCCCGGGCCCGCCCTCCTCGCGGACGATGTGGATGCGATTCGAAGGCTGTGCGGGCCGCCGGCCTTCGCGGGGGGCGACGTGATCCTCCACCGGGTCCCCCCGCCGGCCGCGCTCGACGCGGACGCCCGCGTCTCCGCCGCGGCGGTCCGCGCGCGCATCGGGTCTCACCCCGGCGAGGCGCGCCGCGAGCCCCAGATCCGGGTCCATCGCTTCGCCTTCCCGGTCCCGGCCGGCGCCTCCGCCGAGACGCGACGCGCCGCCCGGGGCGAGGCCGACGCCCTCGCGCGCCGTCTCGAGGCGGACCCCGACGTCACCTTCGCCCACGCGGAGGAACTGGCCCGGTCGGACCCATCGCGGCGGTGGGGCGATCTCGGCTACCTCTCGCGCGGCACCTTCCCCCCGGAGGTCGAGGATCCGATCTTCGCCCTGACGCGCCCCGGCCAGACCGCGGTGGTGGACCAGCCCGGGGCCATCCTCGTGTTCCTCGTCATGGATCTGCGCCCGGGCGCCGGGAGTTCTCCCGATGACGCCGCGCGCGCCGCCGCCGACACCGTTCTCCGCGAATCCCGCCGCCTGCTGGCCGCGACCGGGGCGCACGCGGAGGACGACATGATCCTGATCCCCGGCGGGGAGTTCGTGGCGGGGTCCACGGAGGCGGAGATCGACCGGGCCGCGGCGATGGCGTCGCGCTTCGCCGGAAGGATCGGCCCCGTCGACCGCCGCTGGTTCGAAGACGAACCGGCGCGCCGCGTGTCCGTCAATTCGTTCTTCATCGACCGCCACGAGGTCACCCGCGGGGCCTACGAGACGTTCCTCAAGGCGACGGGGCACCGTCCGCTGCCCGGATGGGCCCACGAGGCCGCGCCCGATCCCTCCATGCCCGTGGTCGGCGTCAGCTGGCACGACGCCATGGCCTACGCCGCCTGGGCGGGGAAGCGACTGCCCACGGCGGAGGAGTGGGAATGGGCCGCCCGCGGTCCGGCGCGCCGGTGGTTCCCGTGGGGTGACGATGAGCCGGACGGATCCCGGGGCAACCATGCCGACGCCTCGTCCGGCTTCCCCTGGTGTGACGAGCGGCACGATGACGCCCACCCGGGCCTCGCCCCGGTCGGATCCTACCCCGCCGGGGCCACGCCCGAGGGCATCCTGGACATGGGCGGGAATGCGCGCGAATGGACCGCGACGCAACGGCAGGGATACGTGGATCCGGACACGCAGCATCTCTGGGATTTCCGCCAGGTTCCGGAGGTCTTCCCGGAGCGGACGAACGCCGTCCCCATCGCCGTGGTCGCCGTCCGCGGCGGCGCGTGGCGAAACGCCGCCGACGACCTGCGCCCATCCGACGAGCGTATCCTGCCGCCCGACACGGTGGATCCGACGCAGGGGTTCCGCTGCGTGCGGGACGTGCCCGCGGCGGGGAGGGCGGCGGCCCCATGAGATCGCTGCTCCGGCTTCTTGCGACCGCCGCATGCCTCCGGGCCGGCCTTGCCGCCGCCGACCGGGACCGGCTGCCGGCCGACTTCGACCGCCCCCCGACCGTCTTCGGCGGCGCTGGCGGAGGAGTGTCCCGCGAGGAGGCGCGAGGGCTGGCCCGGACGCCCGTCATCATCATTCCCGACGCCGTCCGCGGACGGAGCCCCTGGACCGGCAGGTTCTACGACGGGCTTCGAGGCGCAGGGTTCCAGCCCGTGGAGATCTGGATCCTCGAGTTCGCGCCGCAAGGTGGCGTCATGACGAGCCTCGAGGAAGCCACCGACGACGTGAAGTTCTTCATCGCCGCGGTGATGCGGTACACGGGCGCGGACAAGGTCCAGATTCTCGCCGAAGGCACCGGCTGCCTGCTCGCGCGACTGACGCTGCTGAAGTACCACATCGCCCACTGGGTGGCGGCGGAGGCCTACATCAACGGACCGTTCCACGGCGAGGATCCGGCCCCGGATCCGATGCTCGCGCTCCAGGGGTATCCGAACGCATGGGTGACACGGCGCGGATCCACCCTGCTGCGCGAGATCCTGCGCCACGGGGAGACCCCCCGGTATCCCGATCCGGTCGCCGGCGTCCCGTTCGGCCTGCCGACCCTGACGCTGCGGGCCGGCACGCCCGGTGCGGCGCCCAGGGATCTCATCGGGGCGGAGAACGTGGTCCTGCCCGGCGTCGCGCCGGAGCGGATCCTGGACGCCCCGGAGGCCGCAGCCGCCTGCGCCCGGTTCCTGGATCGCCCGGCCCGTCCGTACGATCCCGCGCGGGACATGGACCGGGACGGCTTCCACGGGCTGTTCGAGGGCGGCCCGGACTTCGACGATGCAAACGCGGCCGTCTTCCCCGGCGCGCCGGAGGTGGCCGGCGACGGCGTGGACCAGGACTGCAACGGCTGCGACCTTGCCCCGGCCCGCGGTCGTGACGGCGAGGTGCCGCTGCCGCCCATCCGGGCGCGGAGCGGCCGGCGATAGGATCCCGCAACGGCGCAGGCGCTACGAGGGGCGGGTCCGGCCGCGATAGGGAAGAATGAGCGGCGTGCTGCGGCGGTAGCGGAGGTAGTCGTCGCCCCAGAGCTGCACGCAGAGCCGCTCCTGCAGCCACCGCGCCGCCAGCAGCGAGTAGGTCGTCAGCAGGGGGATCACGACGAGCAGGAACGCCGGCGACCCGACGAGGAGCCCGAACCCCAGGACGCCGCTGAATTTGCCGATGATGGAGGGATGGCGGCAGTAGGCAAAGGGGCCCGTCGTCACCAGCTTCCGGGTCCCCCCGAGATGGGTCGCCGGGCTGCCCTCCCCGAGGATCGAGAGATAGCCATACGTGTACCACACGATGAAGATCCCCAGGGGGAAGAGCACCAGGAACAGTCCGATGCCCCAGGGAAGCGGGATGATCCGTTCCCAGCCGAAGAGGCGGTCCAACCGCGTCGCGAGCCAGGCGATCACCGCGGTCAGCGGGATGAGGATGCACACGTGGATGGGCACGTTCCAGAGCACCTCGGGCTTCTTCAGCGCGAGCATGATCTCCCTGAACGAGGGTTCCCGCACCGGTGACGGAGGCGTTTCGTCCGACGTCATGGCGACCCCGCGTACTTCTCGAGAAGGAAGACGGCCAGCCCCAGAAGGCCCAGGAATGTCAGCAGGAGCAGCAGGTAGGTTCCGAGTTCTTTCACGTTTCGTCCACGACCTTCGGCGCCGGGCCCCGGGCCCGCGGAAGGCATCGCCGTTCCTTTCCCCGCGCTCATGTATACGACAACGCGCGGTGCGGCGTCCACTTCCAACGTCGTCCGGTGCGGCAACCGGCGCGGCAAGGCCCCCGCGCCCGTCTTGGCGCGCCCGGAGGCGCCGCGCCGACGGGATCGGTTTCAAAGCCGCCACGGGCATGCATCGTCCCGGGGTCGGAGGCTGGCCCGGCCGCATGGGCCTGGGCGCGCTTCTTCCTGGCGGGACGGACGCCGTGGCGT
>CAYODK010000198.1:0-10754 GCA_964402695.1 uncultured Verrucomicrobiota bacterium
TACTTCCTGAGCGCGCACGGGCTGATGCTCGGACGCCCGTATCTCGGCCAGAAGGCGTTCGACGTGATGCGCGTCGTGCAGTGGCTCGGGGCCAACGGCCACACGGAGATCCACCTGGCGGCTCGGGGGTGGGGCGCGCTGGCCGCCGCCCCGGCGGCCTTGCTGAGCCCGGCCGTGCGTCAGGTGACGCTGAACAATGCGCTGGCCTCATGGACGGAGGTCGCGACGACCGAGGACTACGACTGGCCGTTCGCCGCGCTGCCTCACGGGGTGCTCGATCGCTTCGACCTTCCGGATGTCTATCGCGCCCTTGATGCGCGATCGCTGCGGCAGATCGAGCCGTGGGGGGCGATGGACGGCATGAAGGAGTAGGGGCTCAGTGGCCCCCCGAGGGCGCCGTCAACCACGCGATCGCGCGCGGGATGATGGCATCGAGAGCCTTCGTCTGTTCCGGATGCGGGCTCGACACGATCACACGGCCGCGGCCGAACCGGCCCGCGACGAGGGCGGGCGAACCGGTCATGAGGCCCGGCGGCGCGCCGTTCTCGGCCACCTCGCTGCGGAAGAAGGCAAGCGGTTCGTACGGGGGGAGGGCGGAATTCGTTGACGGGCCGAGAATCGGGCCGTTGGCGTAGAGGACGGCCTGGGTGCCGCCCGGGGCGCCGAGGATCTCTCGCCCACGGCCGGTGAATTCGACCTGGACCGTCCCGCGCCCGCGCTGCCACTTGGGCGAGAGGGTGCGCGCGTCGAGCAGACCCAGGCTCCATTCGAAGCCGCTGGTCGCGAGGTACGCCCCGGCGCAGATGCCGAGGTAGCCGCCGCCGCCCCCGACGAAGGTGCGCACGGCCGCACGTCCGGCTGGGTCCATCGCGCTCGCCTGCCGGCTCCCGGAGCCACCCGGAACGACCAGCGCGTCGAAGGCGCCCAGCGCCCCGCCGCGGATGTCCTCCGCACACACGCGGACGACGGAGACCGCCGCGTTCGACGCCATCAGCGCGGAGACCTTTCCGGCCCCGGAGCCGCCGGTTCCCTCGGCATCGTAGAGCGCGATCCAGCGCCGGCCGTCGGGGCGCGGGGCGCCGGGCGCGTGCGGGGTGAGACGGTCGGGCGTGACGTCCGGGCCGATCATCGCGAGCTGCTCGAGCAACGAATGGACCATCACGCGGTGCTGGCGTGTGCGGCGGGAGAGAGGTTGGCCCTTGATCGTCGTCTCGAGGATCATGGCGTGCGCCCCCAGCCGGTCATGCGCGGCGCGAACGAGGCTTCCTCCGACGGCGGGGCCCAGCTGCCGGAAGCGGAGGGTCGTGTTGGTGATGGACGCGTTGACCCGTTCGAGCATGCCGGTCGCGCATCGCCTCGCCGTGTCGTCCCGGCCGACGATGATGCTGCTGCCGACGCTGCTCCGGTTCGTCGCGTTGAAGTCGCCGCCCTCGTGGAGGTCGACGACCCAGTCGGGCTTCTGGGCGCGGACGAAGTCCCACACCGCCTCCGCCAGCGCGCCGCGCGTGGCGTTGGTGGCGGCCGTGGGGAAGTTGCGGTTCAGGTTGGCCTCCGCGGCTGCGATGGCCGGCATGAGCCGCTTGCCGGCGGCAAGCGCCGTGACGTTGGCGCGGGGCAGGACGACCAGCCGGCCGCGGACGAGGGGCCAGTGGCGGATCTGTTCCGCCGCCGCCGCGCCGGCGGGCTCGTCTCCGTGGACGCCGCCCACGAGCACCACGGTCGGCCCCGGTTCGCGCCCCTGAGCCACGACCCACGGCGCCGCCGACGGCGGGCCCGCCGCCACGACGCCCCCGTCCGTCGCGGACGCCCCCGCGCGGGACGTCCAGACCAGCGCCGCCGCCCCCCCTCCCACGAGCCATCGTGCACACATGCCGACGATCTTACGCTGCCTCGGCGAGGTCCGCGACCGCGGTTTCGAAGCTTGGCTGGCGTCGCAGAAGAAGCGCAGGTCCTATCCCATGGGCGGCACGCCGTTCGGCCGCGGCGCGACCTCCTGCCCGGCGCTGGGCGGCCGGGTCCTGACGGACGCCGGGGAGCATGCCGCGTTGAAGCGGCGGTGACGTCCTTCGGCAGGGCGGGGATCAGTCGGCCGGGCGGGTAACATCGACCGGTGAGAATGCGGTCGAACTGCCCTTCACGTAGTAGCCGTAGTAGGCGATCTCCTTGAGCGATTCGGGGAGCTTCGCGTCGATCGTCGTGCCGTCCACCGTGAGCCGGCAGGTCCGCCGGACGAGGTCCACCTCGACGAGGGCTTCAAAGGTCTTATCCGGATCGAAGGCGGCCTTCCGTCCGCCCGACCCCGCGTTGGCCCATCCGCCGTGGAAGACCACGTGCGTGCCCATGCCGATGGCCGTGCCGGCCTTCCACAGGTCGGCGTTCCCCGGCTTGTCGCCGAAGGCCAGGGCGGCGTTGCGGGTCCTGGTCTTCGCCGTGGCGCGATAGCGGAGCGCGAAGACCGCCCGGCCGCGGATCGGCTCGTCCAGCTTGTGCAGGGCCACGGCCTCACCGTCCGTCTTCAGTTCGAAGCCCAGTTCGTGGCGGGACAGCGTTCCCCCGGCGACAAGGCTCATGGTGCCGGTCGCATCGGTGCCGGCCTTCGGGTCCTCCGCGGTCCGGTCCGCCGGCCGCTTCGCGGGCTTCTCCCTCCCGGCGGGCTCCTCGCGTTTCCACCAGTCCGGCCCCTCGGCCATCACGGCGGCGTCGTGCCGGATCAGCGCGGCCTTCATGCGGTCGAAGTCCGCCGGATGCGTGGCGGCCAGGTCCGTCGTCTCGCGCGGGTCATCCCTCATGTTGAACAGCAGGAACGCGGTCATGTCGGCGTTGCCCACGATTTTCCAGTCGTCGATGCGCAAGGCCACGCGGCACTCGGGCGGCGCGATGTGCGTGCGCCAGTAGAGGGGCTGGGCGCGCTCGATGGGACGGCCCTCCAGGGCGGGGAGCAGGTTGGCGCCGTCGATGGTGCGATCGGCGGGGATCGGCACGCCGGCCAGGGTGCAGACCGTGGTGAAGAGGTCGTGGCCGACGATGGGCACGTCGCTGACCGAACCCGGCCGGATGCCGTGTTCCTTGAAGTAGGACGGGAAACGGACAATGCCGGGCACGCGGATGCCGCCCTCGAAATCCGCGCGCTTGCGCCCGCGCAGCCCGCCGGTGGACCCGCGGGTGCGGCCGGATTCCCCGTTTCCCTCGGGGCCGTTGTCGGCCGTGAAGACCACGAAGGTGTTCCCGGCGCAGCCCAGGTCGTCGAGGGCCTTCATGAGGACGCCGAACGCGTGGTCCATCTGCGTGATGTTGCCGTGGTGCTGGCGGATGCCCTCGTCGGCGATGTCGGCGTACGGCGCCATGAACTCCGGCGCGGACTCGATCGGCTGGTGGGGCTCGTGCGTCCACACCGTGAGGAAAAACGGCTTCGAGCGGTCCGGCCGCTCCCGGAGCCACCGGATGGCCTCGTCCACGACGATCCGCGACGACGGCCCCTCGATGCGGCCCGCCGCGCGGCCGTTGCGGACGAAGTTGACCGGGTTGAGGTGGTTCGGCGCGGCGTTGTTCTGCGTCGCAAGCCAGTGGTCGTAGCCGTGGTCGCCCGGTTGCGGATGCTCCGGGGAATTGAACCTCCCGTTGAGGTGCCATTTCCCCGCGTGACAGGTGCCGTAGCCGCCCTTCCGGAGGAGCGTGGCGACCGTCACCTCGTTCGTGCGCAGGTGGACGTCGCTTCCCTCCGGGATCCAGCGCCAGACCCCGTTCCGGTACGGTGTGCGGCCGGTGAGGATGGCGGACCGGGACGGCGAGCAGACGCCGCAGGCGGCGTAGGCCTGCGTGAAGCGGACGCCTTCCGTGGCAAACCGGTCGAGGTTCGGCGAGCGGATGCGCGGATGGCCATAGCAACCCAGGTCGCCCCATCCCTGGTCGTCGGTCAGGAAGATCACGAAATTCGGCCGTGGCGCCGGAACCGCGCCGGCGCCCATGCAGGCGACCAGTAGCAGAACGATCGCCGGGAAGCGGAGTCTCATGGTCCATGTCCCCCGGCCGCCGCGTGCGGCCAACGCCACGCTATCGAGTTTCCCCGGTCCGTCAAGGCCGATCGATCCCCCGTGGGCGCTCGACCGGACGACCCGCCGGCCGCGCAGGCGGGAACGACTGCCCAATCCCGGTCGGAATGCGCGCCGGCGCCGCGTGACGCGTATCCGGGAGCCGAGTCGCGAACAGGGACGATCCGGTGCAGATGCCATGCGAAACCGTCGGGGCGTCGAATCACGCGGCAACTCGCTGCGTTCCAGCCGTTCCGGTCGCCCTCAAGTTCGGCGATCCGTTCGGATTGACATTGCCGGGGAGATGGAGTACACATTCGCGCCTTTTTCCGGGCGGGCACGCGGCCCGCCCGCGAACGGTGGAGACTTGGGATGGCATCGAAAAAGAAGACCGCGAAGTCGGGCAAGGCAAAAGTGGCCGCCAAGGCCGTCCCCCGGAAGACCGTCAAGTCCGCGCGTCCCGTGGCGAAGAAGACGGCCCGGAAAGCGGCCAGGGTCGAACCTCCCCGACCGGCGCCAAAGGCCGCGGCACGGCCCGCGCGGGCGGCGTCTTCCGCGAAGTCGAAGCCGGTCGCACCCGCCGCGCGCGCCTCGGCTCCGGTCCATCGTGACGAGCCGCCCAAGGCGGCTCCCAAGCCGATGGGGAAGAAGGACCTCGAGTTCTTCCGGAAGCTCCTGCTGAATCTCCGCGACCGGATCGTGGACGAGATCTCCTTCCTGGCCGGGGAGAACCTCAATCATTCGCAACGCGAGGCCTCCGGCGACCTGTCGAACTACGGCATGCACATGGCCGACCAGGGGACAGACAACTTCGACCGCGAGTTTGCGCTGTCGCTGGTCAGCAACGAGCAGGAAGTTCTCTACGAGATCGACGACGCTCTGCACCGGATCGACAACAGCACCTACGGCGTGTGCGAACTGACCGGCAGGGCCATCGAGCCCGAGCGGCTGAAGGTGCTTCCGTATGCCCGGTATTGCCGGGAGGCCCAGGAGCAGCTCGAGAAGAACCGGAAGCGCTTCCGGCCGTTTGTCACGGCGCCATCCCAGGGGCAGGCGTCCTCGTCGCAGGAGCTCTAGCCCGGGAGACGACGGATGCTGGCCCTCGCGGTCGCGATCCTCGTGGTGGTGGGCGACCAATGGTCGAAGGAGCTGGTGCGCGCCGCCATGGGGCTTCACGAGATCCGTCCGGTTCTGGACGGGTTCTTCAACCTGACCTATGTCCGCAACACCGGGGCGGCGTGGGGCATGTTTGGTGGCGGCAACACCTGGCTCAGCCTCTTCTCCGCCCTCATGCTCGTCGTCATGGTGGTCTTCCGGCGGTCCTTCCTCCGCGACACGTTCTCCCATCGCCTGTCCCTCGGGCTGCTGGCCGGGGGCATCCTCGGCAACCTGTTCGACCGTGTCCGGCTCGGCTACGTGACGGACTTCCTCGATTTCCGGTTCGGCAGCTATGCCTTTCCCTCGTTCAACGTGGCCGACTCGGGGATCACGATCGGCGTGGCGATCTACATCACCTCGTCCTTCCTCGGGGAGTTCCATGCCGCCCGTCAACGCCGCACGACGGTTCCGGGCGCGGACGCAGGAGCGGAGAGGCATGATGCCGGCTTCAGCGGCGACGCCTGACCGGGACGGGTACCGTGCGTTCGTGCTCGTGGGACCCACCGCATCGGGCAAGACCGCGGTCGCCCATCGTCTGTCCGCCCGGATGGGCGCAAGGATCCTCTCGGCCGACTCGATGCTCGTCTACCGCGGGCTCGATCGCGGAACCGCGAAGCCGTGCGCGGCGGAACTTGCCGCCGGGAGGTACGCGGGGGTCGACCTGGCCAATCCGGACCGGACCTTCAGTGTGGCCGACTATCTGGCCGACGTCGGCGAGGCCCTGCGCCACGACCCCGGGGCCTCGTGGATCGTCGCCGGAGGGACGGGTTTGTATGTGAAGTGCCTCCTTCAGGGGCTGGATGCCGGCCCCGGACGGGACCCGGCCGCAAGGGCCGAGGCGGAGGCGGTGCTCGCGACGGCCGGCGTGGCGGGCCTGGCCGACAGGGTCCGCGCGGCCGCGCCGGAGGCGCGCATCCGCGACGACCGGAATCCGCGCCGGTTGATCCGTGCCTTCGAACGTGCGCGACAGGGGGAGACCAACTGGAGTGGGGGGTGGTCCGCGACGCGGCCGACCGTGGTCGGTCTACTGCCCGACCGGGCGTTGCTGTTGCGCCGGATCGAAGCCCGGGCGCGGACGATGTTCGAGGGGGGGCTGATCGAGGAGGCTCGCTCCCTTCGGGACGCATGGCCGCACCTCTCGCCCACCGCGCGCCACGCGATCGGGTACCGGGAGGCGTTCGCCGTTCTGGACGGCGACATGACGCTCGCGGCGGCGGTGGAATGGACCATCATCCGCACGCGCCAGCTTGCCAAGCGGCAGATGACATGGTTCCGGCACCAGGCGGACGTGGACTGGGTGGCGGTGGGCGAGGACCGGTCGGTCGAGTGGATCGCGGCGGAGGTGCTCCGGCGCTGGGAGAATCATGGACCTGCACGACTTGCAGTCTGAAGCCGCCGGCATCGAGTCGGCCGTCCTGGTCGGCGTGCAACGGCAGGGCGATCCGGCTTGGAAGGTCCGCGACACGCTCGACGAACTCGCGGAACTCGCCGGATCGGCCGGCGTCCGGGTCGCCGAGACCTACGTCTGCAAGATGCGCGAGCCGAACCCCGCCACCTTCATCGGACAGGGCAAGGTCGACGAGGTCGGGGCGCGGGCCGCGGCAACGGGGGCCACGACGCTGATCTTCGACGACGACCTCAGCCCGCCCCAGAGCCGGAACATCGAAGATCTGACCGGGATGAAGGTCGTCGACCGCACCCAGGTCATCCTCGACATTTTCGCCCAGCGGGCCCAGACGAGCGAGGGCCGGCTCCAGATCGAACTGGCGCAGCTCGAGTACCTGCTCCCCCGTCTCCGCCACATGTGGAGCCACCTGGAGCGCCAGAAGGGAGGCATCGGTCTTCGCGGCCCGGGCGAGAAGCAGCTCGAACTGGACCGGCGCCGCATCGAGCGGCGGCTTGACCACATCCGGGTCGACCTGGAACGCGTGCGCGCGCATCGCGAGGAACTCCGGCGCGGCCGGCGGCGTCACGGCTGGGCGATCGTGTGCCTGGTCGGCTACACCAACGCCGGGAAATCGACGCTGCTGAACGCCGTGTGCGGGTCGAGCGTGATGGCCGATCCGCGGCTGTTCGCCACGCTGGACCCCACGACCCGCCGGATCGACCTTCCGAACCACCAGCCGGCCCTGTTGACCGACACCGTGGGGTTCATCCGGAAGCTTCCCCACCGCCTGATCGAGGCCTTCAAGGCGACGCTCGAGGAGGTCGCGCGGGCGGACCTGCTGGTCCACGTCATCGATGCCTCCCACCCGCAGGCGGAGGCGCATATCGAGGCGGTGGACGGCGTCCTGCGCGAGATCGGCGCGGAGGGTCGTCCACGGATCCTCGCCTTCAACAAGGTGGACCTCGCCGGGGCGGGGCCCCGCGCCCGACTGCTGGCCGGCGCCGGGGCCCGCACCGTCGCAATCTCGGCCGCGACGGGGGAGGGGCTGGAGGCGCTGCGCACCGAGATCGCCGACTGTCTTCGTGAGCGCGGACTGGAGTTCGACATCCGCGTCCCGCTGGCGGATGGGCGAACCCAGGCGTTGATCCGCCAGAGCGCCAGCGTACAATCGCAGGAGTTCGAGGAGGGCTTCGTCCACATCCGCGGTCGCATTCCGGCGCGGCTGAAGGGGTGGATCGAGCCGTACGGACACGTGGGGGGCGGGAATGACCGAGCCGAATGAGACCCTTCGGGAAAGCGGGGCGACCTACCCGGTCGCTCCGCGGATCAAGGACCTGCCGCCGGACCTTCAGCCCCGCGAGATGCTCGAGCGCTTCGGGCCGGGCAATGTCCCCGACGCCGTGCTCCTGGCGGTTCTGCTCCGGACCGGCATGCAGAAGAAGAATGTGCTGGATCTCGCCGTGGAACTCCTGCAGCGACACCGCTCCCTGGCCGAGCTCAGCCGCGCCTCCCTGCAGGAGCTTGCCGCCGTCAAGAGCATCAAGAAGGTCAAGGCGCTGACCCTCCTGGCCGCCTTCGAACTGGGCCGGCGCATGCGCGACGAGGGGCTTCGCGATGCCGAGAGCGTCCGCACGCCGGCGGATGTCGAGCGCCTTGTCCGGCCGCTCGCCGATCGGTCGGGGGTCGAGGTCTTCTGGGTGCTTCCGCTGAACAAGCGCAACCGGATGATCACGCGCCTTCCCGTCGAGGTCAGCCGCGGAATCCTCGACGCCAACCTCGTCCACCAGCGCGAGGTCTTCGAGCAGGCGGTCCGCACGGGCAGCGCGGCCGTCGTGCTCTCGCACAACCATCCGTCCGGCGATCCGTCGCCGTCGGCCGAGGACCTGGCCCTCACGCGCAAGATGGTCGAGGCCGGACGCATGCTGGACATCCGGGTGCTGGATCACGTAATCGTTGGCCGTCCGGCGGCGGCCGGCGGGACGGCAGGCTTCTGCAGCCTGCGCGAGGCGGGGCTGGTGAACTTCGACACGGGAGAGCGACGGTGAGCATTCATCCGACGGCGGCGATCGATCCGGGGGCGCAGTTGGGCCGGTATGTGTCGGTGGGCCCGTTCGCGGTGATCGGCCCCGACTGCATCCTCGGCGACGGATGCCGGATCGGCCCCCAGGCGACCCTCCTCGAACACGTCCGGCTCGGCCCGAATTGCCGCGTCCATGCCCACGCCGTGCTGGGCGATCATCCTCAGGATCTGAAGTTCAAGGACGTGCCCAGTTTCGTCGAGGCCGGAGCGGAATGCGTCTTCCGGGAGGGTGTGACGGTCCACCGGGGCACGCACGAGAACTCGTCCACGGTGCTCGGGCACGGATGCTTCCTGATGGCGAACAGCCACGTCGCGCACAATGTCCGGCTCGGCGACTTCGTGATCATGGCCAACGGGGCCCTGCTTGCCGGCGACGTGCAGGTGGGCGACCGGGCCTTCATCAGCGGCAATGCCGTGGTGCACCAGTTCACCCGCATCGGCGCGCTGGCCATGCTCTCCGGCAACGCCGGCATCGGCAAGGACGTGCTTCCGTACTGCACGGTGGCGGGGGTCCGCCGCAACGTGGTGGCGGGGCTGAACGTCGTCGGCATGCGGCGGGCCGGTTTCTCTCCGGCCGACCGGATCACGGTGAAGCGGGCGTTCGACATCGTCTTCCGCTCCGGCCTCAACATCCACCAGGCGCTGGAACGGCTGCGGGCGGAGTGCAATTCGGGTCCCGCCGCCGCATGGATCCCGTTCATGGAACAGTCGCGCCGGGGCATCTGCACCCTGCGCGGCGACGCGGGCGACGACGCCGGCGAGTGATGGAGGTCGTCGGGCCCGCGGGCGGGGGGACACCAGGGAAGGGGGCCTGCAATGACGGGTGAAACGAAGGTCGGCCGCCGCAGCTTCCTCAAGGCGTCCGGAGCCGCCGCGGCGGGAGCGCTGGCGTCCCGGTTGCCGGTCATGGCGGGGCCGTTTTCGCGCGAGGAATTCGAGCGGCTGATCCCGCCGGACAAGAAGCTCGATGCGGCGTGGGTGGAATCCCTGTACGCCCGCGGCGACCGGGCGGCGCTGCCCTGGGCGGAGGCGAAGTACGCGGGCATGCCGGTGGGCGGGGTGTGCTGCGGGCAGCTCTATCTCGGCGCGGACGGCCGGCTCTGGCTCTGGGAGATCTTCAACCACATCGAGAACAGCGGATCGGGCGGGCCCCACTACGCCGCCCCGATGGCCCCCTCGTCGCCGTTGGCGCAGGGCTTCGCCGTCCGCATCGAGACGAAGGAGGGGCCGGCCCAGACAAGGGTCCTGGACGCGTCGGGCTGGAGCGACATCCGGTTCCGCGGCGAGTACCCGATCGGCCTCGTGACGTACCGCGATCCGGACTGCCCGGTCGCGGTCGACCTGGAGGCCTTCTCCCCCTTCGTGCCGCTGGACACGAACGACTCGGCCCTCCCCGCGACAATCCTCCGCTACACCGTGCGGAACACGTCGGCCGGTGCGGCCAGGGTCCGGATCGCCGGCTGGATGGAGAATGCCGTGCTGCTCCACTCGGGCCGTCCCGACGCGGTCACCCGCGTCAACCGGATCTCGCGGAACGAGACGCGCCTCGGGCTGGCCTGTGTCGCCCGCATCCGGGAGGAGCGGGCCCCGCGACGGCCGGACATCGTGTTCGAGGACTTCGAAGAGCCGACGTACGCAGGCTGGACCGCCGAGGGAACCGCGTTCGGCGCGGGTCCCGTTGAAGAGAGCGCCATGCCGGGATACCAGGGCAGGATCGGCGCGCACGGGAAGCGGCTGGTCAACTCCCACGCCTCGGCTCCCGGCGAGGGGGTGACGGCCAAGGACGCCGCGACCGGCCGGTTGATGAGCCGCCCGTTCCGGATCGAGCGGTCCTTCATCCGCTTCCTCGCGGGCGGCGGACCGCACAAGACGAAGACCTGCGTGAACCTGCTCGTCGAGGGCAAGCCCGTGCTGAGCCAGACCGGGTCCGCCGCGAACGCGCTGTCGCCGCGGATCTGGGACGTCCGCCGGTGGGCGGGGCGCGAGGCCCGGATCGAGATCGTCGACGACCACGGGGCGGGCTGGGGCAACATCGGCGTGGATCACATCGTCTTCAGCGACGACGGGGGCCCCGCCACGCCGCTGGCGGAGGAGCGCGACG
>CAYODK010000199.1:0-10661 GCA_964402695.1 uncultured Verrucomicrobiota bacterium
CCGATACCGGCCGTCTGGCCGTGGCCATCGCGCCGGTTCTGCTGGCCGGCGTGGGGGCGGCATTCGATGTGCTGGCGGGACTGCGTCCCGACGCCCCCGGGTGGGTCAAGCGGTGCGGTCTCCAATGGGCCCACCGGCTTCTCCAGGAGCCGCGGAGACTCGGTCCCCGGTACCTTGCCGTCGTGCCCGGCTTCCTCTGGCGGATCCTGCCCGACCTGGTCCTGGGGAGGCCGGGGCGATGAGCCTGCGGCAGGCGCTCTACGGGCGCTTCATGCCGCGGTTCCGCGGCCGCAGGCTGGAGACGTTTCGCCGGCGGATGGGGATGAGGGACGACGACCGCATCCTCGACGTTGGAGGGTATCCGTCCAACTGGGACGGGACCGGCCTCGGAAACCGCGTCACGTGTCTGAACATCGACTTTGCGGACGGACCGCAGCGTTGTGTGCGCGGAGACGCGCGGAACCTCCCGTTTCCCGACGGGGCGTTCGACGTGGCGTTCTCGAACTCCGTGATCGAGCATGTCGGGGCGTGGGAGGATCAGCGCCGCTTCGCCTCGGAGATCCGGCGGGTGGCGGCGCGGCTCTGGGTCCAGACGCCCAACCGCTGGTTCCCGGTTGAACCCCATCTCGTCGCGCCCTTCGTCCACTTCCTCCCGCGCCGCGTGCAGCACATCCTGGCGCGATGGGCCACCCCGTGGGGCTGGGAGAACCGGCCGACGGCGGAGAAGGCCCGGGCGTTCGTCGAGGGCATCCGCCTGCTGACGTTCCGGGAGGTGCGGGAGTTGTTTCCGGACTGCGAGATCCTGAGGGAACGATGGATGGGCCTGACGAAGTCGTTCATCGCCGTGCGGCGGCGCGAGGATCGGCACGGCGGGGCGGCGTCCCCGCCGCCTTGACGCCTGCCGAAATGCCTTTATGCTTTCATGCATGAGGACGACGATCGACTTGGACGACGCGCTGGCCATCGACGCGAAGAAGGCGGCGGTGGACCGGCGGACGACCCTGCGGGCGCTGGTGCAGGACGGGTTGCGGCTGCTGCTGCACGGGGATCCCGGCGGCGGGAAGAGGCCGGCCTCGCCGCTCGACGAACTCCGCGGGCTTCATCGAAAACTCTGGGCCGGAGCGGATGCCGACGAGTACGTGCGCCGGCAGCGCGAGGGCTGGTGAATGAGCGCCCGCGCGTTCTGGGACACGAACGTCCTGATCTACTGGATCGAGGACGTGCCGGCGTGGAGGGACCGCGTCGAGGCGCTCCGGGCGTGGCAGGAGGAGCGATCGGTCCGGGCGGTGACCTCCTCCCTGACGTTGGGGGAGATCCTGGTCCATCCCTTTCGCGAGGGGCATCGCCGTGCGGCCCGTGACTACGGGGCCCTGATCCGGGCGATGGGATGCCTGACCTTCGGCCCCGACGAAGCCGAGGCCTTCGCGGCCATCCGGGCGCGGCATCCGAAGGTGCGTCCGCCCGATGCCATTCAACTGGCCTGCGCGGCGCGCTCCGGCATCGAGTGGTTCATTACGAACGATGCGCGGTTGTCCGGACTCTCGATTCCGGGCTTGGGGCGGATCGTCAACCTCGCCGAAGGTCCGCCCCGGGTGTGATGCGCCGACGTACGGGCATAGCGGTCGCTCTGGCTCTGGCCGTGGTCTATGCGGTCCTGGCGCCGCGGAACCGGACCGAGGCCGAGGACGCGTACGACTACGCGTGGTCCGTCGAACATGGATCCGGCCGGGCGCTTCTTCACCCCCATCACATGGCGTACCTGCCGCTGATGCAGGGGGTCTATGCCGCGGCGCGCGCGGTGGCGGGACCGGTTCGAGCGCATCCTGTCATGGCGGCGGTCTCGGCGGGGTGCGCCGGGGCTGCGGTCGTCCTGCTGGCCGTTCTGCTCGCGGGGCCGCTGGGCGCGGACCGGCGGCGTGCGTGGGCCGCGGCGGCCGGGCTGGCCTCCTCGTATGGATTCTGGCGCTATGCGGCGGAGGCGGAAGTCTATGCGCCGGTGCTCGCCCTGGCCCTCGGCGCCTGGGTGGTGGCCGGGAACGCCCGGCGATGGACCGGCTGGGTGCTGTCGGGCGCCCTGGGCGGCGCGTCGGTGCTGGTCCATGTCTTCGCGGCGATCCCGGCGATGGTGGCGGTTCCGCTGTGGCTCGGGATGCGTCGCGGACCTCGGGCGGCGTTGATTCACGGTGGGTGTGCGGCGGTGCTGGCGGCGGCGGTCTATGCCTGTGCGGAACTGTCCCCGTTGCAGGACGCGGGAGCCTCCGCGGCCGGCCCCACCGATTCTCACACCTTGCAAGGTGTGCAACGCCCCGCCGACGGGGAGCCCGCGCGAGCGTCGCCGCCGTCGGTGCGTGTGATCGGAGACCTCCCTCCCGGCGATCTGCTGCGGCGCGAAGGCGGAGTCTCGTCGGCGTCGTTCGTCCGGGCGGGCGTTGGTTTCGCCCAATCGCTGGTGTCCGGCAACTTCCTCTTCGCGCAGCCGCGCTTTGCCGGCGCGATGCGGGCGCGCTACCCGGCGCGCATGCTGGACGAGGAGATCTTCATGGGCCGCGCCGCGCGGCCGTGGATGCGTGTGGTGCCGTGGGGGACGCTGGCGGGGTTGTTCGTCGCGGCGCTGGCCTGGATCGGCGCGGTTGCGCGTGGCGCAGCGATGCGGAGGCGGGGCGCGGAGCATCCGAAATCGAACATCCAACATCCAGCATCCAACAGCCAACAGGCAACATCCAACATCCAACAGCCAACATCCAACATCCAACAGTCAACGATGGGGGGTCAAGGGTTGGAAGGCGCGGGCGGCGGGACTTCCATGGCTTGGAAGGCGGCGATGGTGGCGGGGGCGGTGTGGTTCGTGCTTCACACGGGGCTCCCGGTATGGAAGGAGCCGGGGAACCCGGAGCTTTGGATCGCGGCCTCGCCGGCGGTGTGGATCCTCGCGGCCGTGCTGGGTTCGGCCCTGGCGGTGCCGGCGCGGATTGGAACCGCCTTGGTCGTGGCGCTGGCGGTTCACAACTGGGCGGGCGGGCTGGCCCTGCTGAGGGATCCCGCGGGCGACTACAATGCCGCCAAGGCCGCGTCGGTCTTGTCGGAGGCCCGTCCCGGGGATGTCGTTCTCACGGCCGGCGGGCCGGTGTTCTTCCGCCACCTCCGGTATCGTTGCGCCGCCGAGGTCGTCGATGTGTGGGCGGATCCGGGGAGGTTCCCGGCCTCCGGCGTCGGGGCGGAAGCCGGGTCCGCCCGCGTGCTCGTCCTGGGCGATGTCTTCGCCCCGCCGACGGCTTTGGCCGTGCGGTTTCCGTCCGCTGCGAGGCGTATCGAAGCCCTGGCTCCGGCCCTCCGCGGGAAGGCCCGGAAGGTGCGCGACGACGGGTTCGGGGGGGTGTTCGCGGTCCCCTGAGCCCGGATCCCGAACCGCGACTTGTGGTCGTGACATAACCATCTAGGCCAGATACACTACCAATAGTGTCTTTTTGGGCCCGGCGACGCCGATTTCGATTGCGTTTCCGGGCCTTTTTCTTGTAGCATGTTGTGAATAATCCGGAGAGGAAAGGTCGACCATGGCGGACGCGACAAACGGGGGGAAACCGGCGGCGGAAGCGACCGGGGCGGCGGTGCCCGCGGGCGCCTATGATGCCGGGTCGATCACGGTTCTTGGCGGGCTCGATGCGGTGCGCAAGCGCCCGGCGATGTACATCGGCGACACGGGGGTTCGGGGCCTTCATCACTGTGTCTTCGAGGTGGTCGACAACAGCATCGACGAGGCGCTGGCCGGCTTTTGCGAGCATGTGCGCGTCGCGATGAATGCCGACGGCTCGATCTCGGTCGATGACGACGGGCGCGGGATCCCGGTGGATCTGCACAAGACCGAGAAGCGGTCGGCGCTCGAGGTCGTGATGACGGTCCTGCACGCGGGCGGCAAGTTCGACCACAATTCGTACAAGGTGTCGGGCGGCCTGCACGGCGTCGGCGTGTCCTGCGTCAATGCGCTGAGCGAGTGGATGGAGGTCGAGGTCCGCCGCGACGGAAAGGTCTACCACCAGCGCTACGAGCGCGGCAAGCCGGTGACGGCGGTCGAGCCGATCGGCAAGACGCGCGGCACGGGCACGAAGGTGACGTTCTTCCCGGACCACCAGATCTTCCCGGCGATCCAGTACAACTGGGACATCCTCGCGAACCGGCTTCGCGAACTCGCCTTCCTGAACCGCGGCGTCGAGATCACGCTGAAGCAGGATGATCCGGCGCGCGAGGAGGTCTACCACTACAAGGGCGGCATCGTGGAGTTCGTCGAGCACATCAACCGCGCGAAGAACCCGCTGCACCCGAAGGTGGTCTTCCTCGAGGGCGAGAAGGACCGCGTGCAGGTCGAGATCGCGCTGCAGTACTGCGACGCCTACAACGACAGCATCTTCACGTTCACGAACAACATCAACACCATCGAGGGCGGCACGCACCTCAGCGGCTTCCGTTCCGCGCTGACGCGCACGGTCAACGCCTACGCGAAGGCGAACAAGCTGTTCAAGAACGACAGCGACACGATGGGCGGCGACGACGTCCGCGAGGGCCTGACCGCGGTCATCAGCGTCAAGGTCCCCGACCCGCAGTTCGAGGGGCAGACGAAGACCAAGCTGGGCAACGGCGAGGTCGAGGGCATCGTGGCCTCGATCGTCAACGAGCAGCTCGGCACCTACTTCGAGGAGCACCCGAGCGTCGCCCGCCGCATCATCGAGAAAGGCCTGCTGGCGGCCCGGGCGCGCGAGGCCGCGCGCAAGGCGAGGGATCTGACCCGCCGCAAGGGGGCGCTCGACAGCGGCGGCCTTCCGGGCAAGCTCGCGGACTGCTCGGAGAAGGACCCCGGGTCGTGCGAGCTCTACATCGTCGAGGGCGACAGCGCAGGCGGCTCGGCCAAGCAGGGGCGCGACCGTCGGTTCCAGGCCGTGCTTCCCCTGCGCGGGAAGGTGCTGAACGTCGAGAAGGCCCGCGACGACAAGATGCTCAACAACAATGAGATCCGGATGATGATCCAGGCGCTCGGCGCCGGGTTCGGCGCGGAGGAGTTCAAGATCGAGAACCTGCGCTACCACCGGATCGTGATCATGACCGATGCGGACGTCGACGGGTCGCATATCCGCACGCTGCTGCTGACGTTCTTCTACCGGAAGATGCCCGAGCTGATCCAGCGGGGCCATGTCTTCATCGCCCAGCCGCCGCTGTACCGGATCAAGCGGAAGAACCGCGAGGAGTACATCGAGAACGACGACCAGATGACACGGATCCTGCTCGAGATGGCGGTGGACGAGGTGCGCCTCGCCGACGCCGGCGGGAAGGTGCTGGCGGAGGGCAAGGCCCTTGGCGAGATCCTGCAGCTGGTCTCGGAGGTCGAATCGCACGCGGATCGCGTCCGGCGGAAGGGCTTGGATTTCCGCGAGTACCTGTTGCACCGCGATCTGAAGACGGGGTCGCTGCCGCAGTACCGGGTGACCATCGCCTCCGAGGACGGCGAGGAGACGCGCTACGCCCGGACCGAGGCGGAGCTGCGGACCCTGCGCGAGGAGGCGGAGCGGCGGAGCGGGGCGCAGCTGGAGATCTTCCAGAACGGCGAGGCGGCGCAGGAGCGGAAGCCCGGCATCCGCTGGGTCGAGATCTACAATGCGGCGGCGCTGGCCCGGACGCTCGCGCTGCTGGAGAAGAAGGGCTTCACCCTCGAGCACCTGCTGGAGGCCCCCGAGACGCCGCCGTTCCAGCTGCTCGACGGCGACGACCGGGGCGTTCCGGTGCGTTCGCTGCAGCATCTGCTCGACCTGGTCCGCGAGCTCGGGCGGAAGGGGTTGAACATCCAGCGGTACAAGGGGCTCGGGGAGATGAACCCGGAGCAGCTCTGGGAGACGACGTTGAACCCCGAGAACCGCAAGATGCTCCAGGTGATGCTCAACGACGCGGCCCGGGCGGACGAGCTGTTCACGATCCTGATGGGCGACGCCGTCGAGCCGCGGCGGAAGTTCATCGAGGACAACGCCCTCAACGTCCGCAACCTGGATATCTAGGAGGTTTCAGGTGTCGGGTTTCAGGTGTCAGGAAGGTCCGGGCGCGGCCATCGCGGCCCGCCGTCCTGCATTCCCTGCCGTCGTCCTGACACCTGACACCTGACACCTCGCGCCGTTGCCTTTGGAGATCCCATGTACGCGAACAACGACCGGATCGAACCGATCAACCTCGAAGAGGAAATGCAGCGCGCCTACATCGACTACTCGATGTCGGTGATCATCGGCCGTGCGCTGCCGGACGCCCGGGACGGGCTCAAGCCGGGCAACCGGCGGATCCTCTTCGCCATGCGCGAGCGCGGCTGGACCGCGTCGAAGCCCTTCGTCAAGTGCGCGAAGGTCGTCGGCGAGGTCATCGGCAACTACCACCCGCACGGCGATGCGGCCGTTTATGACACGCTCGTGCGCATGGGCCAGGACTTCTCGATGCGCTACATGCTCATCCGGGGGCAGGGCAACTTCGGCTCCATCGACGGCGACCCCCCCGCGGCCTACCGGTACACCGAGTGCAAGCTGCACCCGCTGGCGGAGGAGATGCTGGCGGAGATCGAGAAGAACACCGTCGACATGCAGCCGAACTTCGACGAGTCGCTGCAGGAGCCGAAGGTGCTCCCCGCCCGCCTTCCGAACCTGCTGGTCAACGGTTCGACCGGCATCGCGGTGGGGATGGCGACCAACATCCCTCCGCACAATCTCGGCGAGATCGTCGATGCCACGGTCGCGTTGATCGACAACCCGGACGCGACGGTGGCCGACCTGATGGCGCATGTGAAGGGCCCGGACTTCCCGACCGGCGGCATGATCTGCGGCACGGCGGAGATCCGCAAGATGTACGAGACCGGCCGCGGGCTCCTGAAGGTCCGCGGGCGCGCCGGCATCGAGGAGGGCTCGCAGGGCAAGGACAGCATCATCGTCACCGAGATCCCCTACACGGTGAACAAGGCCTCCCTGATCGAGAAGATCGCCGAACTCGTCAACGACCGGAAGATCGAGGGGATCTCCGACATCCGCGACGAGTCCGACAAGGACGGGATCCGCATCGTGATCGAGCTGAAGCGCGGGACGATCCCGCGCGTCGTGCTGAACAACCTCTACCAGCACACGGCGCTCGAGACCACGTTCGGGGCGATCCTGCTGGCGATCGATCGCGGCCGCCCGAAGGTCATGTCGCTGACGGAACTCCTGCAGTGCTTCATCGACCACCGGTTCGAGGTCTTCACCCGTCGCTTCCGGTTCGAACTCGAGAAGGCGAGGGCCCGCGCCCACATCCTCGAGGGTCTCAAGATCGCGCTCGACCACCTCGATGCGGTGGTGAGGATCATCCGCGAGTCGAAGGACCGGGACGCGGCGCGCGAGGCGCTGATGAAGCGCTTCGGCCTGTCCGAGATCCAGGCCAACGCGATCCTGGACATGCGCCTCTACCAGCTGACGAACCTCGAGCGCGACAAGATCGAGGCCGAGTACGAGGCCCTGCTCAAGGAGATCAACCGGCTGGAGGACCTCCTCGCGAACCCGCGGAAGATCTACGGCGAGATCCGCTCGGACCTGCTGGACCTCCGGAAGCACCATGCCGACGAGCGGCGGACGGCGATCGTTCCGGACGAGGGCGAGATCGCGATCGAGGACCTGATCGCCGACCGCGGCTGCGTGCTGACGATCAGCCACGGCGGCTACATCAAGCGCATGCCGGTGACGACCTTCCGCCAGCAGCGGCGCGGGGGCAAGGGCGTGATGGGCATGGAGACGAAGGAGGAGGACTACGTCGAGCACGTCTTCACGGCCTCGACGCATGACTCGCTCCTCTTCTTCACCGAGAAGGGGCGCGTCTACTGGAAGAAGGTCCACGAGGTTCCGGAGGCCTCGCGCAACGCGCGCGGCAAGGCGATCGTGAACTTCCTCGAGATCGGCGGCGACGAGAAGATCGCCGACCTGATCCCGGTGCGCGAGTTTCCCGAGACGCGGTTCCTGGTGTTCGCGACGGAGAAGGGCATCGTCAAGAAGACCAACCTCGGCGCGTTCGCCAATCCGCGGGCGGGCGGCATCATTGCGATCCGGATCGAGGACGGCGACCGGTTGATCGGCGTCCGGTTGACCGAGGGCAACAGCGAACTGCTGCTCGCGACGCGGCAGGGCATGAGCATCCGGTTCCACGAGGACCAGATGCGCGACCAGGGCCGCGACACGGTGGGGGTGTGGGGCATCGAACTGGGCAAGGAGAACGACGCGGTCGTGGCCGTCGAAGTGGTCGATTCCGCGGCCACGCTGCTGTGCATCTCGGAGAACGGCTACGGGAAGCGGACGTCGTTCGACGAGTACCGCGCCCAGAGCCGCGGCGGCAAGGGCGTGATCGTGATGAAGACGTCGGACCGGAACGGCCCGATCGTCGCGGCGCACGCGGTGCACGAGCCGGAGGCGATGATGGTGATCACCGAGCACGGCCAGATGATCCGCATCGGCGTGCAGGACGTCCGGGTCATCAGCCGCAACACCCAGGGCGTGCGGATCATCAACCTCGAGGAGGGCGACCGGGTCGTGTCCGCGACCACGGTCGAGCCCGAGGAGGGCGACGAGGGGGCCGCCGGAGCTGCAGCCTTGTCCGGGACGATTCCGTCGGATCCCGGGTAAGCCGGAACGATTCAGTTGGAGCCCGGGCCAGGACGGCACGGGACGCGAATCGTTCCGGAAGAGGAAAGTCTACCGAAAAGAAGGGAAGAAGGTCGGATGGCCCGGGGCGCAAACCGGCACTCGATAGGGAGGGTACCGTTTGGGACGCCCCGTGATCCATGCCAGAAGACCCTCCGACTTCCCTCCTTGCCTCCTTGGGACGTCCAACTTCCTTGGAGTTTGGAGTTTCCCTACTTCCGGAGCGATGCGCACGGGTTCCTGTTCAACTGCACCGCTCCGGCTTGAACGAGGCGGCTACTTCCTGTCCGGGGACCGCACGCGGATCTTGACGACCCGCCTCGGGGCTGCCGGAAGGGTGGGGGCTTCCGGCGGGGGGGGCGGGGAGACCTCGGTTTCCCGTTTGGGAGCCGGGGCCGGTTCCGGTTCGACCTCCTCGACCGCGACGGGCTCGTCGACGGCCGCGACGGCCTCGACCTCTCCGACGTCCTCGGAGTCCTCGACGATCTCCTTGAGCATCGTGGAGTAGCCCTTGCCGCCCGCCATCTCGTCGGCGACCTCGCGCAGGATGGTCTGCGTGCCCTTTCCGGCATCCATCTCGAAGGCGAACACGCAGGATCCGACGCGGATCTGGTCGCCCAGTTCGAGCTTGACCATCTCGACGCGCTGGCCGTTGACGTAGGTGCCGTTCTTCGACTTGAGGTCCTTCAGGATGAAATCCCCGTCCCACACGCGGATGCCGCAGTGCAGGCGGGAGGCCTTGTCGTCGAGGATGACCAGGTCGGCCTCGGGGCTCCGACCGATCGTGATCGGCCGGTCGCCGAGCTCGAATTCCGTCTGCGTGCCGTCTTTCCGCCGATATCGAAGGACCATGGTCGTACGCCGTCGCCGGCGCCTCCGTCGGTCAGTCTAGGGGTTAGATCGCCCCCTTGGCAAGGAGCGATCGGAAGTAGTCGATCGTGCGCGCAAGCCCCTCCTCGAGCGTCACCTTCGGTTCCCACTGGAGGCGGGAGCGGGCCTGGGCGATGTCGGGCTGGCGGACCTTGGGGTCGTCCACCGGCAGCGGCTTGTGGACGACGGCGGACCCGCCGCCGCAGGCCGCCGCGATCGTGCGGGCGAACTCCAGCACGGTCATCTCCCGAGGGTTGCCGATGTTGACCGGCTCGTGCAGATCGCTGCGCGACAGGCGGACGATGCCCTCGATCAGGTCGGACACGTAGCAGAAGCTCCGCGTCTGGCGGCCGTCGCCGAAGACGGTGATCGGCTCGCCCTTGAGGGCCTCGGTGATGAAGGCGGGAACGACCCGGCCGTCATGCGGCCTCATGCGGGGCCCGTAGGTGTTGAAGATGCGGACGATCTTCGTGTCGACGCCGTGCGCCCGGTGGTAGGCCATGGTCATGGCTTCGGCGAAGCGCTTGGCCTCGTCGTAGACGCCGCGCGGTCCGATCGGGTTGACATTGCCCCAGTAGCTCTCGGGCTGCGGGTGAACGAGCGGGTCGCCGTAGACCTCCGAGGTCGAGGCCAGCAGGAACCGCGCCTGCTTCGCGCGGGCCAGTCCCAGGGCCTTGTGCGTGCCGAGGGCGCCGACCTTGAGCGTCTGGATGGGCAGTTCGAGGTAGTCGATGGGGCTGGCGGGGGAGGCGAAGTGGAACACGTAGTCGACGCGGCCGGGGAGGAAGATGTACTCCGTCACGTCGTGGTGGATGAACCGGAACGAGCGGTTCCCGGCCAGGTGCTCGATGTTGGACACGTTGCCCGTGATCAGGTTGTCGAGCGCGATGACCGAATGCCCGTCGGCCAGCAGGCGGTCGCACAGGTGGGAGCCGAGAAAGCCGGCGCCGCCGGTGACGACCGATACAGTGGTAGTCTCCATGGTTGTCCTCGCGAATGCGGCGCATCATAGTCATGGACCGGCGGGTTGTACAGGCCGCCCCGGCCGGGGCGCGGTCGAGGCTGGACAGCCCGCGGGGGCGCGCCTAGGATGGCTGCTTTTCGCCGTCCGGCGCT
>CAYODK010000200.1:0-10601 GCA_964402695.1 uncultured Verrucomicrobiota bacterium
GCCGCCCGAACCCCTTCCCGCCGCCCCCGCCCCGGCCGCGCTGACCCCCTTCCAGTTCATGCGGCGCGTCGAGCAGGTCGTCGATGCCCAGATCCGCCCGCTGCTCAAGGCGGACGGCGGCGACCTGGAACTGGTCGACATCAAGGACCAGCTCGTCTACTGCCGCCTCGCCGGCGCCTGCGCGGGCTGCGCCGGGGCCCAGATGACCCTCAAGATGATGGTCGAGCGGACGCTCAAGGAGCAGGTC
This sequence comes from uncultured Verrucomicrobiota bacterium, assembly GCA_964402695.1. Taxonomy (GTDB): domain Bacteria; phylum Verrucomicrobiota; class Kiritimatiellia; order PWTM01; family PWTM01; genus VGWF01. The sequence continues at coordinate 248 of CAYODK010000200.1, forward strand.
GACGAGCGCATCCGCGTTGTCGCCGTCTAGGGAGCCGCCGATGTACCGCGTATACGCCGACAACAACGCCACCACGGCGGTCGCCCCCGAGGTGCTGGAGGCGATGCTCCCGTTCCTGAAGGAGCACTACCACAACCCGAGTTCGCTTTACGCCGCGGCCGGCGACGTCACGCGCGCCCTCGAACGCGCCCGCCAGTCCGTCGCCACGCTGGTCGGCGCCGCCATGCCCGGCGAGATCACCTTCACCTCCGGGGCGACCGAGGCCAACAACGCGGCGCTGCGCGGCGCGGCACGGGCGCGGCCCACGCGACGGCACATCGTCACGACGGCCGTCGAGCACCCGGCCGTGCTGGAGGTGTGCCGCGACCTGGAGCGCGAGGGGTACGAGTTGTCCGTCCTCCCGGTGGACCGCGAGGGCCGCCTGGACCTGCGCGATCTCGTCCGGTCGCTGCGGCCGGACACGCTCTTCGTCAGCGTCATGCTCGCGAACAACGAGACGGGCGTCGTCTTCCCCGTCGCCGAGGTGGCGCGGATCGTCCGGGAAACCTCGCCGGACATCCTCGTCCACACCGACGCGACGCAGGCCCTCGGCAAGATCCCGGTGGACCTCGCCGCGATGCCGGGCGTCGACCTGCTCTCGCTCTCCGGCCACAAGCTCCACGCGCCGAAGGGCGTCGGCGCCCTGTACGTGCGGCGCGGCGCCGCGGTGCGGCCGTTGCTGATCGGCGGCCACCAGGAGAACGGACGCCGCGCGGGCACCGAGAACGTCGCCTCGATCGTCGCGCTCGGACGCGCCTGCGAGCTGGCCCGGGAGCACCTGCCGCACGCCGGCGGAATGGCGGCGCTGCGCGACCGCCTCGAGGCGGAGCTGCGGGCGGCCATCCCGTGCCTGGAGATCAACGGCGGCGGGGCGCCGAGACTGCCGAACACCCTGAACCTCGCCTGCCACTACATCGAGGGCGAGAGCATCCTCAACGAACTCGACGCGGCGGGCATCTGCGCCTCGAGCGGATCGGCCTGCACCTCGGGCTCCCTGGAGCCGTCGCACGTGCTGCGCGCGATGCACATCCCGTTCACGGCCGTCCACGGCTCGGTGCGGTTCAGCCTGAGCCGCTACACGACCGGGGCGGACATCGACCGCATCGCGGCCGTCTTCCCCGGAATCGTGCGGGCGCTGCGGCGCATCTCGCCCTACTGGGACCCGGTCCGCGACGCCCCGCGCCCGGACGCTCCCTCCATGACCGCCGTCGCGCCGTGACCTCCCCCGCCCCAGCGACCTCCGACGGGGCCGCGGGGCTGCGGCCCGGGGCGGTCGCGGACCGGACCGGCGTCGACTTCGTTCTCCGCTGCGAACCCGCGACTCGCGCGTGGCTCCTGCTGTTCGATTCCGCCGGGGACGACCGGCCGGCCCGCGAGATCGAGCTCGACCGCCGGGACGACCTCTGGCATGCGCGGGTGCCCGGCGCCGGCCATGGAACGCCGTACCTTTTCCGCATCGAGGCGCCCGCCGCCGACCCGCACCAGTGGCTGCTCGATCCCTGCGCCGCCGCGGTCGCCACCCCCCGGCGCTGGGGGGAGACGACCGGGCTCACGCCGGGGCGCTGGCCGCGAAACGGGGCGGCGTTCCCCAAGGCACTCGTCGTCGACGACGGGCGCTACGACTGGGGCGACGACCGCCCCCCGCACACGCCGCTTCGCGACACGGTGGTCTACGAACTCCACCTCCGCGGCTTCACCGCGCATCCCTCCTCGGGAACCGCGGCCCCGGGCACCTACCGGGCCCTGGCGGAGAAGATCCCGCACCTCCTCCGCCTCGGCATCACGGCGGTCGAGTTCCTGCCCGTCCACGAGTTCGACGAAATGGAGTTCTTTCTCGAGAACGGGCGCCGACGGATGCTGCGCAACCTCTGGGGCTACAGCCCCGTCGCCTGGTCCGCGCCCAATGCGCGCTACGCCGCGGGGGCCTCGCCGGGGGCGTCGGTTGACGAGTTCCGCGACCTCGTCCGCGCGCTGCACGCGGCGGGCATCGAGGTGATTCTCGACGTCGTGTTCAACCACACCGCCGAGACCGACCGCCACGGCCCGGTGCTGTCGCTGCGGGGACTCGACCGCACGCTCCACTATATCCACAAGCCCGGCTCGGACCAGCTGGCGGACTTCACAGGCTGCGGCAACACGGTCAATGCCAACCAGCCCGCCGTCACGGAGATGATCATCGACTGCCTGCGCCGCTGGGTCCTCCAGTTCCATGTCGACGGCTTCCGCTTCGATCTCGCCTCGGCCCTCACGCGCGGCCCGGACGGCCGCCCGATGCCGCATCCGCCGCTCCTGGCGCGGCTGACCAACGACCCTGTCCTGCATCACGTGAAGCTCATCGCCGAGCCGTGGGACGCGGCCGGGCTCTACCAGGTGGGCACGTTCCCCGGGCTCCGGTGGCAGGAATGGAACGGCAGGTTCCGCGACGACGTCCGTCGGTTCTGGCGCGGCGATCCGGGCATGCTCGGCGTCCTCGCAACGCGGCTCGCGGGGAGCTCCGACCTCTACCACCGCCACCAGCGCGGCCCGCTGAGCAGCGTCAACTTCGTCGCCTGCCACGACGGCTTCACGCTGGCCGACCTGGTGCGCCACACGCGCCCCCACAACGAGGCCAACGGCGAGGGCGGAGCGGACGGCGAGAAGCACAACCATTCGTTCAACTGCGGGGTCGAGGGGCCGTCGGACATCCCCGCCGTCGAGGCCCTGCGCCTGCGGCAGCAGAAAAACCTGCTCGCGACCGTCTTCCTCGCCCAAGGCGTTCCCATGCTGCTCGCCGGCGACGAGTTCGGCCGCACGCAGCACGGCAACAACAACGCCTACGCGCAGGACAACGAGATCTCGTGGGTCGACTGGTCCTTCGCCGACCGGCAGTCCGGCCTGCTCGACTTCACCCGGAGGCTGATCCGACTGCGCGCCGCCCATCCCGCGCTGCGCCGCGAGTCGTTCCTGACCGGCCACTGCGACCACGGCGCCCCGGCCGACGTGCAGTGGCTCGGCCCCGCGGGCGCCGCGCCGGACTGGCAGGCCGGCACGGCCCTCGGCATGCGGCTCAGCGGCTGCGCTCGGTGCACCGGCGCCCCGGCCGACGGCCCCGACCTGCTGATCCTCATCAACGGGGGCAAGGACGAGGTGCGCTTCACGCTCCCGTCCGGTGCCTGGACCCTCGAACTCGCCACCGCCGACCCGGCCCCCCATGTGCGCGACGCATCCATCGTCCTCGCACCCCACTCGCTCGCGGTCCTTCTTGGCCCGTGTCCGTAGCCCCCGCCGAGCCGCACGCACCCATTCCGCCCCGTCGATCGGCGAGGAGCGCTGCCCCAAGGGTCTCCCACACGGCGCCGACGGCGCGGCGCCCTCCAGGTCCGTCCTCGCATTTCCCTATGGAATGGGATCTGGAGGGCCGCGCTCCGTCGCGGCCGTGGCTATGCGTACTTCCCGCGGTCCCCTTTCACGTGCTTTCGGCTTGGGCGAGGATTCCGGACGCACGATCGTCGGGGCGCGACGCGGCGGAAGCTGATAGGATGGCGATCGTGGAGGAGATGCCATGAACATATGGAAGCTCGGAGTGGCGGGACTTGCGCTGGCCGTATGTGCGGGGGCCGCGCCGACGGGCAGCGGGATCCGGTTCGACGGAGCCACGTCCTACGTGGCCGACCCGGCGGCGCTGGGCCTGACCGCCGGGGCGTTCTCCGTGTCCGCGTGGGTTCGGACCGGCGAACCGGAACGGCCGCAGATCTTCCTCACGACCGGCGGGGCCGGGCAGGAGTTCACGCTCTACCTCTACAAGGGCGCCGTGCGCATGCTGGTCGAGGGGACGCCGGGCGCCTACGACCACGCCGATGCCGACGCGCCCGCGGCGGGGGTCTGGACGCACTACCTGGGCACGTACGACGGCGCCACGGCGAGGATCTACCGCGACGGCATCCTCTGCGCGTCGAAGGCCGTCCCGCTCGCGCGCACGAACTTCCCGTCCGCCCTCTGCCTCGGCGCCCTCGCCGACAGTGGCGAGCGCTCTCTGAAGGGCGCGATGGAGGACGTCCGCGTCTGGAACCGAGCGCTGACCGCCGACGAGGCCCGCGCCGTCTGCGCGGGGGCCGCGGACGGCCCGCTCGCGGAGCGGTTGATCGCGCGCTGGACCGCCCGAGCGGTGACGGACAACGGCATCCCCAGCGCCGTCCCGGGCGGCCCCGAGGCCGTGAAGCGCCAGCCCGGCGCGATCGCCCTCGTGAATCGAAAGGCCGGCGGCTTCCGCGGCATCTGGTACTTCAACCAGCCGCTCAAGAACGAGTACGTCTACAAGTATAGCGGCGGACTCGGCACCTACTGCGCCAACCACAGCCCCTTCGCGTGGCACGTGCCGGAGGCCGGACGGACCTACTTCTGCTACGGCGGCACCGACGAGACCAACAGCACCCTGCTGCACCTCGTGTCCTACTACGACCACAAGACCGGCCGCGTGGCCCGCCCCACCCTGCTGCTCGACAAGCGCACCGACGACGCGCACGACAACCCGGTGATCAACGTCGACGACCGGGGCCGCATCTGGATCTTCTCCAGCAGCCACGGTCGGGGCCGCCCGTCGTTCATCTCCCGCAGCGTGAAGCCGCACGACATCGACACGTTCGAGTGCGTGTGGACCGGCAACTTCTCGTATCCCCAGCCCATGTACCACCCCGGGCGCGGCTTCCTCTTCGTCCACACGTGGTACGTCGCCGGACGGGGGAACTACCTGATGACCAGCGACGCCGACGGCACCGCGTGGAGCGAGCGGACGCAAACCTCGTACTTCGAGGAGGGCCACTACCAGATCAGCGCCACGTGGCGGAACCGGAAGACCGGGATCGCCTTCAACATGCACCCGAAAGGCAAGGGCCTGAACTACCGCACCAACATCTACTACATGGAGTCCGACGACTTCGGCGCGACCTGGAAGACCGCCGCGGGCGGGGCGCTGCCGATCCCGCTGTCCGACAAGGCCAACCCGGCGCTGGCCGCCGAGTACCAGAGCCGGGGACGGAACGTGTATCTCGCGGACATCGTGTTCGACGACGCCGGCCGGCCCGTGATCCTCTTCGTGCTCAGCAAGGGCTTCGAGTCCGGCCCGGACAACGGCCCGCGCGAGTGGCGCATCGCGCGGTGGACGGGGACGGAATGGCAGGACCGGCCGACCGGCATCGAGTCACTCAGCAACTACGACGTCGGCGCGCTCTACATCGAGAGCGACAGCGACTGGCGCATCATCGGCCCGACCCAGCCCGGCCCGCAGCCGTACAACCCCGGCGGTGAGATCGCGATGTGGACCAGCCGCGACACGGGCGCGACGTGGACGATGACCCGCCAGATGACGAGGAACAGCCCGATGAACCACGGCTACGTACGGCGCCCCGTCAACGCGCACCCGGATTTCTACGGCTTCTGGGCCGACGGCCACGGGCGGAAGCCGTCCGAATCGCGCCTCTACTTCTGCACCCGCGACGGCGACGTCTTCCGCCTGCCGCAGGTGATGAAGGAGGACTTCGAGAAGCCGGAGCGCATGACGCGCTGAAGGGGAGTTTCAAGCTCCACGTTTCAAGTTTCAATTCTCCGGATGGCCCCAAATCCCCGGCTAAGCCTGGTTGATGAGGAACGGACGATGCTTCGAGGGTCTTCTGCTGCTCCAGAGGTGCGGCGACGCGGCAGCGGAACTTCAACCCAGCGGATTGAGGCTGCGGACAGTGTCATTCCGGAGGAGCGGGCCGCGGGAGCTCCCCTTCGTTGCCGCCCCACAGCCGCGCTGACCTTTCGGCGATCAACTCAAGGAACGCGTGCTGCATGGGTCGGGACAGGAAGGACTCCGACACAACCGCGCCGGACGCTTCAAGGCCGGAGCGCAGTCTGTCGTGGGTGTTCGCGATCTGCCGATCGGACAGCTTCATGGTCGCCGCGAATGCGTCGAAGTCCCCCCGGTGGAGGTTGGACTTCCGGCCGTTCACCGTCAGCGCCATTTCCTCCCTGTCCTCCGGAATCAGCAGGTGTGTCGGCAACAGGTCGTAGGCAGGAGCCAGACGGATCATCCCGTCCGGCTCGTACAGGAGCGAGAAGTTCTTCAGGTGCATGTCCGCGTTGCCGGTGATGAAGCTGAAGAGCGCCACCTCAAAGAGACGGACGGCGTCGAATCCGGGATTGCTCGAGAACGACAGAACGGCCCTCCCGATCCTCTCCATGGACCCGCGGTACTTCTCCTCCGTCATCCGGTCGGTCAACTGGCACGTATCCTCCATGTGAAGCGGCCGCCCATCGACCCGGTCCATGCGGCGGGTCAGGTAGGCCGACTCCCCGCTGGCCAGGATCGCCAATCCGCAGACCGCGGTCTCGATCCCTGCGCACGAGGCCATCCGCATGCAGGCATGTTCCAGTTCGGGCATCTCCGGGTACTTCGCCGATGGCGGCTTCAGAATCAACTCCCCCTCGAGCCCCACCAGCGTGAAACGACCGGGGCCGCTGCCGGCGGCCCGTTCGAGATGCACGGAGAGCTTCGGTTGGACCCCGGGGACCGCGACGCTGCGCCGGACGGTCTTCTCGGCCATCTCGTTCAGCGTGTCCCATGTGAACGACAGCCGCGGCGCCGCGCGGACCCCGAACAAGCGATCGGCACACAGGGGATGATATCCATCCTCGTTCTCTGCGAGCGGTCCACAGCAGACCCTGCAACGGTTCATGGCCGTTCCTCTTCGATCGGCCGCACGCTGGCCGCGCCAATGCAATCGCGACAGCACGCCAGAAGCAGTCCCATGCGATCGCGGGGATCGAGCTTCCATGTCTTCCCGGCGATCTCCAACAACCAGCCCTCGGGAATCAGGCCGTCGAAAAAGGGGAAGAGCCTCCGGTCGCGATACGGCTCGCGCCGCAGGGGCAGCAGGCGGCTGAGGGGAATGGCATCCGGCTGATCCACATACTCCGTCGCGTAGGTGAACGTATAGCCGTCCTCATCTTCGACCAGGATGCCGGCCCTGCGCCCGAAGATGCTGATCTCAGCCTTGCGCATGAGGGTCATCCTCCAGTCCGGCAGAGGTCACCGGTGCGAGGTGGTGACCAAACAGCGCCAGGACCTGGTTCACCTTGTCCACACGCACCGACTTCTTCCCTTGCTCCAGATCGCGAACGAATCGCAAACCCACGCCGGCACGATCGGCCAGTTCCGGCTGGGTGATGCCAAGCCGTCGCCTTCGCGCCTTCACGAAGCTGCTGATTGGCGAGTTCATGAGCACCTTATCGGGTATACGAGTGGGCCATGTCAAGCTATAGTATACCCTTTCGGGTATTAATAAGTCTCAAGAGTAGACTTCGATACCCGATCGGGGCAGTTGGAGCCCGGTGGGGATCTCGGTCGGACACCGGCCTCCTTTTCCTCGCAGCCTTTCTCGACCGAAGTCGGCCGCGGTTCGACACTCGCCTCCCTACCGTGCATTCCGTCGCGTAGGTGAACCTACGTGAACGGATTCACCACTCGGATCCCCCCATAGCTGCGACCCGCCGGGAGATCCTCTGAGTACACCTCACGGCAGCCCAAGGTCCGCGCCGACTCGATGATCGCGGCGTCCCAATACGACATCTGAAAGCGGTCCTTGGCGCCGAGCGCCGCGAGCAGGACTGCGGCGGTTATCTCCTGCACCGGAAAGCGCATCCATGCCTCGATGAGAGCCACCGCCTGTGGATGATCGATCCTGTCCTTCTTGGTCGGACGCGTGGCCTGAACGTAGAACTCCTGGAGGACCTGCACAGAGAGAGCCAGATCGGTCCTTTCCAGCAGCCCGCGTGCGATCCTGGACTTGGCCTCCTCCGCGGGGGCGCGGCTGATGGCATACAACAGAACGTTGGTGTCAACGAACCGCATGACGCGCATGCACCTGGTCGCGGGGCAGGCGGTCCGCCGCGCTGAATGAATGGATGGCGGACAGAGTCTCGCGCTCGATTCGCAGCCGTCGTTCGAAGTCCGACTCCGCCCCCCCCAACGAACGGAGATACCCGGCCACCATGGCCGAGACGGAACTCCCCGCCTCCGCCGCCCGGATCCGCGCCACCCGGTACGACTCGTCGTCCACAGTTACTGTGATATTCTTCACAGTTTCACTGTATCACGCGATTCTCCGACGTCAACCCCAGCGGATCGAAGTTATTAACAGGGTCATTGCGGCAGAGCTGGCCGGGGAGAAACGCATCGATCTCAGAATCGAGACCTACGCCATGGGACAAAGCCACCGAGACCACGTGGCAGGGCAGCCGATCACGGGATATGGCACGCACAGCCCCCGCCCCATCAATATCGCGGATGATGCCGTCCGTGGGCCTCGCCGCGGGCACAATCTTCCCGGCCGCAGAGAGGCAAGCGAAGTGAAGGACGAGCAGCGCAATCCCAGCAGGAACGAGCTCTCTGCGTCCGAGCACTTGCATTTGTGCTGGGCTCCACCGCATTTGAATCCTACTGCCGGTCGGGACCCCACGCCATCAGTCGCGGGGGAGAGGATCTCGAAGTCCCGCCTCCACTATTCAGTCTTCCCGTCGCTTTGCATAGCAGCCGCTTCTTCGAACAGCCAATCTAAGAACGCGGCGAGATTTGAGAATCGTAGCGTTTCAGTGCCGTGATGCAAGCAGGTCCCCTCAAAGGCCGCGATCGTACCGTCTTTGGGGAAGTAGATGTATGACTCCCCCGCATGATCGAGCAACTTTAGCGCTCTACCGAGATCCACCGGGAGGCCTTGAGACTCCGTAACAGCGCCGTAGGTACCGGCCTCATTCCCGGCCAGTACAACGTCAAAAGGTCCAATGCTGACGTTACCGACACCCTCGATGAAGTGCTTCAGATCCAAGGCAAGTGGTTGCCCAAGGAATCCTTCGACCTCGGCGACAGCCTCTGCCCCATTTCTGCCCCATACCCTTCCGGCGACCCCGGATTTCTGAAGTCGAATCTCGATTTGATCGCGAGTCATGGACGCCCCCAATGGTCGTTTGATCGCCATGTCCAATATGCGGGCACTTCCCTTCGATATGCACCTGCGGCCGCCGGGTCCGTAACGCGCCAGCTTGGAGGCGGCACATTGTGCGGGACGTCTCGATGCGTGGATGCCCAGACTTCAGCTAGGCCCCCGGCAACATCTTGGTTGAGATGGTGCAACTGGAGGTCCTCCCACTTCCCGCCGACAAGTCGCATTGGAGCCGCTCCGCGCCTCGTGGCCTCGATATTCGTGAGTCCATCTGGACGCACGAGCGACCAGTCGATATCTGCCCGTTGCCACACTTGACGCCCCCATGGAGTCTCAATGCGCGAAAAGCGCCCTACCCTCGCTGTGTTTGCTCCCGCAGTCTTCGCCCTTCCTGCAATACTCGCCGTGATCAACGCCATGGCAGCGTTGGGACCATTGTGTCCGACCGTGTATCCAGCTTGATTGAACTTGCCCTTCAAGGTGGCGACATCGGACATATGGCTCAAGTCACCAAACAGGGCCATCCAATCACCCATCAGGACCTGAGCCCCGAGGGTGACGGCATCCTCTCGAAATGCGGCAACCAGCTGCTCAGCCAGTTCATCGGGACTCGCAAGGGCTTCAAGTGACTGCCCAGTTTCGTCTGCCCACGCCCTTAGGCCGCGACTAATGCCGTTACGGAAGAACACAAGTCCGCTTGGCTCGGATATCCCTTTTGGAGCTAGCTCACGCAGTATCGCATCCAGAACCGGATTGTCCGACTCCGGGTGCCAAACCCAGTCAAACGCGGGTCTCCGCCACTCCCCGCGAGCCAAACCCTGCATCGAGTGGATCTCCTTGAAGAGCTCCATCTTGAACTGTCCGGTGAACTGCCAGCGCCAATCCAGCCCCAGCGGATCGAAGTTATTAACAGGGTCATTGCGGCAGAGCGGGCCAGCGAGAAGCGTGTCGATCTCGGATACTAGTCGGGAGCTGTCCACCAAGGGCCCTGAGGCCGTGGATGGGGATAGCCCCTTACCGCACGCGATGCCGCCCCCAGGGGATGGGACGATTGCCTCGGTCGGCGTCGCGACCATGAGGAGACCAAGCAGCCATGCCACGAATATGGCGAGCACTTTGGAGTTGCTCTGTATCATGGCGGGAGGCTATCAGGCACTGACTCGGCCAGCGAGGCACAAACGAAATGCGGCGAGATGATGGCGCGCCTGTTTGTCCGGTCAAGACGCCACCGCCGTGCGTGCATGAACGGACGCCGCGTTTCCGATGGCGCGAAGACAGTCAATCACTCCAGGATGAGAACTTGCCCACTCTGCGGCGCAAAGAGAGCGGTCTGTTTCGTTACGGGCCAAACAAGCAGA
>CAYODK010000201.1:0-10364 GCA_964402695.1 uncultured Verrucomicrobiota bacterium
CCCCGGAAACCGTCCAACTGCGGGCGACGGCCAGGTACTCGTCGGTACGCACGAGCCAGAGGGATTGCCGCCCGTCGGGGCCGTCGATCGGACGGGCCCCAAGACCGCTCCAGATCGCGTCGGGTGCCGCCGCGCGCAGAACGTCGATGTGCCGGCGGGAGAGCTGGCGGGCCGGATCCCTCGCTCCGACGTCCGGCGCCTGCAGAAGGACCGCGGCATGGGCGCCCAGTTCGGCCGTCAGTTGCCGGGCGCGCTCCTGGAATCCCCGGAGGACGCCAAGGGTCAGGGTCAGGGCGAAGAGCCCCACGGTGACACCGGCGAAGGCGATCGCCGTTCGGCCGGGCCGGGAGCGCAACCCGTCGAGCACATCGGCCGTGAAGTGGGAGGCGGCGGTCATGGGGGCGGGACACGGCCGGCGGGGCGATCCAGGTGGAGGACGTCGTCGCATTCGTCGACCCAACGCGGATTATGCGTCGCGATGAGAACCGCGATGCCTCGAGCCCGGCAACCGGCGATCAGGTCCATCACATGGCGGGCCGCGCCGGCATCCAGGTTGCCGGTCGGCTCGTCCGCGAGGAGAAGCAGCGGCGGCAGCGCCAGCGCGCGCGCGACGGCCACCCGCTGCATCTCGCCGCCGGACAGGAGCCGGGCGGGGGTGTGGGCAACGCCGGACAGTCCGACGCTGTCGAGCGCCTCCCGGGCGCGCGCGCGGGCTTCGCGGGCCGGGACATCCGTGTAGCGGAAGCGGAAGACGACGTTCTCCAGGGCACTGCGGTGCGGCAGGAGGTGAAACCGCTGGAACACCATTCCGATCTTCTCGCGGCGCAGCCGGGCCATGTCCGCCCGGCTCCGGCCGGACACGGGAATGCGGTCGAAGACCAGGTCGCCCGAGTCCGGGGGATCGAGAAGTGCGGCGATGTGCAGAAGGGTCGACTTGCCGCAGCCCGAGGGCCCGGCCACCGCCAGCAGGCGTCCCGGGCGGGCGTCGAGGTCGATGTCGCGCAGGACCTCGGCCACGCGTCCGGCCGTTCGGAACGTTCGCGAAATGCGGCGCAGGCTGAGGACCGGCTCGCTCATGGCAGCACGGCGTCCCCCGCACGGAGGCCGTCGAGGACCACGAAGACCTCCTCGTTCGCCGGCCCGAGCTTCAGCCTGTGACGCTCCGGCCCGCCGGGGGTCCGGATCCGGACGTAGGGTTCGCCACCCTCCCACCGCACCGCGGCCCTGGGGATCACGGGCGTCCGCTCGATGCGGTGGGACAGGACCGCGGCCCGCACCGAAAGGCCGCTCCTCAGTTCCGCCGGGGCATCGAGGACGCGGATCGACATGGGGAAGAAGCGGAGCCCCGCATCCACCCCCCTGACCTGGGCCATGGCCGAGACCGATTCGACCGTGCCGGTCAGGCACATCAGGGGCCAGGCCTTGGGGGTGAGGAGCGCGAGGGAGCCGGGCGATACCCGTCCGAGTTCCTGCTCCGGAACCTCGCACCGGACGATCCACTCCGACGGGTCGGGGATGCAGAGGAACTCCTGGTTCTTGAAGACCGTGTCCCCGACACGCGCGGTACGGATCTCGGTGCCGAAGGGCAGGGGAAGGTGGACGACCTCCCCGTCGCAGGGCGAGGTCACCGTGCACTGGGCGTATTGCTCCTTCATCAGGGCGTGCTGGCGCGCGGCGGCGTCCAGCTTGGCCCGAGCCTCTTCGAGTCGGGCCGGATGAACATGTTCCCTGAGCAGCTTCAGCCGCAGCTCGGTCTGTTCGATCTTGGCGCGAAGGCCATCCACCTTGAGTTGCTGCCGTTCGACCTCGCGGGCGGAGACGAGTCCCTCGTTCACCAGGTCCTTGGAGTCCTCGACGTACTGCGCCTCGGCGCCATGGTTGTACCTCGCCTCGATCAGGGCCGTCTCCAGTTCCCGGAGTTCGAGCGGCAAGGCCGCCTTCTCCAGGTTCCGAAGCTCGGACTCCGCCACGGCATGCTCCCGTTCGAGGCGTGCGAGGTCGTTCTCGACCTGGAAGCTGTCGAAGCGGACGAGAAGGTCGCCCCGGCGGACGCGCGTCCCCTCGGCGGCCAGCTCGACGATGGTTGCTCCGCCGTTGAACCGGGAGGAAACCGTTTCCACGCGCCGGGCCGCGAGCCGGCCCTCGTACCCGGACCACAGTTCGAACGGCGCTTCGGCAATCACGAGCGAGCCCTGCGCATCGGCGCCATGCCCCGACCGGCTCGTGCGGACGGCCAGCGCCACGGCACCGGCTGCGCCCGCCGCCAGAACGATAACGGCCAGGGGTCTCATGCGATCACTCTCCGGTGGGTTTCAGCTCGTCAGGGTGTTCGATCAGGGTGCCGGTGGCATGGAGGACGGCGTAGGCCGAAAGGCGGCGGGATGATCGGACCTCCAGGAGGCGGCTCTCGGCCCGCGCGAGCTGGGTCTCCGCGTCCGAGAGGATGAATGCGTCCCCCCGGCCCATCTCGTACAGCCGCCGGGCAAGCCGGGCTCCGTCCTCCGCGAGTTTCCGGTTGCTCTCCGCGATGGTGAGCTCCGTGGCCGCGCGGCGGCAGTCGGCGAGGGTCTGAAGCACCTCGCGGGCGATCGCTTCGCGTCGGATGTCCACGATGGCGGAGGCGGAGGCATCGTCCAGTTCCGCCCGCATCGTTCCGAGGCGATCCGCCGTTCGCCAAGGATAGCCGTCGACCTGGGCCGAGGCGATCACATCGGTCCGCTCATCATCCAGTCCCGGCAGGGACGTGTCCATCCAAGCATGACGCATCGAAAGGCCGATGGAGATGTCGGGCCAGCGGTTCCTGCGCGAAAGGGAGGCCTTGCGCCGGGCGATGTCGGCGTCGTCGATCGCCTGGGCGAGATCCAGTCGATTGGAGGCCGCCGCCGCCACGGCTTCCTCCGCTCGCGGAAGGGCCAGATCCAGGTCCGGCGGAGGGTGGGGACGAAAGGCGGTCCGGAGCTCGGCTCCAAGCATCTCCGCCAGTTCCCGGGAAGCGGCGTCCCGCCGCTCCTCCAAGGCGGCAAGTCGCGCCTGCGCCTCGCCCCCCTGAAGGTCCATCCGCACCACGTCGACCCGCGTCGAGCGCCCTTGGCGTTCGTGGGCGCGCACGAGGATCCCGAGGCGGCGGATTCGCTCCAAGTACCCGGTCTCGAAGGCGATCTGCGCGTCGAGCCGGGTCAGGGTTTCGAAGAGCGTCACAAGGCTCATGACGAGGTCTGCCCGCTGGATTTCCCAGTTTCTACGCTCGGCGCGGTACTGGTCCATCTGCATCCGGACGGGCTCTTCGGTGACTGCGCGTCCGAACCGACGGAACAGCGGCTGGGTCAGGCTGACCGCCAAGGCCTGCTCGTTTCCGCCCGCCGCTCCGCGTCGGTCCAGATAGGTTCCGGAGGCTCCGAGACGGGTCCCGTGGGGCGTCGTTCTCGTCGCCTGGAGTCCGTAGGTCCACTGGGTGTCGTCGCCCATGCGGGCGGATTGCAGGACCGGGCCCGCCTCGGTCTCGAACTGGGTGCGGGCCAGGGCCACATCCATCTCCTGTCCCCGAAGTTGCATCTGTCCGCGGGCCAGCGTCCGATTGTGAGCCAGTGCGGTCGCGATGGCCTCCTCGAGGGTCAGTTCCACCGGATCGCCCGCGGCCGCGAGGCTGGGGAGGAGAAGCGCCAGGATGACAGGGAACCGTTTCACGGGGCAGGGGAGGATGGCGGCCCGGGTCGATCCACCCAGCGCGAGGCGAGGTCCCCGAAGGCGTCAATGCGTCGGTCGCGAAGGAACGGCCAGGCCCGCCGGACGTTCTCGATGCGCTCGGGGGACGTGTTCACGATCAGGGTGGCCTCGGCATCGGCCGGCGCACGGGCCAGCAGGATGCCGTAGGGATCGCACGCGAACGAGGACCCCCAGAACTCCAGTCCTTCGGCCTCCGGAGCGGGGCGCTCGCGGCCGACTCGGTTGACGGCAGCCCAGTAGACGCCGTTGGCGATGGCATGTCCGCGCTGGACCGTCGTCCAGGCGTCCACCTGTCCTTCGCCGAGGGCTGCCTTTTCCCGCGGGTGCCACCCGATGGCCGTCGGGACCAGGATGATCTCCGCGCCCTGCAGGGAGACGAGTCGTGCGGCCTCGGGGTACCACTGGTCCCAGCAGATCAGCACGCCAATCCGGCCGGCCCGCGTATCGAACGCCCGGAAACCGGAATCGCCCGGGGCGAAATAGTACTTCTCGTAGAAACAGGGGTCATCCGGGACATGCATCTTCCGGTACAGCCCCGCGATGGATCCGTCCGCGTCCATCACGGCCACGGTGTTGTGATAGAGCCCCGGCGCGCGCCGCTCAAACAGCGGGGCGACGATCACGAGGTCCAGTTCGCGTGCAAGGCGGCCCAGGACCGTGGTGGAAGGCCCCGGGATCGGTTCCGCCAGATCGAAGGCGCGCGGATCCTCGCGTTGGCAGAAATAGCGGGTCCGGTACAGTTCGGGGAGGCAGGCGACGGATGCGCCGCGCTCCGCGGCGTCCCGGAGGCGGGCCACGGCCGATTCCACGTTGACGGATGGATCGTCCGACACCGTCATCTGGATCAGCGCCGCGCGCATCCGGATACCCCGCATCGTTTGAGCGGGCCGTGTTCCCGGCCCGCGGCGGGAGTATGGACGATGTCCCCACGCCCCGCAATGGCGCCGTCGGGCGAACCGTTCGCGGCGTGCGAGCGGGATCAGACGAGGCGAATCGCGTCGGCTTCGACCTCGAAGAGCAGATCGTCGCGGCAGATGTCGGCCTTCACGACCACGATGGGCATCGCGGGGATGTTGTTGGCCTTGACCCATCGGTCCCAGGCCCCGGCGTCCTCCGGCCGCTTGAAGTACGCGACGGCGCGGTTGATGTCCGTCCACTGGTATCCAACGGAGTCGAGTATGCCCTTGACCACGCGCATCGACAGGTCCACCTGGGCGTCGACGTCCCCGACATGGGCCGTCTCGCCTTCCGGGTGGATGCTGGCGGTGCCCGAGATGTAGAGGCGGCGGCAGCCGGGCAGTGAGACCTCCACGGCGCGGCTGAAGGCACTGCCGTAGGCGGGGGCGGGGCACTGCAGGGGGGAGGGGATGGCCTTGATCGAGGCGCCGGCCGCCAGCGGAACCATCGCCAGGGCGTCGGCGACCAGTGCGGCCCCGAAGGGGTTCCCCGTCCCGACGCCCGTGCTCGCCGGCACGAGACGGTCATACACCCCGCGCCGGGTGAAGAACTCGTTGCGCACCCGGTTCAACTCGTCGTACCACTCGAGGATCTTGTCGCAATACAACCACGTGCGGACGACGTTGTGGAAATCCATGCCCAGGGTGGCGAGCGCCCGCTCGAGTTGATCGATAAGAGAACGGGTCTGGTCCGCGCGTGACGCCGTGACGTCGGCCGGACGCAGGCCGGCGAAGACGACGAACCGCGCGTCGCAGTCCTCGACCACCGTGCCGACGACCCGGCCGTCGAGTTCCACGGGACGGGTCGGCCCGGCGATGGCGTAGAACTGGGCGGCGATGGGAGCCTTGCCCGCGCAGGCGGATCCGTCGATCCACGTCACGGGCCAGTTGACGGGGCCGCAGGTTCGCTCGAGGGCCGCGAGCGTTTCCGCCTGCCGGTCGGACGGGCCGAAGAGATCCATGGCCGCCACGTGCGCCCCATGGTTCTTGAGAACATCCCCGATCTCCCGCGCGAGCGGCTCGGCGCCGCCGTCGCCTCCGGGAGCGTCGGTCACGAAGAAGCGGGTGCTCCCCGTGCGCGCGAGGCGAACGATGTCAAGCCGCGGCTGGCGCATCCGGGACAGAGTTAGGCCACAGTGGGGACAATATTCGCTCATGATGACTCACCCGAACGTGTGTGGGGGCTGATTATTGTTCGATCCGTCAGAGGGAGAGGATGTACGCCTCGAGATCGGCCAGTTCCTGCTCGGTCAGGCCGGACGTGGTTCCGTGGCGGTCGCCCTTGTTGAACGTCGTCAGGACATCCTTGATCGTGGCGGCGCGCCCGTCCACGAGGTACGGAGCCGTGCGCCAGCATTCCACCAGCGTCGGCGTGTCATAGGCCTTGTCCTTGTCCAGGTCCGTGCCGGTGCCGACGTCGTAGGGTTTCAGCGACGTGAAGAGCGGCGAAGGATGACAGTCGGCGCATCCCGCCTTCCGGAAGACCTTCTCCCCGCGCCGGGCGGAGTCGCCCATCCGTCCGTTCACGAGGAGCGGGCTCGGAACGGGCTTCAGGGACTTGAGGTACTCGTCGATCGCCTTCGCGTCCTCCTCGGGGCGCACCGCGAACTGGATGTATCGGATCCCCGAACGGACCGCGACCTCGGCCGAGTCGCGGATGGCGCTCATCATCGAGGGCGGGGTCTTGTGGGCCATCATCATGTTCTTCGTCTGCTTGGGATTGCCCATTCCGTCATTCAGGAGGTCCCAGTTCAATCCGTCGACCCGGGCGTCCGGGTGGCAGCTCGCGCAGCTTTGCCACTGCTGGAAGCAGAGGGCCGAGTCGTGGAAGAAAATCTCGCCTTGGCGAACGACGTCGGGGGCAATCTTCGGCCCCAGGGCGATCGATGTGCTCCGGGGGGGCGTTCCGGCGGGATCCAGCACAGCCAGGGTGTCGGTGAAGTACTCGGCCACATAGGCCTTGCCGCCGGCCACCACGACGGCTCGCGGTCCGTTGCCGGGAAGCTTCACGCGCTCGCGGATGTCCACGAGGAAGGCGAGGTCGTTCGGGACCTGCTGCGGCGAGGTGGAGACCGCCGTGACCTTCTCGCCCTTGGCGACGCGGTCCAGCTTGTCGTGGAGCTTCGCGCGGTCGATCACACTGACCTCGTGCGAGCCGGAATGCGTCACGAGCAGCCGGGCGCCGTCCGGCGTGCAGGCAACGCCCCATGGATTGGCCGCGCCCCGGTCGATCTCGTCGAGGAGCACGGTGTTGACGAGCTTGCGTTCCGCGACATCGATGACGCTCAGGGCCGAGGTCATCATCCAGCCGCGGTCCAGCTGGGTGGTCGGCAGCGTGTAGCGGCCGAGGATCGACGTGACGTACGCGAAGCGTCCGTCCGGCGACAGGCCGACTCCCCGTCCGGCCGTGCAGCCGTTGGGCAGCCGGACCGTCGCCGCCACCTTGCCGGTCGCGGTGTCGATCAGGGAGACCTCGATCGAAACGACCTCGGCCGTGGCCGGGCCCGCGGGCAGGTGATGGACGACGACCAGCACGGCCCCATCCGGGGTCAGCGCGCTGGCGATGGGCTCGCGGGTCACGGCGATGACCGTCCTCGGCTTTCCGCTCGCAGCGTCCAGCGCGAGGATTCGATTTGTGAACCGGTCGCAGACATACAAGGTCCCGCCGTCCTTCGAGAGACAGAGTGAGGATGGGGAGTGACCGGCGGGAACCTCCCAGATCTCCCTGCCCTTCGCCCGATCGAGGCACCACGCCCTGCCCTGGCCGGTTCCGCCCGCTGCAAACAGCCGGGCGCCGTCGGCCGACAGCGCGAGGGCGGCGGGGGAGACGTCCGCCTTGAACTCGCGCGCTACGGTGCCCGCGGCGGCGTCGAGTTCGAGGATCCGGCGGGCCGTGCCGGCTCCTACGTAGAGCCGGCTGCCATCCGGGAGCGAGGCGAGCACCTGGGGTGACAGCGGATCCGCCGCACCGGCCGCCATTGCGAGCACGGAAACCGCCCAACCAGCCGCCAGCCGGACCGACGTACGTTGCGTCATATCTCCACCCCGATCTTCATCCGCCCGCTCGCGGACGGTCCATGACCATACCCAAGGCCCCCATCCGAGCGCAATCCTGATTCTGTCCCGCGTCGAGGCCCGATCTGCCCTCGGGACCATACTTAGACATTACATGGACAGCATGGGGCCCGACTGGGCGGCAGCGTCCCGTCGGGCGGCGCGGGTCCGGGGATCCGTCCGGGGGGCGGGGTGCCCGCCCCGGCTCCGTCCGGGCGCGGGGCTCGGCCCGGAGGAGTTGTGTGCGTCAAGTTCAGCAAAAGGAGTTGGGGATAGCCGCTGGGGTTTTGGGATGCGCCCCTGAGGGGGTACCCCCTCAGGGGCGCGCGCGCCGCCGCGTCAGGCGGCGGAGCCATCGGACAGCAGGCGCTCCTTGTTATGGTCCTTGAGGACCGCCATGTTGAGGTATCGGGTGGCCTCGATCCATTCCTCGTGGATCTCCACCGCCAGGGCCCGCACCAGGCGCAGGCAGCTGGGCGCGTTCGGGAAGATGCGCACGACCAGGGTGCGCCGTTTGATCTCCTGATTGAGCCGCTCGAGCATGTTCGTCGATTTGAGATGCTTGTGGTGCTCCCGGGGCAGCCGGTAGAACGTCAGCGTCTCCTCGATGTTCGCCTCCACCCAGTCGCAGAGCTTCGGATACCGGCCGGCCCACCGCTGCAGCCATGCCTGCAGGTCCCGGCGCGCCTCCTCCGCGTTCTGGCGCTCGTAGATCCACCTCAGTTCCGTCAGGCAGTCCCGGTCGGCCGTCCGCGGCAGGTGGTCGAGCGCATTGCGCAGGAAATGAACGTAGCAGCGCTGCCAGCCGGCCTCCGGAAAGAGCTCTCCGATCGCCCGGCGCAGCCCCTCGTGGTCGTCGCTCACCACCATCTCCACTCCGCGCAGCCCCCGGGCCCTGAGGGCCAGCAGGAACTCCCGCCAGCTCGTCCGGCTCTCCCGGGAAGCCACATCCACGGCCAACACCTCCCGCCGTCCGTCCCAGTTGACCCCGATGGCAATGAGCACCGCCTGCGACCCCACCCGTCCCCCTTCGCGCACCTTCTCGTAGCGCGCATCCACGATCAGGTAGGGATACGGCTCGTCCAGCGGCCGGCTCGCAAACGCCTCCAGCTGCTCGTCGAGCCGCTGCACCATCGCGCTGATCGCCGAGGCGCTGAACTCGTGCCCGCAGAGCTCTTCGGTCACCGCCCGCACCTTCCGCGTCGACACCCCCTGCACGTACATCTCCACCAACGACGCCACCAACGCCTTCTCCCCACGCTGGTACCTCTCGAACACTTCCGTCCGAAAGTGCCCCTGCCGGTCCTGCGGCACCCGCAACTCGATCCGGCCCACCCGCGTGATCAGCCCCCGTCGATAATACCCGCTCCGGTATCCCTTCCGTTCTCCCGTCCGCTCGTACGGGGATGCCTCCACCGCCTCGGTCATCTCCGCCTCCATCACTTCCTGCACCACCACGGCGACCATCGGCTTGAGAAAGTCTTCCTGCTCCCTCATCGCCGCTTTCCAGTCCACCACCGCTGCGCTATCCTTCTTCCGGGTCATGTGCTTCTCCTCCTGTGGGTTCTCTAGCCCCCCAGAGGTTAATCCATGACCCTTCTCCTTTTTGCTGAACCTCGCGCACACTATCCCCGGAGGGGCTCGGACGATCGGCCGCGGGACGCCCCCGGGATGTTGATTCCGTAACCTTCTACGGCGCCGTATATACCATCGATTCTCGAGGTCATCCATGGAGCCGGAGGCGGGGCGGCCGGACGCAGGTGGGGCAGCCGAAACCGCGGGGCGATCCGTTGGTATGAAAAAAAGATCAAAAAACCGCTTGCGCCCCGGGGAGGCGTTCGGGTAGATTGCCGACTCGTCCGCCGGATTGGCGGTGTTCCTTGAGAGAGCGGTGCCCGACGGTGAGCGAAAAAAAGTTCGCTCCGGGCATTGACATGCTCAAGGCGCTGCGCTAGTATGGCGGCACGATTGGGTGAGACCTCCGGAAATAATCCGGAGGGAGGCGAAAGTGGGCCGTCACCTTGGCCGTTCCTCGGGAACGAGGACCCCGGCAAAGGAGGGCGGTTTTTTGCCTGCTCTTTGAAAATGGAATGACGATACGCACAACTGCTTCGAATCAGAAGTGGTGTGACGTGCGTGGAGCTTGTGAATGGGTTTCCGAAAACCCCCTCGGGGGGTTTCGGCCACAGGACAACGTCCCGGGCGGCTAGCCCCGCTTGGGACACCGTTCTAACGACATTGAAAGATGAAGTTACTACGGAGAGTTTGATCCTGGCTCAGAACGAACGCTGGCGGCGTGGATTAGGCATGCAAGTCGATCGAGAACCCTGGAGTAGCAATACAACGGGGGGACAGAGGCGGACGGGTGAGTAATGCATGGGCAATCTGCCCTCAAGTCAGGAATAGCCTGCCGAAAGGCGGAGTAATACCGGATGTTATCCCCTGGCGCATGTCGGGGAGATCAAAGGCGGGGATCCGCAAGGACCTGTCGCTTGAGGATGAGCCCATGTCCTATCAGCTAGTTGGTGAGGTAACGGCCCACCAAGGCTTACGGGTAGCTGGTCTGAGAGGATGGTCAGCCACACTGGGACTGAGACACTGCCCAGACTCCTACGGGAGGCTGCAGTCGAG
>CAYODK010000202.1:0-10228 GCA_964402695.1 uncultured Verrucomicrobiota bacterium
GCGCTCGCGCTCAACCCCTTCCTCGTCGACTACAGCCGCTACTACCTCCAGGAGACGCTGCTGGTCTTCTTCACCGCCGCCGCGGTCGCCTGCGGCTGGCGCCACCTGCGGCGGCCCTCCGCGGCCTGGGCGGCGGCGGCGGGGCTGGCGGCCGGACTCATGTTCGCGACGAAGGAGACGTCCGCGATCGCCTACGCGGCGGCGGCGGCGGGCCTTGTCGCCGCCGGCGCGCTCGCGCGGGGGCCCGACGGGCGCCGCGCATGGACCTCGGTCCGCCCGGCGCACGCCGCCGTCTTCGCCGTCGCCGCCGCGGGGGTCGTCGTGCTCTTCTTCTCGTCGTTCTTCACGAATGCGCGCGGCCTGTGGGACTCGGTGGCGGCCTTCGGCTTCTTCGCGCAGCGCGCCGGCGGGGCCGGACACGAGAAGCCGTGGTCGTACTACCTGCAGATTCTCTTCCTCCACCGGGCCGGCCCGCTGGGCGTCTGGAGCCAGTGGCCGCTGCTGCTCCTCGGCGGGGCCGGGGCGTGGTTCGCGTTCCGCGGCGGGCGCGGCGCGCCGCCGTCGCGGGGCTTCGCCCGGTTCCTCGTCGTCTTCGCCGCCGCGTCGTTCGCCGCCTACTCCGTCATTCCGTACAAGACCCCGTGGCTGATCCTCACCCCGCTGTGGGCGCTCTCCGTGCTCGCGGGCGCGGGCGCGCGCGGCCTGTGGCTCGCATTCCCGGGCGCGGCGGCCCGCGCCGGTCTTGCGCTCCTGCTGGCGGCCGGCGCGGCGGACCTGCTGCGGCAGGGGCGATGGATCAACGGGCGCTATGCGGCCGATACGCGCAACCCCTGCGCCTACGAACACACGTCGAGCGACCTGCTCAACGGCGTGCGGACGATCCTCGACGCCGCGGCCGAGGCGTCGGAGGGACGCTCGATGCTTGTCCGCGTTGTCTCGCCCGAGTACTGGCCGCTGCCGTGGTACCTGCGCAGCCTGTCCAACGTCGGCTACTGGACGGAGGTCCCCGACGCGGCCGACGCCCCCGTCGTCGTCGCATCGCCCAACCTGATGCCCGCCCTCGAGGCGGCCCTGAAGGACCGCTACGTGCCGTCCGTCGCCGGGCTCCGCTCCGGCGTCGCGCTCCAGATCCTCGTCCGCGAGGACCTCTGGACGAAGCTGCTCGAACGCCGTGCAGGCCCCGCCCCCTGAACTTGAAACTTGAAACCTGGAACTTGAAACTCCGCCTCCTGACACCTGAAACCTGACACCTCCCCCGATGACCACACCCGCTCCCTCCCAACCCTCGAAGTCGCCCGCGCCGGCCGAGCGCTCGTTCTCCACCAACGCGATGGCGACCCGGTGGGAGATCTTCGTCGAGGCGTCGCTCGATCCCGACCTCGCGCTCGGAGCGACGAACGCCGCGTTCAACGAGCTCAAGCGGATCGAGGAGTTCCTGAGCCACTTCATTCCGAACAGCGAGATCGGGCAGCTCAACGCGGCGGGCGGACAGTTCGTCGTCGTGAACCCGGACACGTGGGACGCCCTCAAGTCCGCCGCGGAGTTGTGCCGAAGCACGGGCGGGGCGTTCGATCCGTGCTTCAGCTCCCCGCCCGAGGCGCTGGCGGCCGTGCGCGCGGAGGGCGCCTTCGAGTTCGATCCGACCCGCCATGCGATCCGCCTGCGCGACCCGCGCCTGCGCGTCGGCCTCGGCGCGATCGGCAAGGGCTATGCGCTCGACCGCATGGGCACGCTGCTGGAGGCGGAATGGGACGTCCGCCGCGCCATGCTTCATGGCGGCGGCAGCACCGTGCTTGCACTCGACGCGCCCGAGGGCCGTGCCGGCTGGCCGGTGACGCTCCAGGGGGCGCAGGGCAAGGACCTCGTCCGCCTCGAGCGGGTCGCGATCAGCGCGTCCGGGTTCGACGTCAAGGGCGCGCACATCGTCGATCCGCGCACCGGGAAGCCCGCGCAGGCCTACGTCGGCACGTGGTCGCGCGCGCCGTCCGCCACGGTCGCCGACGCGCTGTCGACCGCCTTTGCCGTGATGACGCCGGACGAGGTCGGGCGATGGGTCGCCGCCCATCCCGGCACCGGCGCGCGGCTCGTCCTCGACCGCGACGGCCGCCGCGAGGTGCTCGTCTTCGGCGCCTGGCCCGCCGTCGCGGCCCGGTGACGCGGCGCTCCGCGGTCGGATCGTCTCTGCCCCGGGGGTTTCCGTGGCATCGGCCGACCTCCGACTTCCGGATTCGGGGCCCCCCGTTGCCCGCCGTGCACCGCCGGCTCCGGTCCGTCGGAACGGCGGCTCCCCGCGGCCCGCCTCCGATCCGACCCCGCACCGGCGGCCAGACAGCCGTATCGAAGGTGTAACATTAATGGATGCGACCGCATCCGATAATGTTACACTTCACCGGTCCCAGGTGCGCGGCACGGAAGGGGGATGTCCGCGACGCTGCGTACCATGGGTCCGCCCTTCCGCCGGCGAACCCTCCGCTCCGGGCTCTCCGCCGCCACTCGCGCGCTCTGGCCGGCGGGCCTCCGCGATGGCATGATGGCCGCATGAAGACGAACGCGGCGGGAGGTGTGGCCGGGGTGCTGCTCGCGGTCACGGCGGCATGGGGCGCGGAGGATCTTGACCTCGCGGCGAGGATCCGGCCGGTTCCGCGGTCGGCGAAGTTCTCGGATCCGGAGTTCAACATCTGGTGCGGCACGATGGTCCGTGGCGACGACGGACGCTGCCATCTCTACTACTCCCGCTGGCGGCGGGACCTCGGCCACGTGGCCTGGGTCACGCATTCGGAGGTGGCGCACGCCGTCGCGGACGCCCCGCTCGGGCCCTACCGGCACGTCGACGTCGCGCTGCCGCCGCGCGGGAAGGAGTTCTGGGACGGCCTCTGCACGCACAACCCGACCGTGATGCGGTTCGACGGGAAGTACTACCTCTATTACATGGGCAACACCGGCGACGGGGTCGCGACGAAATCGCTCAACTGGACCCACCGGAACAACCAGCGGATCGGCGTCGCCGTGGCGGAAAGGCCCGAGGGACCGTGGACACGGTCCGACCGGCCGCTGATCGATGTCTCGCCCGATCCCGCCGCGCACGACGCGCTCATGGTCGCGAACCCGTCGGTGGCCCGCCGCCCGGACGGCGGCTACCTGATGATCTACAAGGCCGTCGCCCGGAAGGGCCCCGCGCCCTTCGGCGGGCCGGTGGTCCACCTCGCCGCGACGGCCGACGCACCCACCGGCCCGTTTCGCAAGCACCCCTCGCCCGTGTTCACGAAGGAGGGCGTGATGTTCCCCGCCGAGGACCCGTTCGTCTGGTGCGATGGCACGCGCTACCACGCCGTCGTGAAGGACATGAAGGGGCACTTCACCGGCCGGGGCCAGTCGCTGGCGCTCTTCGGGTCGTCCGACGGCCTCGACTGGACGCTGGCGGCGCACCCGTTCGTTGCGGTGACGGAGATCGCCTGGGAGGACGGGACCGTCCAGAGGCTCGATGCGCTCGAACGTCCGCAGATCTGGTTCGACGGGACCCGGCCCGCGGTTCTTTTCTGCGCCGCGGCGGAGGCCAGGGGGCGCGACGGCTCGTTCAACGTCGCGATCCCGCTGGGCGCCGCAACGTCCGTGGAGGCCGCGCGATGAAGATACGCCCCGTGCTCCTGGCCCTGGCCCTCGCCGCCGGCGCGGCGACGGCCGCCCCCCCGAACATCGTCCTGGTCTTCATCGACGACATGGGGTGGGGCGACTTCTCGTGCTTCGGGAACGGCGCGGTCACGACCGAACACATCGACCGGCTCGCGTCGGAGGGCCTGCGCTTCTCCCAGTTCTACGTCAACTCGCCGATCTGCTCGCCCTCGCGCACGGCGATCTCGACCGGCCAGTATCCGCATCGTTGGAAGATCACGTCCTACCTCGACAACCGCGCGACCAACGAGCGCCGCGGCGTCGCGCAGTGGCTCGACCCGGCCGCGCCGATGCTGGCCCGCTGCCTGCAGAAGGCCGGCTACGCGACCGGCCATTTCGGGAAGTGGCACATGGGCGGCCAGCGCGACGTCGGCGACGCGCCGGCCATCCCGGAGTACGGCTTCGACGAGTCGCTGACCAACTTCGAGGGGCTCGGCCCGCGGCTCCTTCCGCTCTGCAACGCCTACGACGGAAAGCCGCCGCGCCGGCATGCGCTCGGCTCCGACACGCTCGGCCGGGGGCCGGTCCTATGGGAGGATCGTTCGCGCGTCACGTCACGCTTTGTCGACGCCGCCGTGGCCTTCCTCCGGAAGGCCTCGACCGCCGGGAAGCCGTTCTATGTCAACGTGTGGCCGGACGATGTCCACTCGCCGTTCCATCCGCCGAAGGAGCGGCGCGGCGACGGCGGCAAGCGCGCTCTCTACCACGGTGTGCTCGACACGATGGACGAGCAGCTCGGCGTTCTGTTCGACGCGATCCGCGGCGACGCGAAGCTGCGGGACACCACGCTCGTGCTGGTCTGCTCCGACAACGGTCCCGAGCAGGGCGCCGGGTCGGCCGGTCCGTTCCGCGGCGGCAAGACGATGCTCTACGAGGGCGGCGTCCGGTCGCCGCTGGTCGCATGGGGCCCGGGACTGATCCCGGCCGCGAAGGCCGGCACCCGCGACGAGGCGTCGTGGTTCGCGGCGGTCGACCTTGTCCCGACGCTGCTCGGGATCGCGGGCGCCGCCGCGCCGGACGGCGTGGCGTTCGACGGCGAGGCGCTGCCCGGCACGCTGCTCGGCCGCGCGCCGGCGTCGCGCAAGGCGCCGCTCTTTTTCCGCCGCCCGCCGGACCGTCCGGGGACGCGGGAGGAGAACCTGCCCGACCTGGCCGTCCGCGACGGCCGGTGGAAGCTCCTGTGCGAGTACGACGGCTCCGCGCCGCAGCTCTACGACCTCGACCGTGACGCAGGCGAGACCCGCAACCTGTCCGCGCAGGAGCCGGAGGCCGTTGCGCGCCTCACGGCCGCGGTGCTCGCGTGGCACAAGTCCATGCCGCCCGACAACGGCGCGACCTGGCCCGTCGTCGGTCCGCCCCGCCGCCCGGGCGCCGGCACGGCGAAGTAGGCGCGTCGCGCGACGGGCCCGGAACGGCGGGAGGGGCAGACAGGGGTGTCGGTCCCGCGGTGTGGGATTCCGTCGAGCCTGCCTCGTCCTCCCACCGCCCCCATCCTTCATCCCTCGTCTCTTCGTCCGCATTCTGTGGCGCGTTGCGCTCTTGCGTGATACGTTCCCGCGCCATGGACTGGGGACTCCTGTTGCCGCTGATCCTGTGCGCCGCGGGTGCGCCGCTTGCGGCCGCCCTGGGGGCGGGGCCGCGGGCGCTGCGCCGGCCCCGCGTTGCGGGCGCGGTGCTCACGCTGCTTCCGCTGGCGGCCGCGGGGACCCTGGCGGCGCACCTCCCGGCCGTGCTGTCCGGAGGCGCGCCGTCGATCGTGCTCCCGTGGATGCCGTCGGCCGGCCTGGTGTTCTCGCTGCAGGTGGACGGACTCGGCCTGCTGTTCGCGCTGCTCGTGACGGGGGTCGGCGCCCTCGTGGCGCTCTACTCGGGCTTCTACCTCGACCACGATCCCGCAGCGCCGCGGTTCCTCGCGACGCTGATGGCGTTCATGACCTCGATGCTCGGCCTTGTCATGGCGGGCGACCTGCTCACGCTGTTCGTGTTCTGGGAGGGCACGAGCATCGCGTCCTTCCTGCTGATCGCGCATCACCGGGAGGATCCCTCGGCGCGGCGGGCCGCTCTCAAGTCGCTGCTCGTCACGGGCGCGGGTGGCGCGGCGCTGCTGGCGGGCTTCGCCCTGCTGGCGCACGCGGCGGGCGGCGTCGGCTTCGATGCGTTGCGCGCCGCCGGCGACGGCCTCCGCGGCCACCAGCTCTACCCCGTGATGCTCGCCCTGGTTGCGTTCGGCGCCTTCAGCAAGAGCGCGCAGGTCCCGCTGCACACCTGGCTTCCGGACGCGATGGCCGCGCCGACGCCGGCGAGCGCCTACCTCCACTCCGCGACCATGGTCAAGGCGGGCATCTACCTGATGGCGCGGCTCAACCCGATGCTCGGCGGGACGGAGATGTGGTTCTGGCTCCTGAGCCTGTCCGGGCTCGTGACCATGCTGGTCGGCGCCTACCGGGGCCTCTGGCGCAACGACCTGAAGGCCGTGCTCGCGTATTCGACCGTCAGCCAGCTCGGCGTGCTGATGATGCTGATCGGCCAGGACACGGCGATCGCGTTCAAGGCGCTGGCCATCGGCGTCCTCGCGCACGCGCTGTACAAGAGCTCGCTCTTCATGGTCGCCGGGATCGTCGACCACGGCGCCGGCACGCGCGACCTGCGCCGGCTGGGCGGCCTGCGGCGCGCGATGCCGGCGACGTTCACGGTCGCGTTCATCGCGGCCCTCTCGATGGCGGGCCTGCCGCCGCTGGCCGGCTTCCTGGCCAAGGAGACGCTCATCGCGACAGCGGTTCATCCGAGCGACTCGCGCGCCTTCGATCTCGCGATGACCGCCGGGACGGTTCTCGCGGGCGCCCTGATCTTCGCGCAGGCCTCGACGCTGGTCGCACGCACGTTCCTCGGGCGGGCGGGCGACGCGGCCGCCCGCGCGCACGAGGCCCCTGCGCTGATGGTGCTGGCCCCGGCGATCCCGGCGGCGGCCTCGCTGGTCTTCGCGCTGCTGCCGGAGCCGGCGGGTCTCGCCGCGTTCCTCGCGCAGGCGGCGGAGGCGGCCCACGGCGCGACGGTCAAGGTCTCGCTGGCGGTGTGGACCGGCGTCACGCCGCCGCTGCTGCTCGGCGCCGTGGCGCTGAGCCTCGGGACCGCCGTCTTCCTGCACCGTCGCGGAGCGAAGGATCTGGAGCGAGGTCCGGGACATGCCGCGGGGACGTGGGGCGATCGCGCCTATGAGGCCCTCCTGCGGGGCGTCGACGCGGCGGCCGCCGCGGTGGTGCGGGTGCAGGACGGACGCCTGCGGCGCTACCTGCTCGCCATGCTTGCCGCGACCGGGCTGCTCCTCGTGCTCTTCGGGGCGGTTCCGCTGCCCGCCGCCGCGTCCGGCGGCCCGGTGTCACCCGGCGGATGGGTGCGGATCTTCTCGGTGCTGGTCGCCCTCGGCGCCGCCCTGGCCAGCGCCCGGCTGCGGGACGACCTCCTCGCGGTCCTCGCGCTGGCCGCGTCCGGACTCAGCGTCGCGCTCTACATCGCGCTCGAGCCGGCGGTCGATGTCGCCCTGGTGCAGGTCGTCGTGGACATCCTGGCCACCGTCGTGCTCGTGTTCGCGCTCCGGCGCCTGCCGCGCGCGCCGGCCCCCGCCGCGGACGGGCGGGACCGGCTCCGCGGGATGGCGGCGGCCGCCGGGGCGGGCGCCGTGGTCGCCGCGATCGCCTACGCGGCCCTCACCTCGCGGCCGCGCGAGAGCGTCGTGACGCCCTACTACGAGGCCCATGCCGTCGCGCGCACGGGCGCCAGCGACGTCGTCGGCGCCATCGTCGTCGATTTCCGGGGCTACGACACGCTGATCGAGATCACGGTCTTCGCCGCCGCCGGCCTTGCGGTCGCGCTGCTGCTGCGACCGGCGGGACGGAGGCGCCGGACGGCGGCGGAGCCGGCGCGGGCGGACACGACCCTCGGCGTGGCCGGGCCGCGGACCTCGGCCTTCCTGCACCTTCTTGCGTGGATCGTGCTCCCGCTCGCCCTGGTGATGGCGGCCACCCGCATTCTCTACGGTCACGACCAGCCGGGCGACGGGTTCACGGCCGGGGTGACCGTCAGCCTGGCGGTGGCGCTCTGGCATGCGGTCTTCGGCCTGGCGGCCACGCGGCGCCGGCTGCGCTGGGTGCGTCCGCGTCTGCTGCTCGGCACGGGCCTCGTTCTTGGGATGGCCGGGGCCGTGGCGCCGGCGGTGGCCGGGCAACCCTTCTTCTCGCCGTTCGACTTCGGCCATGCGATCGGCCTTCCTCTGCCGCCCGGCGTCCACCTCGGGACGGCCATGATCTTCGAGCTCGCGATCTGCCTGACGGTGCTCGGAAGCGCCGTCCTCATGATCGAGTCGCTCGACCGTCCGCGCCCTGCCGTCGGGACGGAGGGGGGGGCCGCGTCGTGAACCTCCTCCTCGCCCTCGCGATCGGCGGGCTCTTCGGCGCGGGTCTCTACCAGCTGCTCCGGCGCAACGTGGTCCGCTCGGCGATCGGGCTGGTGATCCTGTCGAACGCGATGAACCTCCTCCTGCTCACGACCGGCGCCTACGAGGGGGTCGTCGCGGCGTATGCGACGCTCCGCGGCACGCACAGCGACGCCCTCCCGCAGGCGCTGATCCTCACCGCCATCGTCATCAGCATGGGCGGATTCTCGTTCGTTCTCGCGCTGGTTCTCCTCCTCTCCGCCCGCCACCGGACGGGCGACATGGACCGGTTCACGGAGCTCAAGCATTAGGCGATGAACGATCCCCTTGCCATCCTGCCGTTCCTGCTGCCCCTCGCCGGGGCGGGGGCGACGATGCTGCTGGCGCGCTGGCGTGCCGCGCAGGCGGCGGTGGCGCTGGGCCTCCTGCTGGCCGGCTTCCTGTCCGGCGCGGTGCTCCTGCGCGAGGTCTGGACGGCCGGGCGTCCCGTGGCGTACGCGATGGGCGGCTGGCCGGTCCCGTACGGCATCGGGTTCGCCGGCGACCTGCTGTCGGCGACATTCGTCACGCTGTCCGGCGCGGTCTTCGCCGCAGGCGGGTTGTACGCGTGGGGCTGCCGCGACGCCGCGGTGCGCGGCGAGCCGGCGTTCTACCCGCTGTTCCTGACGCTCGCCGCGGGCCTGTCCGGCGCCTTCCTGTCGGGCGACCTGTTCCACCTCTTCGTCTGCACCGAGCTGATCGTGATCTCCGGTGCGGCGCTGACCGCCGCGGCGCGCACGGGGGCGGGACCCGAGGCGGCGTTCAAGTACTTCTACATCAGCCTTGTCTCCGGCCTGAGCCTGCTGGTGGCGTGCGGCGCGTTGTATGCGGCCTGCGGGACGCTGAACCTGGCCGATCTGGCGCAACGCATTGCGGCGCGGCCGGACCATCCGCTGGCGGCCACGGCGGCGGTCTTCCTGCTCGTCTACGCGCTGGGCAAGTGCGCCGGCGTTCCGTTCCACTTCTGGCAGCCGGACTTCCACGCGGCCGCGCCGACGCCGGTCTCGGCGATGCTGTCGTCCGTGATCGTGAAACTCGGCGTCTACGTGCTGCTCCGCGGGGGGGCGCTGTTCCTTCCGCTCGCCGGCGGACCGTTCCGGTCCGTGCTGCTGGCGGCCGGCATCGCCGGGGTCCTGGTCGGCAGCCTGGGCGCCATCGGGACGCGGCACGCGAAGCGGATGCTCGCCTACTCGACGCTCGCGCAGATCGGACTGATGCTCGTCGCGATCGCGTGGGGCGGCCGCGCCGCGATCGCGGCCGCGGTCGTGCTCGCGGTGAATCATGCGCTGGTCAAGTCGGCGCTGCTCATGATCGCCGGGGCGATGGCCGGCCGGGCGCCCGGCCATTCCGCCGCGTTCGACGCGCTGCGCGGGCTGGGCGGGAGATGGCCCGCCGCCGGCGCGCTCTTCCTGCTCGGCGGCCTCGCGCTGGCCGGGGTTCCGCCCCTGAACGGGTTCATCGGCAAGTGGCTGCTGTTCCGCAGCGCGGCGGGGGGGGAGCGGTTCCTCGTGCTGGCCCTGCTCGCCGCCGCGGGCGGGCTCAGCCTCGTCTACATTGTGCGGGCCTACCAGCTCGTGTGGTGGACGCCGCGCAGGGACGCCCCCGCCGCGACGCCCGGGGGCGACAGCTTCGCGGCCCCGGCGCTGCTCGTCGCGGTCTGTGTCGCGCTCGGAGTCTTCGCCGAACCGCTGCTGCGGCTGGCGGACGGCGTGGCGGCGGACGTCCTGAGCCGGCCCGATGCCGTTGATCTTGATCCACGGAGAACCGTGGGCATCGCTCCGGAAGTAGGGAAACTCCAAACTCCAAGGAAGTTGGAAGTGCAAAGGGAAAAGGAAGGAAGTCGGAGGGGTTTCCGTTGCCGACGCGAGGCCGTCCTGAAAGGTACCCGCCTTTCACGGGCGGCTTGGGCACTGAGGCCGTCCGGCCTTCCCCCCTTCGCCCCCGTTGGCCTTTCCACTTCCTTGGAGTTTGGAGTTTCTTACTTTCCTCTTCCGGAACGATTCGCCCGCGTCGCGTCCTTAACTCGGGATCCAACGGAATCGTTCCGGCTGAGGCCGGTCGCGTTCACCGCTCCGCCGGGCGGGGGAGGCC